>CABHPA010000088.1 GCA_902168245.1 Candidatus Melainabacteria bacterium
GCTTTTTAGAGGTGGGTGGCATTTATTTCAAGG
Organism: Candidatus Melainabacteria bacterium; assembly: GCA_902168245.1. Taxonomy (GTDB): domain Bacteria; phylum Cyanobacteriota; class Vampirovibrionia; order Vampirovibrionales; family Vampirovibrionaceae; genus Vampirovibrio. The sequence continues at coordinate 34 of CABHPA010000088.1, forward strand.
TTTCCATCGCGAGGTAAGCGGCTCCCACAATGCCCGCGTGGTTGCCCAGCGTAGCCGGAACCAGTTGGAAATTGTTGCTCATGGAACGCTCGCGCGTGCGCTCCTGCAGGAGTTCAAAGTTGACGAACTGGGCCAGGCCGCCGCCGACCACGATCATGTCGGGGTCCATTACGTTAATCAGGCTGCCTAAGCCAACGGCAATATGATTGTGCCAGTCGTCCATAATCTGTACGCCAATGTGGTTGTTGTCTTTCCAGGCGGCGATGACGGCATAGGTGGTCACCTTGCCATCGGCGCAGTATTTTTGCAGGAATTCGGCCTGGGCAGTTTCCGGGGCGGCCTCCACGGTCAGTTCGGCGGTTTTTTGCAGGCCGGTGCCGGAGGCGAAGGCTTCCCAGCAATCCCAGCGGCCGCAGGTGCATTTGCGCTCCCGATGGTAGGAAATGGCAATATGCCCGCCTTCCCCGGCGTAAAAGTGGGAACCCCGGTACATCAGCCCGTTGAACACAATACCCATGCCCACGCCGGTACCCAGCGTAATGGCGAACATGTTTTCCGCGCCTTTTGCCGCACCAGAGCGCCATTCGCCGTAAGCGGCCGCGTTGGCGTCATTTTCCATATGCACGGGCAGGTTAATCCGTTCTGTGAGGAGTTCCCGCAAGTTGGAGAGATTTTTAAGCGCAGGCATGTTGCCGGTGGAACCCAGAATGCGGCCATGGATGGAGTCCACCACCCCGGCCGTGGAAATGCCGACGGCGACGGCGTTGTGCTTTTGCTTGAGAGTTTCCACCATGTCCACCAGCGTGTTCAGGAACTGGACGGAATCGGTAGGGGTAGGCGCGTTGATCAGGGACAGCAGGTTTTCTTCGCCCGGAGCCACCACGGCGGCGTTGATTTTGGTGCCGCCAATGTCGATGCCTACCGTGGGCAGGGTCAATCCACTGCGGGAAGGGGCATGATAAGGCGTGGGATTGGCTTCTGAAATGGCTGTGTCTTTCATCGCGCTACTCTCTCCTCTACTAATGAAACATCATTGTTTGGGAAACGGCGGGAGGACAGGCTGCTGCGCTTTTGGCTGAAGGAAGGGCAGCAATTGCCGGACGGTTTCCCTGGCTGTGCGGGTTGCTATCTGCTCTAGCAAGGTGGCCCCCACTTCCTCGGTTACGTTGTACGATGCGGATGAAGACATGGGATACATGTTGACCGCATAATTGACCGCCGTGGACAGCATGGGGCCGAAAGTTTTCGGTTCGTTGATTTTACGGTAAAAGCGCGCTAAATGCATCTGGATCATTGGATCGGGATGGCTGTTCCAACGGGCCAGCGCGGGGTAAAGCTGCTCCAGCCCTTTTACGTTCAGTTCGGCCATTTTCTCGGCGGCATATAAGCCTTCCACCATGGGAAGGGTTGCGCTGGCGCTCTGGAAAAGCGTTTTTAGCGGCGAAATGGCGGCTTCCCGGCAGTTGGCGAGGCTTTGAGCCAATGGCTCGTTATACAGTACCCGGCCATCCAGTTGGGTTTGGGTTTGCAAGCCCAGACGGGCCACCAGCGCCATGGGATCTGGCGGCGCCAGTAAGGATGGCGGCGTAGGGGCCAAGCTTGGGTTGGCCTGCGGGTTTACGGGTGTTCGAGGACGATAACTGGCGGTTGTCGCCGGAAACGGTCGGTTGATTGTACCCATCCAAAAATCTCCTTGCGGCTGCCCGGTGGCTCGGGGGTGTGGTTCTCTCCCATTCAACCGGGTACAGGTTCTGTCAGTAAGGAATCTGGTCTGGTTTATAAAAGGCTCTGAATCTGATTTATTGCGCCCAGCGTTTCAGACGAGAGGGGCGGCAGGCTGGCCACGGCCAGGTTGCTTTCCACCTGCGCCGGGGTTTTGCATCCGGCAATCACGGTGGAAACCGCCGTGCTGGCCAGCGGGTAAGCGATGGCCAGTTGCCCCAGGCTGGCGTACCTTTCCGGCACAAGAGGTTTAAAGCGCTCGGCGGCCTGGATTTTTTTGGTAATCAGTGGTTTGGGCCAGACGGCCCGGTTGTCGCCCTTTTCAAAGCAGATGCCCTCTTGCATTCGCTCGCTCAGGAATCCACGAGCCAACGCTTCCCGAACAATCAGGGCGGTCTGGGTGCTGGCGCAGGTTTCCAGCAGGCGGTTTTCAATGCGCCTGTCGAACAGGTTGTAAATGGCCTGGATGGCGTCCACCTGCCCTTGCTGAATGGCTTGCAACCCCTCTTGCGGATCATGGATCACAATGCCATAAAACCGGATTTTGCCTTGCCGCTTCAGTTCACGCAACACCTCAAATGCTTGCCCGTGCTGGATGAGTTCCAGCGGCGGCGTGTGGAGCTGGTATAAATCAATTGCCTCCACATCCAGACGTTTTAAACTGGCTTCCACCGCCTTGCGCAGGTATTCCCCCGAAAAATTGGGTTTGGCCCCGCCGGATTTCGCCAGCGCTTCCTTCGAAAAATCCTGCCCGCCGCAGGTGGCAATGAGTACTTCGTCCCGCTTCCAGCCTTTTAACGTTTGCCCAATGAGTCGTTCGCTATGGCCGTGGCCGTAAACATCGGCGGTGTCAAAAAAATTGCAGCCCAACTCATAAGCTCTGTTTAGCGCGGCAATAGCGATGGCGTCATCTGTCTCGCCATAGCTATTGCCATGCCGGTTTCCGCCAATCCCCCAGCCGCCAAAGCCAATTTCTGAAACGCGGAATCCGGTTCTTCCCAAGGGTCTGTATCGCATTCCTTCAGGGTAAAAGAATGGGGGAACCACTGCAACCGGCAAAATCAATTTGGATTACAATGGAAAAGATATTGGCGGCTCCGAAAAATGAGCTTTGCACTGGAAAGAGTTTGGAAGCATTCAGAAAGGCGAGGTTGTTTCCCATGCGCTCCCCGTCACGCCTGGTAATTATCGGGATCATGGCGCTACTGGCCTTTTGCGCCGGTTGGTACATCCTGGCGACGCCGGGCCGCAAGCCCGTAGTGATTTCCGTGTACGAGCCGCCCATTATTTCCGTGGAAGATCGGGTGAGGGATATTGGCCAGGTGCCGACCGACAGTAAAGAGCGCACTTCCTTCTTGCTCTACAACATTGGCGGGCAGCATTTGCGCATTACGGCGGTGGATACCTCCTGCGGCTGCACGGTTGCGGATGTGAGCAAAAAAGTGGTGGCTCCCGGCGATTTTACCCGCATTCGGGTGGAACTGGACACCAGCCTGAAGCTGGGCAAGCTGCGCAAAACCATTACCGTGCATAGCAACGACCCCAAACGTCCCGATTTGCCCCTGTTCGTAGTGGGCGAGGTGTTGCCAAAACCCATGGAAGGCCATGCCCGGATTAACCTGCAACCCAGGGACAGGCTGGCCCTGTTTAAGGGCGATTGCGCCAAATGCCACGCCAATGCGGGCAAAGGAAAATCCGGCAAGGCGCTTTTTCTGGCGGATTGCGCCATGTGCCATGGGGTGAACGCCATGGGGAACCACAGCGCCGGGCCTTCCCTGCTGGGGGGCGACTATGAAAATGAGGCGTATCATGCGCAAATGCGGCGGGTAATTGCCAACGGCTCCCCGAAATCGCCCCAGATGCCGCCTTTTTCCCAAAAGGATGGTGGCCCTCTTAACGATGACCAGATGGATTCGCTGGTCGGCTTCCTGAAATTCCAAAGCTTCCAGCAACGCATGGGGCTGCTGAACAAGCCCGATTCGGCTGAATTGGAGGATGAAACGGTTTTTCAGGACGCGCTAAAAGAGCCTCACTAGAAGCATTTGTGCGGGGCGCTTAAGGTTTTAACCCCCGTCGTTGCTGCTCCGCTTTTTTGCGTTCCTCTTCCAGGGTTTGCGCCGTGCGGCCAATTACCAGAGCGGCTTGGGACTTCACGAGCCAACTGTCATCCTCCAGCGCAGCTACGGCCAGCGGTAAAAACTGATCGGACAGAGTGCTGCCCATTCCCAGCTCCAGCATTTCCAAAAACGACAACATAACGGTGAGCCGGATATATGGCGCGTTTTTATGGCTGCTGCTGCGGGATTTCTCAAAGGCTTCCCGCAATCGGGGCAGCGCGCCGGTTCCCAGCCTGGCCATGGCTTCGGCAATGTTTTTGCGCACGGTGGGGTCATCGTGGCCCAAGTGATCCGCCAGTTCATCCAGCGCGGCAAACGCCCGCAGGGAACCCAGCGCGAAAGCCGCGTTCGCCACTACCGCCGCTTCCCTGTCCCGTAAGTGCTGGATGAGGATGGGGATGGACTGTTCCAGGGGGTTGCCGGTTATTCTGGCCGGGGATTGGCCTGCCGAAGGCTGGCTGAGGATATAGGTCTTTTTGCCTTCGAACTCAAAGTCGAACCCGGCGCGCCGAATGGCCTCTTCCGCCTCTTCCAGGCTCTCAAACAGGTTGGCCTCGTTGCCAGCAGGGTTTGGAATCAGCTTGCGGCCTTGAGGAGTAGCAATCGCCACCGAGGGGACGGCGAAGTACTCTTTCAACTCTCCGGCCGCATCGCGTTTCTGGATTTTCTTGATGGGAATACAACTCATAGCAGTATTTTAAACGCTTGGGGCAAATGGCGGGTAATATGGGAAGCGCGCATGGCGTATTCGGTGAGCGCTGTGGCAGCGGCGTCCCCGGCCAGCCCGTGCAGGTAAACGCCCAGCGTTGCCGCTTGCCATACCGGCTGGTTTTGGGCATGTAACTGCCCTGCCACCGCCCCGATGACGCCACTCAGTACATCCCCGCTGCCAGCAGTGGCCATGCCCGGATTGCCGGTGGGGGAAATCCAGCACAAGGCTTTGGAATCATCCGGGTTCAACGTGGCAATGACTGTAGAGGCCGATTTTAAAACCACCTGTGCTCCGTATTTCTCCCGAACCTGCTGGGCGGCCAGTATGAGATTCGATAAAATCACGCTGTTTTCCGCATGGAGCAGCCGGGCGCATTCCCCAATGTGAGGGGTCAGAATAAACCGCTCGTTCAGCGTCAGGTCGCTTTGGCTGAGGGCGTTCAGCCCGTCGGCGTCCACAATCACGCTCAGGCTGGTGCTTTTTAACGCTTCCAGTAGGGTAATAACCGTGTCGAAGGTTTCCGGAGTATTGCCCAGGCCGGGGCCAATTACAACAGCGTTAAACCGCTTGCTGGCCATGGCTTCTTCAATCACCGGAAGGGAGGCCGCGCTTAGATGATGCGGATCGGGCAGCGGCAGGCGGGTGATTTCCGGCATGATGGGCATTTGTGTGTATACGCTTTCAGGTGCGGCCAGTGTCACCAGCCCGGCTCCCGCGCTCATGGCGGCTTCGCTGCTAAGAACTGCCGCGCCTGGCATTTTCTGGCTTCCGGCGATGATCAGGACATGCCCGTGACTGTACTTGTGGCTGTCCGGCAAGCGGAGAGGCAGCCAGGTTAGGGCTTCTGGGGTGGTAATCAGCCGAATGGGGCTTTCATCCTCGGCAAGCAACCGGGCTGGAATCCCGATATCGACGATGGAAACCGTTCCCGCATGGGCTTTGCCGGGATGGAGGAACAGGCCGGGCTTTCCGGCAGCGAAGGTGAAAGTACTATCTGCCTGAACCGAGCAGCCCAGCACCTGCCCGGTGTCGCCGTCTATGCCGGATGGCAAATCCACGGCCAGAACCCAGGCATGGGGCTTCGCCTGATTAATGGCTCTCACCAGGCGCGCTTCCACGTTGGCGATGGGCCTTGCTAAGCCGCTGCCGAACAGGGCGTCCACAATAAAATCCGCCTGTCCAATTTGTTGTACTGCCAACTCTGTTTGCTCCTTGGCATTGATGACCGGAAGCGGCAGGCTAAGCAGGATTTTCTCAAAGTTGGCCAGGGCTTCGTTTTTGTAAGTGGTGCTGGTATGAATCACCGTCAGATTCTGGAACCCGGCCTGGTATAATTTTCGGGCGCACACAAAGCCATCGCCGCCGTTGTTACCAGGGCCGCAAACAATCACGCCCCGTTTTGCGGCATTGCAATGGGCCTGAACGCTTTGGGCCACATGTTCGCCTGCCAATTCCATCAGCGTTTCCGCCGGAATTCCGGCTTGGTGAATGGCTTTCTGGTCGATTTCCGAGAGGTTTGCAATCAATTTCATGGTCTGGAAACTTGCCTGCGTTTTATGCGTCATTTCATTGGTACGCATTGTGATTGAAGACATCATAATGCACAGGCTTTGCCTGAAGCCAGATGAAAACCCGATGAAAATCGGCTAAAATGCTGGAAGTCGGCATAGAGAGTAATGGGAGCGCGTTAAATTGAGCTTGAATTCCGTTTTTGCAGGGAAAAAAGGCAACCTATGTTTATGGGTGGGGGCAATGGCTGTGTCCTTGCTCGTCTCAGGCTGCTGGAACTGGTTCAAAGGCGGGGCTTTTGCTGGGTTAAGCCTGGAAAATTCCTACATTAACGCGGACTTGATTCGAGTCGGCATCAGCAATGACGCCATGACCTCCCTGGAATACCCTGTTACCCAGCTTTCCGCCACCGGGCCGTTCACCATTCGCGATAAGCTGACTGGCTCTCCCATTCTGGCGGGAAAAGCCGGGGATTTGATTACCATTACCGTGAACCGGGCCGGGTTTTCCGTTAAAAGCAATGCCGCCGTGGCCCAGGCTCCTCACGTCTCGGCAGTAGCGCCGTTGCCTACGCCGTTGCCGCCATCGGTGCTGCCAACTTCACTGATGCCGGTGGCTGGCCCCTTGCTGGTGGAGCCGGTAAACCCGAACGATCGGGTGCGAGTTATGAACATTACCCGCCGCAAGGAGCATCCCGAATTCCGGGGGGTGGTGGAAGTGGTGCGGGCTTCCTCCTCGCCGGCCAAGCTGAGCGTGGTGAACGTGGTTTCGCTTGAAGATTACCTGAAGGCCGTTGTTCCCAATGAATTACCCATGCGTTACGGCCTGGAGGCGGTAAAAGCCCAGGCCATCGCTGCCCGGAATTATGCCGTGCGCCCCAGGGAAAAGCCCTGGAAAACCTTTGATATCTGCGATTCCCAACTTTGCCAGGTGTATCTGGGCGCTCAGACCGAAACCCCGGACAGCAACCGGGCGATTGCCGACACCGAAGGGCTGGTGGGCCTCTATAACGGCGACCCGATTCTGGCGCTGTTCAGTTCCTCTCATGGCGGTTATGCGGAGGATTATTCCAACGCGTTTTCCGATCCGCTCACCAAGCAGTATCCGGCCCCGCCCATCGCCTACCTGAAAGGCGGCCCCGATTTCGCCATGCCAACCGATCTGGATTTAAGGACTGAAGTGGGCGCGCGCAAGTTCTGGACAGATCCCGGCTACCAGAGCTTCGACGTGGATTCTCCGTATTACCGCTGGCGTAAGCAATGGACCCGCCCCCAACTGGAAATGGCGATTAACCAGGGCTTGATTGAGGTTTCCAAGGACAACAGCACCAAGGATTTTGTCAGTCCTTGGCTCAAGCCCGGCGGCTCCATCGGTGTCCTTAAAGATATCAAGGTGCTGGAGCGCGGGATTTCCGGCAAAGCCATGATCGTGCAAATTACAGGCAGCAAAGGCGTTTGGGTGGTAAAAAAGGAATTCCTGATTCGCAAGGTCTTTAAAAAAGACGCCAAGATGCTGCCCAGCGGCAACGTGGTGTTTACCCCTCTGAAAAACCCCCAGGGCCAACTGGTCGGCATGGTCGCCCAGGGTGGTGGTTTTGGCCATGGCGTTGGCTTAAGCCAGTTAGGGGCCAGTTGGATGCACAAGCACGGGTACCTGTTTCCGCAGATTGTGCAGCATTATTACCGGGGGATCAGTCTAGGGTCGCTACCTATTTCTGTGGGCGCGGATTTGGCGCCCAAGCCGGTGTTTACCCGATTTGACGTGGCCCAGGCCCGTGGCGTCCTGTGGGTTCAGGATAGCGACCCCGGCGTGATCCTGCCTAAAAGGCAGACGCCGGTGGAAGTGCAGTTGAACGGAAAAACCTTGAAAGTGTCGCCAAGCGGCCTGCGTACCCGCATTGCCATTGACCGTGACCTGAGGCCCGGCGAGCTGAATACGCTAATTCTGTACCCCGACGCACAACATCCCGAACGTCGGTTAAAAGCCTGGGTGGAGTTGTACCCGCCTCAACCGGAGCAGGTCGCCATTCGGTGAAGTAAAACCTGATACCCGTTAAATTCGCGCCGATTCTGACAGGGTCGGCGCTTTGGTTTTTGGGTTGGCGGAAAGGCAGGGAGACTCCCAATTTAATTTTAAGGGCGCATGGAATTTGATTGTAACAATGTGGACATAAATTAGAACAAGAAATCAAATGATTGTTTTTATATTTTTGAGAGCGGTTAATTTCCAGGCATAGATATTTTTTAGGCGTAGGTTAAAGACAAAGCGAGAAAGAGAGAGGCTGTTAGGGCGTATGGCAATGATGTATTCAAATTTCATGCCCAGCTTTGGGCTTGCTGGCTACAGCACGGATTCTTTATTCAGTGGTTACAACAATCAGTTGAAAAATTTTTCCAGTAACTATTTGGGACGCAACTATATCGACAATTATACAGGGGTAAATCGCCTGAGTTCTTCCAGCAACGATGCGTTTACTCCTTCCTATACACCGACCAGAATCAGCACCTATTCCAATAGCGATAATAGTTACGATAACTCTACAACCCTGGTGGCTCCCAACGAGCATGCCCGTTTATGGGGCGATCCGCATATTGACGACGCGGATGGCGGTAAATACGATTTTCAGCATGAAGGTATTTTCAGCCTGCTGGAAGACAAGGGTCTCAGCGTCAACGGCAACCTGGAGAAATCAGAGGACGGCAAGAGCACCTACATGACCGAAGCCGGTCTGGTGGTGAACGGCAAGCAGGTGCATATCGATACCGATGGCACGGTAACGCTGGGTACCGGCGCAAACGCTTACGAACTGGAAGACGGTGAAACTAGGCAATTGGGCAAGGGCAGCTACATTACCCGCGATGGCGATCTGGTTCGCGTCGGCAATTCCGAATATAAACTGGAATTCCAGACCAATCAGGATGATAACGGCAACGCCTACATTAACCTTGATGCCTACACCAAGGACGGCGGAGTGTACCTGGATGGCATGAACCCCACCGGCTTACTGGGCGAAACGTTTGATAAAGGCAGCACCGCCCGCACCAAGCCCAAACTGGATCCGTCCGATTACGAGCGGGATAGCCTGTTTGCCTATGATCAGCCCGATGGGACTGATCCGGGTAACTGCGATGGCAATCCCTTCTTCGGCACGTTTGGTTAAGGATTTGGCTGATAAAAGGCTGGCATCCCGACATTGTTTTGTGAAATTATGATGGCAGACAATTAAACCGGGTGTTTAGTAATTTCTGTCCACTGCGGGAATGGCGTCCTCGTCTTCGCCGGGCTGGCTTTTTGCAAAGCTGGCGCTATTGTCTGCGTCATCCTCTGTGGCGGAAGAGACCGGCGGGTAACTGACGACAGCGTGATTATCGGTCGGGGCCATGCCGGAGTTCTCGTTCATTCCGCCGGGTGCGGTCGGGTTGACCGGAATCCGTTTCAGGTCGGGGGAACCCGGTTGTTCCATGGGCGTTCCCATTACTACGTTTTTTACCAAAAGCCGGTTGATTTTAACCATGCCGGTGGGGGTCTGCATATCCACCTTGAATTTGTCCACGTAGATAATCTCGCCGAAATAGCGTTCGTTCTTGCGGGTTTCAACCACGTCGCGCCGGTTGCTTAACGTAAGCCTTCGCACCACTTGCAGGTTGCCAAAACCGCCGCCTTCGGCAAATTCAATCAGGTCGCCGGTCACGCGGCTCAGTTTGCCCTGCATCACTTTTCCGCTATGAAAATGCAGCACGTCCGCCCGACAGATGTTGCAAATGCCATGCGTCAGTGTAATCGCCAAAGCGCCCAAAAAGCCAGCTACAACCAAAGACCTGGAAAATCGCATGCCAAATGCTCCTAAACTGGTAATTTGCTTTCAGCATAGCGGCAAGCGAAAACCGGGCGCATCAGTCGCTTGGTTGAAATTACCACCGACTGGGCTGGCCCGGTTTTGTCCGATTTTACTTTAGTTTCTTACTTCCCCTTTTTGCGAGGGGCTGGCTTGCTTTTGGGTGGTTTGCGATCGGTCGGTTTTTTGGGCGGTTTGGCGGTTTTTGCGCCGGGCTTGGCTTTTGCCGGGGCAGTGGCCGCCGCTTTTGCCACTTTGGCTTTGCTGGAAGGCGCTTTAATGGCCTTGGGTCTTGCGCTGGCTGTTCCACTTGCCTTGGGGGGAGAGGCTTTGGCGCTGTTCAGGCTTTCGTCCTCGTTCAGTAAGTACTGAATAAGGGTTTTGACCGAAGTGCCGGTGGCTTTCTCATCGGCGGTCATATCAGCCCCGGCAATGTCCAGGTGGGCCATGGGCATGGTGTCCGGCGCGCCGCTCATCACGAAGGCCGCCGCCGATTGCGCCCCCCGGTGCTTGCGCTGGGAGGTGTTGATAATATCCGCGCCGTCCAGCTTGCTTTTAATGTTTTCGTAATCGTCCTCGTTCACATCCAGGGTCTGAATCGGCTCGCCCAGCGATTTACCGGCCACGGAAACGCGATCCCTCAGGGCTTCGTCGTTGCCCATCAGCGCGATGTAATAGCCCACCGCCTGCGAGGCCGAGCCGGTTAACGTGGCAATGGTGATAATTTCATCTGGTTGGTTCTCCACCGCCTTTGCCACCGCGTCAATCAGCGTCAGTCGGCCTTCGGCGTCCGTGTGGCGAATTTCCACCTTTTTGCCGCAAGTGGTGTTCACAATGGAATCGGGAATCATGGCGTCGCTGTCGATTTTGTTGGGCGTGGCGGCCAGGTAGGCGGATACCTCGATATTCTGCGGTTGCAGTTCGGCCAGTGCCTGCATGGTGGCCAGGGCCACGGCCCCGCCGGTCATGTCGCCCTTCATCGTCACCATGTAATCGCCCGGTTTGACCTGATAGCCGCCGGTGTCAAAAATCACGCTTTTGCCCACAATGGCAATGTGCTTTTTGGCTTTGCCGGATTTTGGCTGGTAGCGCAAATTGATAAACTTTGGCGGGTCGGTGGCCACGGAGCCTTTTGCCACCGTGTAGAAGCAGGGCATGTTTTTTTCGATCCACTGGGTATTGCTTTGTACGGTTACTTTAATGGCCGAATTTTTGCCGATGGTCTTGGCCTTTTCCACCAGAGTGTTGGTGCTTTTCAGGTTGGAAGGATGGTTCACCAAATCCTTTACCAGGCTGCGCGCCGTTGCCAGGGCTTCCGCTCTTTGCAAAGCCGCTGGGCCAATTTTTTGTTGGGTCAGCAGGATGGCCTTTTGCAGTTCCGGGCCGGGTTCTTTGGCTTCCATGGATTTGTAGGTGGCCTGATGCACGGCGTCCACAGCCAACGATGCGGCGGTTTCGCCGGAAAGTTTTTCGGTGTTGTCGGGCAGCAAAATGGCGATGGTTTTGGCTTCTTTAATGCCCAGCAAGGCGCCTACCGCTTTTTGTGCGTTGGCTTCCCAGTGTTTGGGCTGCAATTTGTCGGCTTCGCCCAAGCCCAGAATAATCAAACGGCGGGCGGCCAATTTGTTGGCGGAAGATTGCCGGACGGTTAGCAACTTGCCTTTGCTACCATCAAACTTCTCTTCGTTGGCAATGGCCTCAATTTCATCCCGCAGGGCTTTATCCAGCGAAACAGGCCATACAATCAGGCTGGCCGGATCTGCTTTTTGAGTGTCTTTTTTGCCGCTGGTTTTGGCTTCCGCCTTTTTAAACACCGGAATTACCAGACCGTCCGCCTGAATGCCGGTGGCTTTTTCGCTGGAAATACTGAAGCGGGTTTTTGCAGACCCCATAATAATGACTCTCCTACCTTTGCATGATGAAGCTTGAAAGTTGAACCTGTTGTAAACAAAGCGCAGGTTGCGCTTGCCCCAAGTTGCTTGTATCTATTGTACCGAATAACCGATCGCTCAGGAAACATCCTTGCTCAGCGATTGCAGTAACTGCGCTCTCACGGGCGGAATGACATTGGGCGGGACAGGTTGCCCGTGCCACAGCTCAAACGAGCAGACGCCCTGATACAACAGCATGTCCAGCCCGTTGACAGGATGCAGGCCCAAAGCCTTTGCGTCTTGCAGCAAGCGGGTTTCGGTGGGGCGGTAAATTAAATCGTAAACCAGCGCCCCGGCAGGCAAGGTTTCCAGTTGAATGGGCGTGAGCGGGCTTTGTCCGTCCTCCGGCCACATGCCGATGGGCGTGGTGTTAATCAGGCCGGTAAAACTTTCCAGGCTGGGCAGTGAAAACAGGGATACCGTCGCCGTTTTAGTGTTGGCCTGGTACGCCTGCTTAATCACTTCCGCATGGCTGAGCAGCGGCACCGCTTTTTGCGGGTCCCGCACCGCAAAGGTAATGGAGGCTATGCCCAGTTGAATCAACCCCGTCAGCACCGCGCGCGCGGAACCGCCTGCGCCCAGCACCAGCACGTTTTCTTCCGCGGCCCGGTCGGTAAACCTATCGGGCAGGCTGCGGATAAAGCCTGCAATATCCGTATTGTGGCCTTTTTTACGGGAGCCGTCCTGCTCAAACACAATGGTATTCACCGCCCCAGCCAGTTCCGCTTCCGGGCTGAGGGCATCCATTAACGGCATCACCGCTACCTTGTGGGGAATGGTCACGTTCAACCCGCGCAAGCCATCCCGCGCGAACGAGGCAATGGCCTTGTCCAGCTCCTGCGGCTTGAGTTCGTACTTGCGGTATTCGCCGTCCACTTTCAGCAGGTGCATCAGCGTTGCATGCAACACCGGCGAAAGGCTGTGCGTGAGCGGCTGACCGATAATGCCGAGTTTCAACACGGGGCGATTGCCTAAACCGCTGCGGCTTTGGCGGTAGATGAAACGGCTTTCAGCGCCTGTTCCAGGTCGGCTTTCAGGTCGGCCACATCCTCAATGCCCACCGACAGACGAATCAGGTTGTCGGTAATGCCGATTTCCTGGCGAACTTTGGGATCGACGGATAAATGCGTCATGGTGGCCGGGTGTTCAATCAGGGATTCCACGCCGCCCAGGCTTTCCGCCAGCGTAAACACGTTCACGCTCTTCAGGAACTTGCGGGCTTCCGCCTCGCCGCCTTTAATGCGAATGGAAATCATCCCGCCGCCTGCGCGCATTTGCTTGCTGGCCAGCGCGTGTTGCGGGTGGGACGGCAAACCGGGATAAAATACGGTTTCCACCCCGTCATGCGCTTCCAGAAAGCGGGCCAGCTCCAGCGCGCTGGCGCAGTGGGCATCCATGCGAAGGCCCAGGGTTTTCAGTCCGCGCAGGGTGAGCCATGAATTGAACGGATCGGGGTTGGCGCCAATGGTGTTGCGGTGGAAGCGCATTACCTCGTTGTAGGTGTCGTCTTTCAAAATCAGCGCCCCGCCCACCACATCGCTATGGCCGCCAATATACTTGGTGGTGCTGTGCAGTACAATGTCCACGCCCATTTCAATGGGGTTTTGCAGGTACGGGCTGGCGAAGGTGTTGTCCACGCAGGTGGGAATGTTGTGCTTTTGGGCGATTTTGGCGATGGCCGCAATATCCACCAGCTTCAACAACGGGTTGGTGGGGGATTCCATATACACCATGCGGGTGTTGGGGCGAATGGCCTTTTCAACGTTCTGCGGATCGGTCATGTCGATAAATTTAGGTTCAATGCCGTACTTGGACAGTACCTTGGTAGTGTAGCGGAAGGTGCCGCCATACACGTCGTCGCCAATCAGCAGATGATCGCCGGGTTTGAACAGGGCGTTGCACATGGTGACTAACGCGCCCACGCCGCTGGAGAAGCAGTAGCCGTGCTTGCCGCCTTCGAGATCCGCCAGCACCGCAGCCAGGGTATCCACGGTGGGATTGCCGCAGCGGGAATAATCCCAGCCCTTGTGGACGCCTGCGTCTTCCTGCGCGAAAGTGGAGGTTTGGTAGATGGGGTTAATCACCGCGCCGGTTACCGGGTCTGGGTGCTGATGGCTATGGATGGCAAGCGTTTTGAACTGCATGGGACAAGTCCTTTGCTCTGGATATAGTTTGTAAAAATAGTCTAATAGCTTACTCTAAGCAGCGCTTTGACACAATGCGCATACGCGGTTGAGGCGCTCAAGGGCTTGTTGAAAGGCGTTTTTGCTTCTTGTTCAAGTTGTTTGCGAGGCTTTGTCTTTTCCTGTATTCTGGCGGTGTCGCTGCGTAGTGGCGACCGGGACTTTGTAACCCCGTAGACAATGGTCGGCACGACCAAAACCGTGCAGCTTTCCGGTATTGACCGGAGGCTGGCGTCCTGTCCAAGCGTCCGCGCCAAAAGCGCCAGGACCGTTTGTCTACGGTTTACAAACCTCCGGTCAGCCCCTCGGGGCTGGCTTTTTTGTTGGAAATAAGGGGGCGCAGGCCATGACTCATGAAAACGAAAACAATGTACTCATCATCAACAAGCAGGAACTCATTCAGGCGGCGCTGGAGCTGGAAAAACAGGAAGTCCTGCATTCCTGCCTGCTGTTCCATTGCCTCGACCAATTGGAAGACATCCACCGCAAGTTAAGCCTGATTCTGGATCGCAATGAAACCTGCATCGCCAGAAACGTGTTTCTGAACGTCCTGATGGATCAGGCCGAATGGGACAGGATTCTTACGGAGCGGCACACCGATTGGCAGGCCGAGGCCCGGCAGATCTTGACGCAATTACCTTAAACGAAGAGGGCTTATTCCTGGCTACAGCAGATTTTGCTCTTGCATCCATTCGTCGTTATAAATTTTGGTCAGGTAGCTGCGGCCGCTATCGTGCAGCATAAGCACCACGGTTTTGCCTTTAAGCGCCGCCGGGTTGTCCTGCAGCAATTTGCGAGTGCTGGCTAATACCGTGCCGGAAGACCCGCCCACCAGCATGCCTTCGTCCTTGGCGATTCGGCGGGCTTCGGCGAAAGATTCCTTGTCGGTAATGGTGTACATTTTGTCCACCAGGCTCACATCGAACACCTGGGGCCAAAAGTCGTAGCCGATGCCTTCCACCTGATACTGGCCCGCTTCCCCGCCGGAGAAGATGGAACCCACCGGATCGGCGCCGACGATTTGAATGCCGGGGTGCTTTTCTTTTAAAAAGCGGGAAGTGCCGGTAATGGTGCCGCCGGTTCCCATGCCGCATACAAAGTAATCAATATGTCCCTGGGTCTGCTCCCAGACTTCCGGGCCGGTGGTTAAATAGTGCGCTTCCGGGTTGCCGGGGTTTTCGTACTGGTTCAGCATATGGGTGTTGGGCCGTTCGCGGGCGATGCGCTTGGCCACTTCAATGTAGTTGTCGGGATGATCATGCGCCAGTTCGGTGGGGGCTAAAATCAGTTCCGCGCCAAACGCGCGAATCAGGCGGCGTTTTTCCTCGCTCATTTTCATGGGCATGGTAATCACCAGCTTGTAGCCTTTGGCGGCGCAAACCATGGCCAGTCCCAGGCCGGTATTGCCGCTGGTGGGTTCCACCAGCGTGTCGCCGGGCTTGATTTTGCCTTCCTGCTCGGCCCGCTCAATCATACGCAGGGCGATGCGGTCTTTCATGGAACCGTTGGGGTTCACATATTCCACCTTGGCCAGCACGGCGGTTTCCGGAAATTCGCTGAAAATGCGGTTCAGCCGTACCAGCGGGGTATGGCCGATCGCATTGGTAATGTTGTTGCAGATGCCCGGATAATGGGCCGGGGCGTGCTTGGGTTCAAGTGTGGAAGTCATGGGCATGGTCTAACCTTTATTGGGAAGAGGATCGAGAGAATTATTCTAACAAAAACAGGCCGGGCGTTTTCAGGTGTCGGCCTTTTTCTGATTTATTCATGCTGTTTTATTCGGCAATGCCATAGTGGGCTGTATCTTTGAGTTGCACCTGCTTCTTGATCCAGGGCACGATGTTCTGGGCAATCAGGCCTCCCACAATGGGGAGGGCCAGCACTTTGGCAATCATTGCAAAGTGGAGAGAGGACTTAAGCGCAGTTTGCGCTTGCTTAATGACAACGGAATCCCATGTTTTGGGTAGTGTTTTTAATATGATCCAATATGCCAGCATACTCATTGCGAGGGGTACGACTTTCATCATTGCAATCAGGGAAGCCCACTTTGTAAAGGCCTTATCTCGGTCTAATTCCTCAGTCATCAATTCCTGATAAGCCTTTTGGGGATCTGTGACGGGTTTTTCCGCTATTCCCAATTTGTGCAGCAAGTTGAGGGGTTTGGGCGTATCATTCCCTTGTTGCTGTGCACTTAGGCGCTGTTGAATCTCATTGAGACGGCTGCGAGTCCGTTTCACTATCCATATGCCCATGGCGGCGCCCGCCGTGGTGCCAACCAGCAAGGTTCCCGTTACGCTGGAGAGCAGATGCGTAAAGGCATTGCGTGTCAGCGGTTTTGACCAGATCAGTGGGCTTTTTTTTCCTTTGAAACACCGTTCGATAAACTCTACATTTTGCTCAAGCAAGGTTGGCGTTCCTTGCCAGCGTTCCAGTCCATAAATCAGCGGAGAAACCAGGACGCTGAAAATCATTCCACTCTTAATACCCTGCTCTGCTGCCAATTTTAGCGACAAAGGATCCGGTTGATTTGCTTGGCTTGATTGCACGGCAGGCACCGTCCAGTGTTGAGTCCGTGCAGGAGAAACAAGTGTTTGAGCTTTATTGAAACTGGGAGAGAAAACTGTGGTTTGTGTCTGATAGACTGGCGCAAGGCTTGCCGTCGGCCTGAATGCAGGGGGTGAATAGGGTCTATTGAAAGACGGAGAAGGGGAGTATGCCATACATTCAATTCTGTTCCAATAATAATGATAAGGGACAACATCCCAGTTTAAGTACAAAACTTCCTGAAGGATTTGCGTTGCTCCTGAAGGGCATTGCTGAGTCAATCAGAGAAGGCATTCGGTATTGGTTGAAAAGGGCGCTATTCCGGTTGAGGGCTTGAGGGGCCGCCCAGGCTGTGCAGGCACTGGTGGAGCATTTCCAGGTTGAGCCGGTTGTAGCTGGATTGGCCCTGCTTGCGCTTGATGAGGATGCCTGCCTGGTTCAGGGTGCTGGCATGGTGGCAGAACAGGGCCAGCGTAATGCCCAAGTAATCCGCAATTTCCTTGCTGGTGCGCTCTTGGCCGTCGGCCAGTTGCTCCACGATTTGCAGGCGGGTGGGATCCGATAAGGCGTTGAACACCCTGGCTTTCTGGTTGAGATCAAGTTCTGGCATAAGGGACGTATCCGGATTTTAGCGTTGTTCTTTCCTTTTCATCTTAAAGGAACTGGGATGCAACTTCAATGGTTTTAAAACCACTTTACTAAAACAGTTAAACAACTACTTGACTATTTTGCCCGCAAAGCTATAGTGAAAATACGTTCGTTAAAAAAACAGATGGCCGTGATTGGTCTGGCAGGAAGAAAGGACAGGTAGATGAGTCTTTTTAGCCCCCTTCAAATTAAAGATATTGAATTCAAAAACCGCATCGGCGTTTCGCCCATGTGTCAGTACTCCAGCGAGGACGGCTTTGCGACCGATTGGCACTTGGTGCATTTGGGCAGCCGCGCAGTGGGCGGGGCGGGCCTGGTAATCGTGGAGGCAACCGCCGTGGAGCCGGGTGGCCGGATTAGCCCTTCGGATTTGGGTCTCTGGAAGGATGAGCATATTGAGCCTTTGCGCCGGATTGCCCGCTTTATAGAATCGCAAGGCTCGGTGCCGGGCATCCAGATTGCCCATGCGGGCAGAAAAGCCAGCACGGCTGCTCCCTGGGAAGGCGGCGGTCCGGTTTCCCAGGAACAAGGCGGATGGTCGCCGTTGGTTTCCGCCAGCGAAATCTCATTTGATTCAGAATCCCAAATGCCCCAGGGGCTTACTGAGTCGGGTATTGCGGAAATTCGCAAGGCGTTTGTGGATACAGCCCGTCGGGCTTTGCAGGCGGGGTTTAAAGTGCTGGAACTCCATGCGGCGCATGGGTATTTGTTGCACCAGTTCCTGTCCCCGCTCAGTAACCGGCGAACGGATGCTTACGGCGGTTCGTTCGAGAACCGGATTCGTCTGGTGACGGAAATTACCCGTGATGTTCGCCAGGTTTGGCCGGAGCATCTGCCTTTGTTTGTCCGGATTTCCTCGACGGATTGGGTGGAAGGCGGCTGGGATGCGGAGCAATCCGTGCAGTTGGCCATGGCGCTGAAAGCGTTGGGCGTTGACCTGATTGATGTGTCCTCGGGCGGCTTGGTTCCGGATGCCAAAATTACCGTGGGGCCGGGTTATCAGGTGCCTTTTGCGGAGCAAATCCGTAAAGAGGCGAATATTCTGACCGCCGCCGTGGGAATGATTACCGATGCGGCCCAGGCGGATGCGGTGGTTCGCAACGGGCAGGCCGATATGGTGCTGCTGGCCCGCGAATTATTGAGGGATCCGTACTGGCCCCTGCATGCGGCGCATTCGCTGGAAGCGGATGCTGAGTGGCCCAGGCAATACCAGCGCGCCAAGCCCCGCTTAAAGCAGCTGCAAAGCTGCTAGTTTCAAATGTTCCTCTCTTTGAGCCAAATGCCCTGTTCTGCGGAACAATGGGCATTTGGTTTGGTTCTAGGATGGGGGACGCCATGCATTGCCGTTTTTTTGAGGGTGGTGGTCGGGCAAGCCCTTCTGTCACAATTTCAAAATAACGAAGATATAAAGCTTTTCGGGTCGTTGTTGGCTTTCCTGTTAAGATTGAACCGAGCCTGTAAATTGGATGTTGAATGATTTCATTTTTCAAGTCTTGTCAAACTTTTCCAACTTTTAAAACGATAAAAGGCTCTCGGCTGGCTTGTCCCTTTCTGTTGGGTGTTCTCATCAGCCAGTTTTGCTTGGGTGATTTGTCCGCTTTGGCGAAAGAACCCGCCCAGATTGCGCATTTTGGCATGGGCGTTAGCCTGGACGGCCCTGCCGCGCCGTGGTTAATGCCGCACCAAAGAACCTTGCGTAGCCTGAACCAGATTTATGAATTTGACCGCACCCCTCTGGGCGATCGCATCCCGGTTATTCTGGTGCCGGGCCGGGCGGAAGAGTTCCAGCACAATTCCTGGTGGCGCGGCGTTCATCGCATGAGCGATCGAGACCCGGCGTTCAGCAAGCATTTTAAGCTGTTTGTGTTTCTCTACGATTCCAAAGAGGAACTGGATGTGCAGGCTCAAGGCTTGGTGCGAGACATTAAGCGCCGCTTTTCCCGGTTGCCTTCCTCGCAGCCGCTCATGCTGGTGACTTACAGCCTGGGTGGCGTGATTGCGCGGGAAGTGTTAAAGGACTCCGATATCCTGGATCAGGTGGACACCCAGATTGCCATTGCAGTGCCGTTTCATGGCTCCCCGCTGTTTGACCCCGACTGGTTCAGCGAGTACCTGAACCCGCCCAGTCGTTCGCCTGTGCGCCGGTTCTGGGATCGCGCCATTTACCGGGGCTACATGTTCAGCAAAAGCAACCTGACCCACGGGCTGAAATGGGACAACTTCGACCGTTCCAAGCCCCAGTTCCATGTCAGCGACCTGAAAAAAAGCAAAAGCGAAATATTGGGCGATGCGGCGAGATCGCGGGTTTTGCCTTACCAGGAATATGCCAACGCCGATGAAATCCGCAAAAAAACCGTTGTCTACGCCAGCTTTCTGGTGAACGGCTATACCAAAACCAACGAACCCTTCAACCCTTTGCGCCTGCCCCGGTACGTGCTGGATAATTCACTGGCCTTCCCCAAGCAAATGGTGTCCACGGTACTGCCGTTTTACGGGTTCACGGTGCATTCTGTGTTTACTTACATGAACAACCAGATGGCGGATTTGCCCACTTATACCCCGGAAGATCCCCAGGGCAAGAACACCCATTTGTACCGTTTTAATGACGGCGCCATTCCCATGAGCAGCATGCTGTTTTTGCCGCCCAGCAAAGAGCCGTATGATCAGGACTTGCGGGAAATGATTGAGCGCGCCTCCCTGCGGAAAGCCAGGGTGTTCGTGAACCTGGATCATCTGCACGTGGGCGAGTATACCCTTTTAAAGCAAAAGCTGGTTCAGCCCGACATGCTGCACCCCGAAGACGGCAAACGCTCCCCCAACGCCTGGATTATCAGGGACTTACTGCAACGGCTGGATGAATCGCCCAAGGGCTGAAACGTTCAGGCGTTGATATGGTTTTTGCGGTCGCGTGTCATGTTTGGCCTTGGCGAAGCAAATGCCGAGTGACGGCACCGGGATTCCGCTTTTTTATTTCAAGGGGGCGAACAGGGCAAAAATAAGGAATATCAGGTAAAACACGCCGCTGATAAACAGGATGTGAGGCAAGCGGGCGGGCTTTTTCCAGGCGGTGAAATAGACGATTACAGAGGACATCAGGCATAGCACTACGCTTAATATCCCTTGCCCGGTGAGTATCCAGGGGGTAAAGGTCAACCCGATGGCCGGGGGAATGCAACTTTGAAACACCATGGCGCCAGTAATATTGCCCAGGGCCAGATTGTCTTTTTTGGCGCGAATCCACACCACGCTGTTGAACTTTTCTGGCAGCTCGGTGGCGATGGGGGTAATGATCAGGCTGAGCAGCATGGCCGGAATGCTTAAAGTAGTGGCCACATCGTTGATCTCTTCCACGAAAAAATGCACCAGCACCAGAAGCGACAGCAGGCTGATGGCCAGTTGCCCCAGGATCATCCAGGTGGGAGGCTCTTTTTTGCGGGGGGCGAACATCAGCGCGGGCAGGTCAAATTCTGAGTCCGGGGCGTGTTCTTTCTTCAGGGTGCGGTATACGTAAAGGCCGTAGAAGCACAATAGCCCAATGGCGATGGCCACTTTAACCTCGTGAACCGGGATGAAAGCTGCGGCGAATACGCAAAGGTAAGCGGGAAAGAAATAGTGAAAGTCTCGCCGGAACAGCTTGTGGTCAATTTTCAGCTTGGCTTCCCGCCGGTTGGTGGCCGCAAAGTAGAAAATGGCCGAGGCGGTGACGAACATGGCCAGGGTTCCCAGCAGAAAAGGTGCCCCTAGAATGGCCCCGATCCCGATATCCTGGCCGCTGGCCGCATTCACGTGCGATATGCCCAACAAGCCCGATACGATTGCGATGATCGGCACCAGGGTTTCCGGCAGGGCGGTACCAACGGCGGCCAATACGCTGCCCACGGCGCCTTCGGAAAGGTTGAACCGATCGCCCGTCCACTCGATTGCGTTGGTAAAAAGGCTACAGCAACCGACAATCAGGAATAAGAGAACTACAATCTCAAGGAATGAAAGAAAAACGTCCATCATTCGATTATATAGGAACCACGAATTTTTATATCATCCGGCTGATTGAGGAAAAGGTTCCGGCCTTGGGGGGTTATGTCCGGTGTGGAAGGCGATTATAATAAAACAATATGATGGATTCTCATTTCGTGCAGCCATTCGAAACTGGTATGCTCAAGGAAGACGAGCTTTTCCGGCAATTGCTGGACATTCTTCGCGCGCAGGAACGGCCTGAAGCGGATCTGAACATCATTACCGAGGCGTTTGAGTACGCCCGGCAGATGCACGAGGGCCAGTATCGCAAGAATAACGAGAACTACATCGTCCACCCGGTGAGCGTGGCCATTATCCTGGCGGGTATTCCGGTGGACACCCCCACCATTATGGCCGCCTTAATGCACGATGTGATTGAGGACACCCCGGCCAGCCCCAAGGATGTTCAGGAACGCTTCGGGGAAGAGGTGCGAAAGCTGGTGGAAGGCGTCACCAAGCTGGGCAAATTCGAGTTCGCTTCCAAAGAGGACGCCCACGCCGAGAACTTCCGCAAGATGTTTCTGGCCATGGCGGATGACGTGCGGGTGATCATGCTGAAACTGGCCGACCGGCTGCACAACATGCAGACCCTGGAGCATATGAAGCCGGAAAAGCAGGTGAAGACCGCGACCGAGACCATCGAGATTTTCGCCCCGTTGGCAAACCGCATGGGGATGGGGAAAATTCGGGCGGAACTGGAAGATTTATCGCTGCGCTACCTGGATTCGACGCATTATCGCGAAATCGAGGACGAGATTTCTTCGACCCAGGAGGAGCGTGAAAACACCATTTTAATGGTGATTGAGAAAATTAAAGACCAGTTGGCGGCCATGCACATTGACGCCAAGATTTACGGCCGGGTGAAAAATTACTTCAGCATCTACAAAAAAATGAACTCCCAGCAGAAAAAAGTGCATGAAATCTATGATATCAGCGCGGTGCGGGTCATCGTGACTTGTGAGCGCGAATGCTACGAAGTGCTGGGGGTGATTCACCATGCGTTTACCCCCATTCCGGGCCGCTTTAAAGATTACATCGCCATGCCCAAGAGCAACCTGTACCAGTCTTTGCACACCACGGTCATCGGGCCTTACGGGCGACCGCTGGAAGTGCAGATTAGAACCTGGGAAATGCACCGCATTGCGGAATACGGTATTGCGGCCCACTGGAAATACAAGGAAAGCGGTGGTTCAGAGCTGACCCAGACTGCCGAGGAACAGAAAATGTCCTGGCTGCGGCAAATGGTGGAAATGAAAGAGGATGCCGGAAACGCCAAGGAATACGTGGATTCCGTCAAGCTGGATCTCTTTCGGGACGAAGTTTTCGTGTTTACGCCCAAGGGCCGGGTGGTGGTGCTGCCTCGCGGCTCAACCCCGGTGGATTTCGCCTACCGCATCCACACGGAAGTGGGCAACACTTGCACCGGCTCCAAGGTAAACGGCAGAATCGTTTCCCTGAACCATGCGCTGAAGAACGGCGACATCATCGAGATTATTACCAGCAAAAAAAGTACGCCCCGGCTGGACTGGATTAACTTTGTGCAAACGCAAAGCGCCAAGTCCCGCATACGGCAGTGGTATAAAAAGCACTACCGCGAAGAACACGTGGAGCAGGGCCGCAAGCTGCTGGAAGCTGAACTGACCCGTGCGGTGGTGGACGAGGCCATGAAAAGCGGCAAGTTGCACAAAATTGCCGAGGAATTGAATTACACCGGGGTAGAAGATCTGCTGGTGGCCATTGGCTACGGCGAACTGAACATGACCCGCATCGTCAACCGCCTGAAGCGTGAGCCGGAGGTGGATCACGATCCGCTGCTGCATAACTTCGCGGCCCGCAAGGAACGCCCGGCATCCAAGGCCGGAAAAGACATTCAGGGCCTGGAAGGCATGATGTATCAGAACGCCAAGTGCTGCAACCCGCTGCCGGGTGAACCCATTATAGGCGTGGTCACGCGTTCCCGTGGGGTGATGATCCACCGGGATGACTGCGTTAACCTGCAACAGGCCAACCCCAACCGCCGCATGTACGTGAGCTGGGAAGGCGAGAACCAGACCCGCCACTCCGTGAAGCTGGACATTCACCTGATTGACCGGGTGGGGGTGCTGAAGGACATTTTGACCAAGATTGCCGACTGCAACGCCAATATTTCCAACACCAAGGTGAAGATTCTGCCGGATAAAACCGCCGTGATTGAGCTGACCATTGAAGTAGAGAGCCTGAAACACCTCGACAAGGTTCGGGAAGCCATTTACCAGGTGAATGACGTGATTAGCGTCCGTCGTCAACGGGGCAGGCAAAAGTAGGCTGTTGGCCCTATTGCACGGAAACTTTGCAATCCGGCTGATTTATGCGTATGTTTAAAGATGCTGCCTCAAAAGTGGCAGCCGGAATGTGATAGTTCTGTAGCTAGTGGCTTGCATCGGCCACAAAACGATGCCTCCGGTTTTTTTGGCCGGGGGGCAATGGCATATGTCCAAGCGGGCTTGCCCGCTAAAAGCCATTGCAGCCGTCTAGCTACGGTTTATCACCCTCCGGCTGGCCCTTCGGGGCTGGCTTTTTTGTATGGAATAAAACGGGGAGACAGGCCAATGAGTGCAGAAAACCGGGTGTTTATCGTCAACCAGCAAGCCCTGATTCAGGCGGCGCAAGAAATGGAGCGGCAGGAAGTCTTTCTGTCGCTCCTGCTCCTGCATTGCATTGACCAACTGGAAGACGTGCGCCGCAAGCTGGATGTGGTGATGGACGCCAGCGCGGCCAACCAGGCCAGGGACGCGTTCCGAAACCTGTTTATGAGCAACGAGGAATGGGGCCGCCTGATTGGGGATGCGCAGTTCACCCAATGGCAGGCGGAGTTCCGCGCCACCCGTGGCGATTTGCCCTCTTGAGGTGGAGCGGTTGGGCTGATCGTGACGCGGTAGGAAAGAGATTACGTTTTGTTACGGCAGGGCTAAACTTTTCCTGGTTATGGCCGAAGTCAATCTTGCCGGGAAATTCTCGGCCGGAAAATTGGGATCGGTTTCCGGATTGGAGCACTTGAAGCACCTTAAAGTAGATAGGTAGTCCGTTTTGTTTGTAAAAGTGTTGCATGATGACCTGCTGGCCAGCGATAAGCTGGAGTTCGACCTGTACTCCCAGGAGGGCAGGCCGTTATACGAGGCGGGCTATACCTTTGCCGATCATGAGTTGCTGGAACTCAAGCGCGGCAGCTTTTACCGCCACGCGCACGATTTACCCAAAACGGACGTGTTCAACCATGAGGATTATCTTTTCCGTTTCAAGGCTGGTTTAACGGAAACCGAACAGCGTTCGGCCTCTCTGGAGGATGAAGCGGAGCCTTTGTTGAGTGGGGAAGCGTCCTGTTTATTCTTAGGTTCTATCCAACATTTCTGGAGCCGTATGCGGCGCGGGGCCACGCCGGATATCGCCTTGTGCGAAGTGGCGCGGGACAAGCTGATTGCGGAAGTGACCACCAGGGTGGATCAGATCCAGTACCTAAGCCAGGTGCGGATGCGGGATGAGTTCACCTATTCGCACATTCTGGATGTGACCGCCCTGAGCATTGCGCTGGCTATGAAAGCGGGCTTTAGCCCCAAGGAAGTGCAGGAAGTGGCGTTGGCCGCCATTCTGCATGATTTGGGCAAGCTGCTGATTCCGCGGGATATTATGTTCAAGCCCAGTCGCCTGACGGAAAAAGAGTTCCAGGTGATGCAGCTTCATCCGGGGCTGGGCTACAAAATTATTACCGAAGTATTGAAATTACCTGAGCCCATTGCGTTGCCCGCCTTGCAGCACCAGGAAATGTATGGCGGCGGCGGGTATCCGTATGGCTTAAAGGGCGAAGAAATCCATCCGTATTCGCATCTGGTGAAAATTGCGGATGTCTACGACGCGCTAACCTCCAAGCGCCCGTATAAGGAATCCATTCCCAGTTTCAAGGCCGTCAAAATCATGCTCTCGGAAGGGGATAAGAGCTTCCATCCGGTCTTTCTGGAGCATTTCGTCAAACTCAGCAACTATCACGATTTTACCCGCGAAGAAGCGCCCACCCGCAAGGAAATGGTGTCTTAAATCGTCTGGTTGAAACAGCTTGATAGGGGATCATCCCTTTTTGCGAATAAATAGCCGTTGCCGCTGATCCGGGTCGGTTTCCGCGTGGATAATCTCATGCCCTTCTTGCGCGATGCTTTGGGGGATGTTGATGGAAGACTGGCTTTCCAGCAGAATCCACACTTCCAGAATGTCGCCTGCATCAAGCTTTTCCAGCGCCAGCTTGGTTTTGACGAAGTTCAGCGGGCATTTGGTGGTTCTTAAATCCAGGGTTTGCTTGGGTTCAGGGATGGGCATCGCTCAGGTTCCGGTTTCTAGGGTTGACGGACGGGTGCTAATCTTGGCAGAAGCATTGGTGGGTGGACAGTTTAGGGCAGGGCTTTGCGTTAAACTTGTCCCAGGGCGTTTTAAAGCAATCCCGGCTTTGGATGTACGCCTTGGTAAATTCGGCCAGTTCCGGTTCGCTCATCCCTTGTTCGGCGGCCAGGCAATTCAGGCAGTAAATTTCTTCTTCGTAGTTCAAGGCCAGGTTCATCAGTTGCACCCGCTCGCAAAGCGGCTGCCCGCAAAGATCGCAGGTGTAATCGAAAAAAGAAGGCTCAGGGTGGGACATGCCTTCCACTATAGCAAAACCGGCCGGCGGCATGCATGGTTTTGGCCCCAACTGGCTGAAAACGGGCCTTTTACCGGAAACGTTTTCGCCATACAATACAGGCGTCGTTCCCATTCCCGACCTGAAGGAGCCTCCCCCGATGAACCCCGAATTGCAGTCTTCCCTGAACGGTAAGAAAGTCGCCTTTATCAGCGTGTTCGATAAAAAGGGATTGGAGCCACTGGCCCGTGCCCTCTCCGAACAGTACGGTTATGTGCTGCTTTCTACCGGAGGCACCAAAAAGTATCTGGATGAGCGCAATATCCCGGCCATCGAAAGCTCTGAAATCACCGGCTTCGATGAATTGCTGGGCGGTCGGGTGAAAAGTCTGCACCCGGAAATTTTCGCGGGGATCCTGGCCGAGGCGCAGGATCGGGAGAATAAGGATACTGTGCCGTTTTCGGTGGATGTGGTGGTGGTGAACCTTTACCCATTTGAGGCGGAGCGGGAGCGCCTGGCCAAGCTGGAAGAAGAGGCGGAGCAAGATCCCTTCCATATGCTGCATTTCATCGATATCGGGGGACCTTCCCTGTTGCGGGCCGCCGCCAAGAATTACCCGCTGGTGAACGTGCTGGGTTGCCCCAGCCAGTACGAGGCTTTTCTGGCCGAGATGGAAAAAGGCAACGGGGAAACCACCCTGGTGTTCCGCAAACGGATGGCCTTGCAGGTGTTTTCCCAAACCGCGTATTACGATGGGCTGATTCACCAATACATGCTGGGCCAGCTCACCAGCCGCAAAGACTTGGACATGTTGCCGGACGCCATTACCCTGCCGCTCTCCAAGATTACCGACCTGCGTTACGGCGAAAACCCCCATCAGCAAGCCGCACTGTACGGCCTTGCCAAGCGGAACGTGGATTTTGAGTACCTGCATGGTAAGGAATTGTCTTATAACAATATTCTGGATATGCAGGCGGCCTGGAACATCGCCACCGAGTTCTCCGAGAATGCGGCTTGCGTGATTGTGAAGCACAACAACCCCTGCGGCGTGGCCATTTCCACCCAGTCTGTGCAGGATGCCTTTCAGCGCGCGTTGGATACCGATCCGCTGAGCGCCTTTGGCGGCGTGGTGGCGTTTAATCGCCCGGTCAGCGCGGAAGCGGCCAAGCACATGAAAGATATTTTCTTGGAAGTGATTATTGCGCCCGATTTTGAGCCTGAAGCGTTCGAGATTCTTTCCGCCAAGAAGAACCTGCGCCTGGTGAAGCGGGAGCTGCCGGTCGTGAAACCCGGCCAGCTTGAATACAAACAGGTGGCCGATGATCTCTTCCTGCTGCAAGGCGTGGATGAGAAGAAAATGGGCGAGCAGGGCCAGAGCTTTAAAGTGGCCACCGATAAAAAGCCGAGCGATGCCCAGTTGGAAGACATGGTGTTTGCCTGGAAGGTGGTCAAGCACGTCAAATCCAACGCCATTGTGCTGGCCAAGGAAGGCAAAACGGTGGGCATTGGCGGCGGGCAGACTTCCCGCATTGGCGCGCTGGAAAACGCTCTCAAGCTGGCTTGCGATCAGGCCAAGGATGCGGTGTTGGCTTCCGACGGGTTCTTGCCGCATGAAGACAACATTTACGCGGCGGCGCAAGCGCGGGTGGGAGCGATTATTCAACCCGGCGGCAGCGTAAAAGACCCTGAGGTGATTAAGCTGGCCAACCAGTACAATATCGCCATGATCACCACTGGCATCCGCGAATTTAAGCACTAGGCAATTAGCTCAGGCGAGCCGTGTTCCGTTGGGAACCGGCTTGCCCGGCTGAGCCAGCACCACGCCGCCTTCTGCCAACACAAAGCCGGTGACTAGAATTTCCGACATGAAGTTGGCGACTTGTCGGGGCGGAAAATTGACCACGCATAGCACTTGCTGACCGGGCAGTTCTTCCAGGGTGTACAGGCTGGTAATTTGGGCGCTGGATTGTTTGATGCCCAGTTCACCCAAATCCACCCACAGTTTGTAGGCGGGCTTTTTGGCCTTGGGGAATGCTTCCGCTTTTACAATCGTGCCGACCCGCAGATCGATCTTCTGGAAATCCGCCCATTCAATCAGGTTTTCCGTATTCGGGGTGGCGGGTTGGTTTATAGACATGGGTAAAAGGGCTTTCGCTTAATGTAAAACGCCCTGGCTGGCTTGAATGCAATCGTACACCACAAATACCATGGGTAAATCTGCGCCCAGGCCATGGAGCAGGGCCGGTGCGCCCAGGGTGCCGGTTTTTTCGTAGGTGTAGGCAAAAATAATGCCCCCTACCATCACCCAAAACGTCAGGAACAACGCCCACATTGGTTGGCAATAATGTTGCAACACCACCCAGTGCCAAGCGCCAAAGAAAAACGAAGAAATCAGGTTGGCAGGCCATACGCCGATGAGTTCCTTCCACTCCCGGTAAACGGCGCCTCGCCAGAAGGCTTCCTCAAACAGCGGGTTCAGCAGCACGATAAAGGCGGCAAAAAACCAGAAATGCCCGTTGACGGAAAGATGCGTGGCTTGCGCCTGCCGGTAAAAATAGTCCCAGTCCATGCCAAAGCCGCTGGTGCCTTTGAATACGCCCAGAATGACAATGCCGACGATGGCTGCGGAAACTAAAATTCGGCTGAGCGGGACGCCCATGGGGAGCAGGGCCATTTGCTTGGGCCGGGAGAGCAGAATCATAAGCCCGCAGCCGAACAATTCATATACCAAAATGGTAAGCCGGTAATCCTTGATGAGTACCAGCCCCAATCCCACCCACAGCCAGGGCATCAGCATGGCGATGGTTAAAATTGTCACGCGAAGCCCCGTGCCACCTGATTGCACCTGTTCTGCAACGCTGGGTTCCGTCGCTACAGGGTGCGACTGAGGGTCAAACTCTCTTTCCATTGGCGAACAATGCTCTCCCGCTGTTCCAGTGGGCAGTGGTAGGCGCAGGCCTGGCTTACGACCGTCACCGCGTCAGTGTTCAGGTTTACTTCCTTGCCAAGCTTGTCGAACAGGCAAACCCCGGAATTCTTGATGGCGTCCGGCACGTCCACAGTGGGGTTGTAGAAGTTGCCGCAACTGCCGCAGGTAATAATGCTCAGCCCTCGGCTCATCAACTTGGCCTGTAACTCGTAGAATGCCTGATCCAGAATCCGGTAGGATTCCGTAGAAAAGGCCATGTTCTTGTATTCCAGGGTGAGTTGGTAACTTTCACGCCCGTCTTCGCCGAAAGTGGTCAGTGTCCGCAAGCGGCAGCTCACTTCCCGCTTACCGTTTGATAGGGGGACGGAACGCACCGTTTCCGAAGGGCGACGGATATGGGCGGCTGCGGGCGTGGAAACCCCTGCCAACGCAGATTCGTTACCGGGTTGCGGCTCCATAAATTCGGGCGGTAAAGCGTTTTTGCGGGTAGCCTGTCGCCTGCCGGAAGCAACGGGCATCCCTTCATGGTGCGGCATGGCTTCGCGCGGGGCGTTCCGCTTTAGCAGCCCATGAATCACTTGCTTACCCGCCTTTTCATCGTATAGATCAGGCGGTGCCGCCAAATCCTCGTTGAAGCGGGTCGCCTTGGCCTTGCGGTACGCGCTGCCGCCCTTGGCTTGCCGGGACAACACGGTTTTGAAATAGCCATACAACGCCACGGGCGAGGCAATCAGCCCAAACAGGTAAGAAATCGGCGTATATACCACCATGGCCGTATAATCGGTGGATTTGCACCGGGCCACCACCAGCGCCATCACGTTCAGCACCAGCGCAACGGCCGTAATACTCGCCCAAAGCAGGGCATCGCCCGGAACAGGTAGAGGAACCGCCTTGAATTTGGCGGCGGTTAACAGCGCCAGCGCCATCAGTGTCAGGAAATAAGGTGGAGTCACCAGGGAAAGCAACTGCTCAATGTAGTTGAAATCAAACCGGAAGATCAACCGGCTCAGCAAAAGCGGCCCGTAACGGCCCAGCAGGTTGATGCGGTTGAAGAAAGACCCGGCGCACAGCGTGAAATGCTCCAGAAACGGCACACTAGAATCGGAATAAACCACCACGTTGGGCGCCCAGTTGACCCGGAAGTTTTCCAGATTGAGGCGGATGGTGTACTCCAGGTTATCGAGATCCATGCCCCGGTAAAAGGGAATCATCTCCAGCACTTCCTGCTTAATGGCCCAGCCGGAATCCAGCAGGCGACAGCTCATGCCCAAATGGTAGCGTCCGGCGTTGCCGATTCGGTTGAACAGGCGGGTAGAAAGCGCGTGTACTTTGGCCAGGGGCGTTTCCGGCGGGTTTTTCAAGGCTACATAACCTTGGATTGCAAAGCTATCGAGCCCGCGCGCGGCCACGTTCAGCAGAAAATCAGGCTTGATGATATCGGTCGGTTTCAGGAACACGAACATGCCGTTCCCCCCGGCGGCTAGGCAGCGTTCAATCAGCCAGGTAATCGCGTATTCGTACCTCGGATGCTCGCCCGGATACTGCCACACCTTGACGTTGGGCCGCAACGATTGCGGGATCAAGTCCCGGCAGCTTTCTTCGGAGGTGACCAGATGGATGGCCACTTTGCTGGCCGGGTATTCCTGCTCGCTAATGGCATGCAGCAGGGCCAGCAAGGCCGGGTGGTCGTTGGCGTCCAGAAACGGGATGAGGATGGAAAGCTGGAATTCCTGGTTGTTTTTGTTGATGCGCTTGACCAGATCCTGCTTGCGGCCTTGTTCCGCCGCCAGAATTACCAGCAATTGCCGCAGCAGAAACAGCCCCACCACCAGGGTAAAGGGTAGATTGAGCCAGGACGGGGATGGGCGCAAGAGGGTCATTTAAATAGTCTGCTTTCACTTCCGGGTTTTTAATACCACACTTGTATTTTACCCGAACTGGGGGCGGTTTAGAAAGCGTTTCTGGCTGCGGTGGCCATTTCGGATTCGGGTTCCAGCTTCAGAAACTGGTCAAAGCAGAGTTTGCCTTGCTTGCGATTGCCCTGCTCCTTGTAAAGCAAGCCCAGCATAAACCATGCCTCGGCGTTGTCCGGGTTCTTCGCCACAATCTTGCGCAAAACGCTTTCCACCTTGCCAAGCCGCCCGGCGGCGGCGTAGGTTTCAATTAAGTTTTTGTAATAGTAAGAGAACGTGGGCTGAATCCGGCAAGCCCGTTGAAAGGATGCGAATGCGTACGGGTAATTGCCCACCGCCCGGTAGGCCAGCCCCAGGTTGTTGTAAATGGCCGCAGACAGGCTGGTGTAAGGGTTCAGCAGCAGGGCGGCCTTGAATTCATCAATCGCCTCGGCGGCTCGATCCCGCTCCAGTAGTAATTGACCGTTTCTGGCATGGGCAATGGCATTGTCTCTCAGGTCGTAGGCCGCCGCTCTGACCGGAAAGCCCAGCAGAACCAGCAACAGCAAGCGGATCAGCAGGGTTTTAAATGTTGGTGTAAAAAGCATGGGGGATGGTGGCCAGTTTGTCGGTCAATAGGCTTAGCAGCTATTTCCCGTTTCGGTTTAAACGGGCTGAACTTTAAAGCTATTTACAGTATAACGGCGGCCTGGGTTTTGGCAGGTAGGCTTTGCCGGGTGTAGACCCGAAGATAAGTCGCCATGCCCCCGCAGGACTGCTGGCAGTAAACGGTGCTTTCCCAGCGAAGCGTGACATGGGAGGCCAGGTTCCTTAATACGTCGCTCTGCTTGCGGAGCAGGGACATGGTTTGCGGGTACTGCCGGGCCAAAGGATGGTTCAATACGTTGTTCACCTTTGCCAGAAAAGCCTGTACGTCCTCTCCACTTTGGGCGGCTTTGGGCGCGGGACTTTCGTTGATGAGTTTGCCGTCCTGGTTGTACTGGGCGGTAATCAATGCTTCCGGGTTCAGCCCTTTTAAGTAGAACAGGATGTTGGAGCGCACTTGCAGGTGTTCCATGTCCTCGCCGGGCGGGCCGTCGTACCGAAAATCGCTGGCCTGACGGATGGCGTTGCCCATGGTTTGCGCCTGCATGCTCAAATCCTTTAGTTTGCCGGATAAATCCGTGTTCTGGACGTCTTTCGCCATTTGCTCAAACAGGTAAGAGCCATACTCAAACGCTTCGCTCCCCGTTTGGTGACTGGTGTGCGAT
This sequence comes from Candidatus Melainabacteria bacterium, assembly GCA_902168245.1. Classification (GTDB taxonomy): domain Bacteria; phylum Cyanobacteriota; class Vampirovibrionia; order Vampirovibrionales; family Vampirovibrionaceae; genus Vampirovibrio. The sequence continues at coordinate 31,980 of CABHPA010000088.1, forward strand.
AGCAATAAGGGCTTGTCCAGCACTTCCAGGTGGATGCGGTTATTATCCAGGCTCACTTTGCGCCAGTGTTCCTTAAAGCTGGCCGGGAGTAAATCCAGTAAGGGGTTTTCATCCTGCACTGCGCGCAGGTTCAGGGGGCTGATTTCAACGCTTTCCGCTGGCTCGGTGGCTTGGGCGGACGCCTCAATGTGGGGGATTTCCAGGGGGCCGTCGTAGAAAAACAAGGTTGCCAGCAACGTAAAGCCGACTGCCGATAACGAGAACAGCAAGGCTCTGGCGTGAGTGTGTATCCGTCTCCGCATCGGGACTCCTCTCCTGTGGCAACTTACTGAAACTCAGCAATAAGGCCGCTCCCGGTTTTGGTTGGGGAACGGTGAGATCAGACGATACTCATGCCATCGGTCGAGAGTTGGGGGAAGCACAGGGTAAGGGACGGATATATGAAAAAACTTTTACATGCGGATGGCTGGACTTTGATGCCAAAAGCAAGAAGCAAGCGGGTTTCGCTTGCTTCTGCATGTCTGATATCAGGTGAATTCTAGTTGGAAACCGTCTGCGCTTCGGTAGAGTCTTTCTGTTTAAGCTCTACGGCGGTTTTCATCAGCCCTTTGAACAACGGGTGCGGGTTGTCCGGACGGGACTTGAATTCCGGGTGGAACTGGCAGGCCACAAACCAGGGGTGTCCCGGCAGCTCGATGATTTCCATCAGGTGTCGATCCGGCGAGGTACCGGAGAACACCAGACCCGCATCGGTCAGGATCTCGATGTAATCGTTGTTAATTTCGTAGCGGTGGCGATGGCGCTCCATCACCACTTCGGTGTTGTAGGCTTCGGCGGCCTTGCTGTTTTTCACCAGATGGCAGGGGTATTGGCCCAGGCGCATGGTGCCGCCTTTGTCGGCCAGGTTTTTCTGGTCTTCCATAAGGGCCACTACCGGCTGATCGGCTTTGGGCTCAAATTCCACGCTGTTGGCGCGGGTAAGCTGGGCTACATTGCGCGCGAATTCAATCACCGCCACCTGCATGCCCAGGCAAAGCCCCAGGAACGGAATCTGCCGGGTGCGGGCGTATTTGATGACGTTAATTTTGCCTTCAATGCCTCGATGACCGAAGCCACCCGGCACCACAATGGCGTCCACGCCGTTCAGCAACGCTTCGGAAGTCTCATCGTCCACGCAATCCTCGGAGTTGATCCAGCGGATTTCCACGGAAGCGCCTACGGTGGCCCCCGCGTGTTTCAATGCCTCAATCACGGAGAGGTATGCATCGCTCAAGCCGGTATATTTTCCAGCCAAGGCCACTTTTAGGTGGGTATGGGGCTGCTTGACCTTCTGCACCATTTCTTTCCAGGTGTCCAGGTTGGGAACGGTGTTCTCAATGTTCAGCCGATCCAGCACCTGACGCGCCAGCCCTTCTTTTTCCAGCACCAGCGGCACTTCGTAGAGAACAGGCATGTCGATGGATTCGATGACCGCTTCCGGCTCCACGTTGGTGAACTGGGCCAGTTTCAGGCGCTCGCTTTTGCCCAGGGGGCGTTCGGTGCGGCACACCAGAATGTCCGGCTGAATTCCGATGCTGCGCAGGGTGTTCACACTGTGCTGGGAAGGCTTGGTCTTCACTTCGCCGGAGGCTTTCAGGTACGGCACCAGCGTAACGTGGATGAAGCAGGTGTTTTTAAAGCCCACATCGTAGCGGAACTGGCGAATGGCCTCCAGAAAGGGCAAGCCTTCAATGTCGCCCACGGTGCCGCCGACTTCGCAGATGAGAAAGTCCGGGGAAAGCTGATGGCTGGCTTCCTGAATACGGTTTTTAATCTCATCGGTAATGTGCGGAATGGTTTGCACGGTGGCGCCCAGGTAATCGCCCCGGCGTTCCTTGGAAATCACGTCCAGGTAAATGCGACCGGCGGTCACGTTGTTCTGGCGGGTCAGGTTGGTGTCGATGAAGCGTTCGTAGTGGCCTAAGTCGAGATCGGTTTCCGCGCCGTCATCGGTCACGAAAACTTCCCCGTGCTGGAATGGACTCATGGTGCCGGGATCGACGTTGATGTACGGGTCAAACTTCTGGATGGAGACCTTATAACCACGCGCGCGCAGCAAACGGCCCAGGGATGCGGCTACAATGCCCTTGCCCAGGGAGCTGACCACGCCACCGGTTACAAATATGTACTTGGTAGAGCCCATGAGAGAACCTCGTTCAATTGCTTTTCTAGGTGAGAGAAATAAGTTTGGGAACTAAAAACTCTAATTGCTGTTGTCGCCCAGGATTTTGGGTACCCGGAAGAAGCCGTCTTCCTCTGCGGGTGCGTTTGCCAGTAGCTCATTGTGGCTGAACTCGCGGATTTGCTTGTCCTCGCGGAAGTTGGTCGGTACGTTGGTTTCCATTCCCACTTCAATTTGCGAGAGATCCACTTCGTTCAACTGTTCCACCAGGGTCAGGATTTTGCCCAAGTCCTGCGTGTAACGCTGGACTTCATCCGGGGTCAGCTCAAGGCGGGCCAGTTTGGCGACGTGTTCCACGGTTTCCTGGGTAATGGTCATAATGCTTTGAGTCCTTTTTATAGCGGGTTTACAGGACGGTTTTGGCTGGCGCGCAGGCCGGGAATAAACTCCGGCAATGCCCGGCGGCGAATGATACTCACCTTTATTCTAGTGAAAACGCCGGTTTTTCCCAAGCGAAAATGCAAAGAAAGTTCACATTCACGCGTTCGTCACCCCGCCCGTTTGAACGAAGTTATCCTCATGAAAACCCTCCAAAATGAAAATTGCGATTAGTCAATGATGCATGGTGCGACGTAGCGCACCGATCCCAAACAGCAAACTTGATGCAGGAAAGGGCAGCCTTCAAATGACTGAAATGATAGAAGAGATAGTAAGCTCTCGAAATTATGCCGGATTCTGGTGGCGAGCTTTGGCGATGGTGGTTGATAAGCTGATTTTGCTAGTGCCTAGCCTTATTTTGGGCTTTGGTACCGGGATTTTAGTTGCTTTGTTCATGCATGGCGAAGATCTGAGCCAAATCAAGCTCGTTGCAAAGTTCGTTGCCGGATTGTTGGGAGTGGCCCTTGAGTGGCTATATTTTGCGATCATGGAGGCTTCTACATTGCAAGCCAGCTTGGGGAAAAAAGTGTGTGGTTTGCGCGTAACGGATATGGACGGCAACCGTCTTTCCTTTGCCAGGGCCAGTGGGCGTTTCTTTGGCAAGTATGTTTCCGCGCTAACTTGTCTTGCAGGCTTTATTATGGCGGGTACAACCCAAAGAAAACAGGCTCTGCACGATATTATGGCAAGTACTCTGGTTCTGAAGCTACTATGAAGGACGCTCTGCAGGCGAAAGGTTCTGAAATGCCGCCGTAGAATGTTTTATAAGACTGATTTTGATCCTGTCCATGTCGACGGGTTGATTCAATAATGCCTGCATGGATGTCATCACCTGGCTTTCCAGGCCGCAGGGATTGATTTGGCGGAAATGGGCCAGATTGGTGTTCACATTCAGCGCAATGCCGTGATACGTCACCCATTTTTTAACGGCCACTCCAATCGAAGCGATTTTAAGCAGTTGGCCGCTTTGTGGCGATTTTACCCATGCACCCGTCCAGCCGGGGTTGCGGGCGCCTTCCAGCCCAAAATCCGCCAGGGTTCGCAGAATCACTTCTTCCAGGTTGCGAAGGTATCGGTGTAAATTCCGTTGGCCTTCCGGCAGCAGGAAAATGGGGTAGGCAATCAGTTGCCCCGGCCCGTGATAAGTCACATCCCCGCCGCGCTCAATTTCCAGCACCGGAATGGTGGGGTTCAGCAGGTTTTCCGCATGGCTGCCCCGGCCTAGCGTAATCACGGGCGGATGCTCGCCCAGCATCAGGGTGTCCGGAATTTCCCCGGCCAGCCGCTGTTGCACCCGGTCTTTTTGCATTTGCCAAACAGTCTCATAATCCATCAGGCCAAAATCTTCGGTTTGAAAAGCAGAAAGAGCCATTGAAAACCTCGTATAGAGCAGTGGTTAAATGCGCCACCTGAGCAATTGAAAAGCTCTGCCGCTTATAGTTCAGTGTCATCCTGACATAGAGCAACAGTAGTTAAAGACAAAGAGTAGGATAGCACGCTAATGGGCATGACTTTTGCGCGACTTCTGTATCTTATACGGACGGATCATTATCGATACCACGGCGGCTTCAAGCCGTTGCGCCTTCTCAGGGATCTTTTTTTCAACCGGGGGTTTAAAATCACCTTTGCTTACCGGATTGCCCATTTTCTGTTCCAGAATCGGTGGCGGATGGCGCTTCGACTATTCAACTTGTATTATTACCCTTTGCAATCGCGTTACTGCTGTGAAATTCCTTATGAAACCCGGATTGGGCCGGGTTTTTACTTTGGACATGTGTTTGGAACCATTATCAGTGTGTATAGCGTGTTGGGCAAAAACGTGAACATGAGCCACTGCGTGACCCTGGGTAAAATAGCCACAGGCAAACGCAGCGGCGCGCCCATGATTGGCGATAGCGTGTATATTGCCCCCGGCGCCAAGGTGATTGGCGGCATCCGTTTGGGAAAAGGGACGGCGGTGGGGGCCAATGCGGTGGTGACTCGCGACACCCCGGACAATGCGGTGGTGGTGGGCATTCCCGCCGAGGTGATTTCCCTGGCCGGTTCCGCCGATTACTGCACCCGTACCGTGGAAGATGAACCGCCAAACGTCAGGGTGACGGACTTGCCGGTTGCATCCTGCGAGGAGAATGGCGAAAATGGCCAGGAAAACTCCCTGCCTGAAAAAGAAAAGGCGCTGGTATAAAGCGCCTTTTCTGAAACTGGTATGTATGGTTGGGTCGGTCTTATTGGACGGGTGTGCCTTCGTACTCGCCGGTCAGGGTTTTCAGGAAAGCGCTCAGATCCGCCACTTCCGAGTCACTGAAGTTCTTGCCAACCTGGTATTTGCCCATCACCCGCACGGCATCCTCCAGCGTTTTGGCGGAACCGTCATGGAAATACGGCGCGGTCTGGGCAATATTGCGTAGGGTAGGCACTTTGAATTTAAATTTGTCGCTTTCTTTATGAGTGAAGTTGTATAGGCCGTAATCCGCCTGGGTGAGCGGGGTGTGGCGATCCGCAAAGTAGTCGGCCTTTCTGCCCATTTTCTCAAAGGACAGGCCGCCCAGGTTTTTTCCGGCGTGGCAGGAAATGCAGTTGGCCTTGAAAAGCTGGTACCCGTGCGTTTCCGCGCTGGAGAGCGCCGTTTTGTCTCCCCGCAGATATTTGTCTAGCTTGCTGTTGGGCGTAACCAGCGAACGTTCGAAAGTGGCAATGGCGCTCATAATGTTCTTGCTGGTAATTCCAGCCGGATACAGACGCTTGAATTCGACCACCAGTTGCGGATCCTGGTTCAGTTTGCCAAGCACCTGCTTCCAGTTGGAACCCATCTCCAGCGGGTTGTTGACCGGGCCACCGGCCTGTTCTTCCAGCGTGGCGGCCCGCCCGTCCCAGAACTGCTTGACGCTGTAGGCGGAGTTAAACACCGTGGGGGAATTGATTGGCCCGATTTGCCCCCGAATGCCTGTGGCGCTCACAGAGCCGTCCGCGCCGCCCTTGTGCAGATCGTGGCAACTGGCGCAAGACAGCGTGTTGTCGGCGGACAGGCGTGTATCGTGGAACAGCTTGCGGCCCAGGCTCACCTGGTTGGCATTCAGCGCCACGGTTAACGGCAGCGGCTCAACCGGGTCTCCGGCAAAATCGCCATGAATTCCGGCCACACTGCGCCTTTGGCTGCGTAACTGGTAAATCCAGCCTCTTAAGTCTTTGGTGTCCGCCTCGCTCAGGTTGGCGTTCCAGTGCAAGGCCACGTAGCGAAGCGGGGGCATGCTGTGGTCGTTTAAAACGCCTTCCAGCCGAGCAAGGTCAAGTTCGGTAAAGCCCGCGCCGTTGTGGGCGAATTTACCGTTCAGGTTGAATTCTTCCGTGCCTTCCTCAATGTCTTTGGCAATCAGCTCGTGGGCAATGGGAAAGTTCATGTAAAACGGCAGCCGGGTTTGGGAAGAATGGCAATCGATACACTTGCCCTGCAAGATGGCAGCCGCCTTTTTGGTTTTGGGATCGTGGATTTGGGCCAGGAGTTTTTCGGTTTCGTCGCTGGGCTTATGCAGCAGGTTGGATAGCGGAAAGCTCAATGCGGCAAGCGCAATTAAGGCGACAATAACAGGCGCTTTTTTCATGCGGACTCTCTCTCTTCAATTGGGCTGGCATGTGGTTGGGATGCTTGTTTAAACCATTCGTTTGAATCTTTTTGGTACAAAGAAAAAAGAGCTCGTAATGATAGGGTAGTGCTTAGCAAATAAATAAAAGATGATGTAGAAATGCCTAGCAACGGGCTTACAACAAAAGAAAGAGCCGCAAGTATGGTATAGGTCAGCCTGGCCCATCCTTTTGCCTGTTTCATGTTGTTTGTGAGCCAATACGTCACAATAAAAGGCAAAACAATTAGCACAATAGCTGCCAGCATTGTGGCATAGGGCAATATCCAGATTGGGTGGGGATGTGTAAACAGCCTGATAAGCCCCCATAAGGCTACACAGCCATGGCAAAATACCAAGGCTTGTAAACATTCGATTGCAACCCGGATTGATGTGGGTTCGCCTTTTTTGGGGGTGCGGCTAATAGAAATTTTCAGCATGGAGCGCCCGGTTCATTCTAAACAGTTGAGCCAATAGAAACTGCTATTTTATACCAGAAGCCAGGACATTCACATGGCCGGTGGCCGACTATCAAAAGATCCTGGCTGTTCGTAACGCTTTTGTGTCCCGACTGGTTGGTTTCTGGTGATATTTATAATTTTTTTATATTCTAAAGGGGCAACTTTTTATATGTATGAACTTTATATCAGAAGTCTTCACCTTTTATAAAAAAATAATATTTAAAAAACAATTAGGAATGGATTGTAATTATGTTTTTCACTAATTTTTTGGGTTTGTTACGCAACCCAACCCGTGCAACCGCAAATGTGGTCAGAACAAACGCCAGCCATCTTCGTCTCCCTTCCGGCGGCTCAGGACACCTTTCAATCAGTCCCCCGCCGAGTTACGGTAACCTTACGGTGCGTAGCCTGAGCGCCGATACCGTTACGCTACGCCCACGTTCACGTGAGCTGACAGTACGTAGCCATGCGAGTACTGGTACGATTCGGCCAAGCTCAAATTCCGCACCAACGTCGGCTGTGCCTACATATCGTTCATTGCCAGACTACTCTTCTCAACTCCGGCCTGAAAATGGACATCGGGTTCTGCAGCATGGAGAGGAAGGCTTATCCGTAGAGTCTGCCAGAAGGCGCTACGCAGAAGCGGAAGAAGAGCTTGTTCATGGCGCTGAACGGGAAGATAACCACAATGGTTTCCATATACCTGCTTATGTCCTGCAAGACACACAAGGCAGAACCCGTCAGTTGCAGCAACCACGGGCTACCAGGCATCGTCCCCTGAGGGATATTAACTTTAATCCTCCAGCCCCAACGGAGCAAACCACAACCGCTACGGTAGCAGAGCAAAGTTTGGCGCCTGCCCCGACCAGGGCGCTTCGTCGTCGCGATAATTTCAGGTTCAATCAGGTGCAAGTGCCTAACAGAACTATAGAAGAAGCTGGTCTGGGAGATGTGTCCGGCCTTCAGGTCGTTCGTCGTCGCCCCACTGGGCGTCGTCAAGGGCCAGATCTGTCCGGCATGTTCAACAATCCGTAATACGGATTGTCCGGTCGGCGGTAGCCCCCAGGTTGTAATTGAAACTCTGAAAAAGCGGTCAGCGACTGGCCGCTTTTTCGCGTTCTTTCTGGAAAATATGCACGGCCATGCCATGCACGGCTTCGGCAGCTTCCATCATGGTTTCCGGCAATGTGGGGTGGGTATGCACGGTCAGGGCAATGTCCTCGGCGGTGGCGCCCATTTCAATGCCTAGGGCCGCTTCGGCAATCAGCTCGGAGACTTCCGGGCCAATCATATGCACACCCAGCAGCAAATCGGTCTTGGCGTCGGTAATCATTTTCACCATGCCGTCCGGCTCGTTCATACTGAGCGCCCGACCTGAGGCGGCAAACGGGAACTTGCCGATTTTAACCTCGTAGCCCTGCTCGCGGGCTTGGTCTTCGCTCAGGCCCACGGTGGCGATTTCCGGATCGCAGAAAATGGCGGCAGGCATGGCCCGGTAATCCAGAATGTCCTTGCCGCCCGCAATTACGGCGGCGGCCACCAGCCCTTCCTTGGAAGCCTTGTGGGCCAGCAACGGCGGCGCGGTCACATCGCCAATGGCAAAAATATGCGGAACAGAAGTGCGCAACTGGTTATCCACCGGAATAAAGCCTTTTTCGTTGGTTTTCACCCCGGCCTTTTCCAGCCCCAGGTTTTTAGAGTTGGGCTTGCGGCCCACGCATACCAGCAGTTTGTCTACTTCCTGCGTGACCGGGCCTTTTTGGGTTTCAAATTCCAGTAGCACTTTTTTGCCTTGCACGGTCGCCTTTTTGGCCTGGGCCTGGGTATGCACTTCAATGCCCCGCTTTTTCAGGGAGCGGCGCAGGAGCTGCACAATCTCTTTATCGGTGCCGGGCAGGATCTCAGGGGCCAGCTCGATGATGCTGACCTTGGTTCCCAGTTTGGCGTACAGGGTACCCATTTCCAGCCCGATTACCCCGCCTCCGATGACCGCCATGGTTTCCGGAATTTCCTGCCAGGACAAGCCTTCGCGGGATTCGATAATGTTGTCGCCGTTAAAGGCGAAACCGGGAATCTCTATGGGGGAAGATCCCGTGGCAATCAGGAAATAATTCGCTTCCAGGGTTTGGGTTTGGCCGTTGTTGCCTTTTACTTCCAGGGTTTTAGGCCCCGTAAAACTGGCTGTGCCATATACGGTTTCAATGCCATGCGCCTTGAACAACTGGCCGATGCCGCCGGTCAGCTTTTTAACCACGTCCTCTTTCCATTGCTGAAGCTTGGGCATGTCAATGCGCAAACCGTCCACCATAATGCCCACCTGGCTGGCATGCTGAATTTTTTCGTACAGGCTGCCCGCGTAAATCAACGCCTTGGAAGGGATGCAGCCCCAGTTCAGGCATACGCCGCCCAGCACTTCTTTTTCCACCACCGTCACTTTTTTGCCCAGTTGCGCCAGCCGAATGGCCGCCACGTATCCCCCCGGCCCCGCGCCAATTACCACCACCTCAGTCTTTTTGGCAGCCATACTCATGAACCCCTTTCTTGCCGATATGGGCCATTATCTCAATTTACGGGCCCGCGAAGCAAGAGCCGTCAGGCTAGCGGAATCACTCGGCGGCGCGCGGTTTTGCCTTGGGCGCGTGTACAATGCCGATGAATTCGAACCGATATCCTGACTGCACCTGGGTGGGGCGGAACTTGGTCTGCCCGTTGGCGGTTCTGACGATTTCGCCCTGTACCTTGGCGCGTTTCTGCCGCTCGCTCAAGCGGGGCGTTAGCACCTTGGTCACTTCAACTTCCCTGCCCGTTTTTTTGTGAATCAGGGTTTGTCCGGCTTTTACCTCACTGGCTTTCAGCGGCTGGTGCCTTTGCCAATTGCCCAAATGTCCGCGTTTCAGCGTAAAGTCGTTCAGTACAATATCTCTGCCCTTGCTTTGGGCCAGTACGGTAATTTTTTTGGGGTGGGGCGTCTGGGTTTTGTGGAATACGGCGTCTTGCTTGGCTTGCGCCCTTTTTTTGAGATCCTGCACGGATTCATTCGGCTTTCGCATGGTCGGGGTGAACCGATCCACCACCTGCATTTGCAGGCCGCCTGAAACAGGGGACTGGTTTGCGAAATGGACGCGGGTTGACGCATGGGCGGATCGGTGGGCCTGGTATGCGGCGCCATTAGAAATAGCAGGATAAAAGGGAATCCCTGGCATCCCAAAAGACCTCATATTCTATAGCTGTGTACGTGCTGACGAGTGGGGTAAAACTGGTTAAACGAATTACGCCACGAGAAAGATGAGCCTGCCTTCACGGTTTCACGCGGAGCGTTTCTCCTTGTGAAATCGCAACTTTGTACACTAAATCACAAAGGCATGATCTCTGCAAATAAAATATGAGGATTTTTAGTTTGGGTAGAGAAAACAGGCTTTACAGCGTGGCAATCAGGCGACTGGGATTTTCCAGGTACTGAATCACCTCTTTTACGAATAAGGCCGCTTCCGCCCCGTCCACCGCGCGATGATCGCAGGAAATGGACAGGTACATCATGTCCCGAATCACGATTTGTTCCTGGCCATTCATGATACGCACTACCGGGCGGCGCTCAATTTTGTGAATGCCCATAATGCCCACTTCTGGGTAATTGATAATTGGCACACTGAACATGCCGCCAATGGAGCCGATGCTGGTGAGGGTAAAAGTGCCGCCCTTCAGTTCATCCAGCGTTAATTTGTTGCTGCGGGCCTTGTCGGCCAGCGTCCTGATCTCGGTTGCCAGAGCAAACAGGTTTTTCTGGTCGGCATACTTCACCACCGGCACAATCAAGCCCTGATCGGTCGCGACGGCGACCCCAATGTGGTAATCGTTCTTGAATACCTGTTCCTGCTTGGCTTCATCCAGTTGGGAGTTCAGCATGGGGTACTTGCGTAAGCCCGCAATTACCGCCTTGATGATAAACGGCAGGTAACTCAACTTGATGCCTTGCTCTTCCGCCAGCGGCAGTAATTCGTCCCGCAGGGCTACCAGTTTGCTCATATCCGCTTCTTCCACGTAAGAAAAATGCGGCGCGGTGTGCTTGGATTTCACCAGGTGCTCGGCAATCTTGCGGCGCATGCCACCCAAAGGCACCCGCCTTTCGCCCAGCGATTTGAACCCGCCGGGCGCGGAAACCGCCGCAATGGCTGGTTGCATGGCGATACCACCGCCCGGTTGAGATTGTCGCACATCGCCTTGCGTAATGCGCCCTCGCGGGCCGCTGCCTGAGACCTGGCTCAGCTCAACGCCCAGTTCGCGGGCCAGCTTGCGGGTGGCCGGGGCTGCCAGCACCTTGCCAATGGCAGGCTTTTCCTGCACCGTGACATCGATGCTTTTTTCGGCGCTGTTGCCATTGCCGTTGGAGACCGTCTTCTCCGCCGGGGCAACCGCTTGGGTTGCTCCTTGGGCCTTGGCCGCCGGTTGGGCGCTGGCCCCTTTCTCGCCGAAAACGGCAATGACGCTGCCCACGTGAATAATCTCGCCCGCCTTGCCACGGGTTTCCTGAATTACGCCGCTCACCGGGGAGGGGATTTCAGCGGTGACTTTATCGGTCATAATTTCCACAATGAGCTGATCCTCGTTTACGAAATCACCCGGCTTCACCAGCCATTGCACGATTTCGCCTTCATGGATGCCTTCCCCGATATCAGGCAGCTTGAATTCGTATGCCATTGTGTCCAGACCTCCTCAAAAACTCGTTCCGGTTTACTCGAACGCCATCACTTCCTTAATGCCCAGGAAGACCCGGATGGCGTCCGGCACATAAATCTTTTCCAGCGTGTACGGGAATGGCGTATCGAAACCGCCAATCCGCTTGACGGGCGCTTCCAGATATTCAATGGCTCGCTCCGCGATGAGGGCCGCCACTTCTGCGCCGTAGCCGCAGGTCTTGGGCGCTTCGTACACAATCAGCGCGCGGCCGGTTTTGCGCACGGAATTTAAAATCGCTTCCTCATCCACCGGGTACAGGGTGCGCAGGTCAATAATCTCGCAGCGAACGCCCTCTTTTTCCAGCGCTTTTTCGGCGGCCATTTTGCAAGGCTCCACCATGGCCCCGTAACAGAAGATGGACAGATCCGCGCCTTCCTGCACCACGCGGGCCGGGCCGATGGGTACTGTGAAATCGCCTGCAGGCACTTCGCCCTTGATGGAGCGGTAAATCTTTTTGGGTTCCATGAAGATCACTGGATCATCCCCGCGAATAGCGGAGGCCAGCAGTCCTTTGGCATCCTCTGGCGTGGAAGGGATGACTACCTTGAGGCCCGGTGTGTGGGTAAAATAGGCTTCCGGGCTTTGGGAGTGGTACAGTCCACCCCGGATGCCGCCACCGTATGGGGTTCGGATGATGACGGGCGTGGGATACTCCCCGCCGGATCTGTATCGGAATTTGGCCAGTTCCGACACAATCTGATCGAAAGCCGGGTAAATAAAGTCGGAAAACTGGATTTCCGGCACCGGCTTCAGTCCGTAAGCCGCCATGCCAATGGCCGCGCCGACAATCCCTGCTTCGGTCAGCGGGGTGCTGAAGGCCCGTTCTTCGCCGAATTCCTTTTGCAGTCCTTCGGTGGCGCGAAACACGCCTTCATTAATGCCCACGTCCTCGCCAAAGACCAGCACTCGGTCATCGCGACGCATTTCGGTCTTGAGGGCGTCGTTAATTGCTTGTAATAGTGTCATTTGTGCCATTGTTTACTCTCCTCGCGCCTCTCAAGCCTTATAACGGAAATTCGCCTTCGTGCTGGCGTTCAAAACCGCTTTCGGTTTCCAGCAGTTCGTCCCGCTGGCGGGCCAGGGCAGGCGGAACTTCTTCGTATACATCGTCAAACAGGCTGGCCCAACTCGGCTCCGGCGTGGTTTCCGCTTCCGTAGTGGCCAGGTTAATGCGGGTGCGGGTTTCTTCCCATACCTGCTCCTCGTAAGCCTCAGTCCAAATGCCCAGCTTTTGCATATACTTGCGGGCGCGGGCAATCGGGTCTTTCTCTTCGCTCAGCCACTGGTCTGCCTCTTTGCCCCGGTAACGGGTCGGATCATCCGATGAGGAGTGCGGGCCAGCCCGGTAGGTGAACAATTCAATCAGCGTTGGGCCTTCCCCGGCGCGCGCGCGGGCATATGCCTCACGGGACGCCTGATACACCGCGAACACATCGTTGCCGTCCACCCGAATGGCCGGAACCCCGTACCCCGCCCCTTTGGCATGCAGGGTTTCCGCGCCGCACTGCTTGGCGACCGGCAGGGAAATGGCGTACTGGTTGTTCACGATGAACAACACCACTGGCGGTTTGAACACCCCGGCAAAGGTCAGGCTGGAGTGAAAATCGTTGGAGGAAGTGCCGCCATCGCCAATATAGGTCACGGTCACGCTGGGATCTTTGCGGTATTTGGCGGCCATGGCGGTGCCTACGGCGTGAATCAGGTGGGTGCCGATGACGCTGGAGGAACTCACAAAGTGGGTATCCTTGTGCGTGTAGTGGGCGGGCATTTGGCGGCCCTTGGCCAGGTCTTCCTGGTTGCCATACAGGTGGTCGGCCAGCACGTTCAGCGGGACGCCCCGGTACATCATCACGCCGTACTGGCGGTAATACGGGTATACCCAGTCGTTAGGCTGAAGCGCATGCGCGGTGCCGACCTGAACAGCTTCCTCTCCGGTTGAGGTGACGCAAAAGCCAATCCGTCCGCTGCGTTGCAGGTTTTTTTGTCGTTCATCGTAAGCCCGAATGGCGATCATGCCTTCGTACATGCGCTTGATATCTTCCACGGTCAGACCGGCGGGCAGTTGATCGGGCTTGGCGTTGTCCGCCATCACCCGTAGCAGGGTTTCCGTGTTTGCCGACCCGGCGGATTTACTGCTCATGTCCAGTCTCCTTCGCTCTGAGTTTGATGGTTTGATGCTGTCTGGCGGTTGTTTGCGGCTGCTTTCCTGGCTTCTACCGCGCCCTTCATGAAAAATTCGCCCGCCCGGTACGAGCTGCGAACCAGCGGCCCGGAGGCGCAGTACAAGAACCCGAATTCTTCTTCGGCAACCTGCTGCCATTCCTTGAATTGTTCCGGCGTTACGAACCGTTCCACCGGCAAATGCTTGTGGGTGGGCTGTAAATATTGGCCCAGCGTTAAAATATCCACGCCATGCGCCCGCAAGTCGGCTATGCAGGCCCGCACTTCCTCATCCGTCTCGCCCAGACCCAGCATGATGGAGGACTTGGTGAAAATATCCGGCTCCCAGGTTTTGACCCGTTGCAGCAACGTCAGCGTTTGCTGGTACCCGGCCCGGCGATCCCGTACGGGATGGGTCAGGCGCTCCACGGTTTCAATGTTCTGGGCCACTACGTCCGGTCGGCTGGCAAGCAGGGTTTTTAAAGGATCTTCCTGTCCCTGAAAGTCCGGGATCAAAACTTCCACAATGATAGTTGGGCAAGCGGCTTTAATCGCGCTCACGCAGGCGGCAAAGTGGGCGGCGCCCCCGTCCGGTAAATCATCCCGATCCACGGAGGTTAACACCACGTATTCCCAGTTGGCCTTGGAAATTACGTTTGCCAGTTTCTGAGGCTCCTCATGATCCAGCCAGCTATTAGGATTCCCTGTTTTAACGGCGCAAAACCGGCAGCCACGGGTGCAGACTTCTCCCATTACCATAAAGGTGGCGGTGCCTCCGGCCCAGCATTCGCTGATGTTGGGGCATTTGGCCTCTTCGCAAACCGTTGCCAGGCCAAGTGTTTTGGAAATGTTTTTCAGCTCGAAGTAGCGTTCTCCCGCAGGCGGGCGAATTTTCAGCCATTCAGGCTTACGCATCGGTTTTTCATGCCCTCTAAGAATAACTGGACCCTCTCATTTTTTACCTTTACGATACTACGAGGTACTATTACCACCGCACTCATTATAAACAAACCATGTTTTATTCCCAAGCGGCGAATATCAAAAGATTGGGCGGAAATCTGCCTTTTTTTCGTATTTTTTGCGGAGTCTCTTGCTATGTTGGTTTTTCTTTGGGATGAAAGGAGGGTAGCAATTTTCCGGCATGCCCGGCGTTTATAGCATTAGAAAGTACGCAGGCAAAGCTATTTGGCCTTTTTAACAGTGAAAATCACTTTCCTGATCCGGCTTGATGGTGCATAAAAGGAGCTTATCCCTCATGAAAACAGTTCGGCAGCTTACACGCGGCATGGTTTGCCTGATGGTTCTGGCTGCAAGTTTTATTACGGCTCCCGCACTGGCCTATACGCCGCAGTATGATGCGGATGAGCAGGAAAACATCAGTGTTTACGAACAGGCATCCAGGGCGGTAGTGACCATTAACGCCCTGGTGGACGGACATCCTTCCAGCGGCGCGGGCGTATTGATCGATGAATCGGGCATGATTCTGACCTCCAGCCATGTGATTGGCAATGCCACCACCGTGTACGTGTCTCTGGCGGATGGCCGCAAAGTGGCCGCAAACGTGCTGGGCCGCGCGGGAGAAAAATCTGACCTGGCGCTGGTGAAAGGGCATTTTGATGGCCCTGTGCCTTACCTGCGCTTTGGGGATTCCGCCAAGGTCAAGGTGGGCCAGAAGGTGCTGGCGATTGGCAATCCGTATGGTTTTGAGCGAACGCTCACCACCGGCATCATTAGCCGCATTGATGCCGAGCGGAACCGCATCCAGACCGATGCGGCCATTAACCCCGGCAATTCCGGCGGCCCGCTGCTGGATACCCAGGGCTATATTATCGGGATCAACCAGTCTATTTTTAACCCGGACGGCAACCGCTCCAACATCGGCATTGGCTTTGCGGTGCCGGTGAATTCCGCCAAAGGCTTCCTCAAGGCGCTGGCCGATCAACAGCCGATTCCCGCCACGGTGGCCGCCATCAGCAAACAGCCCGTAATTCGCTACCGTAGCCGCAACGATGGCTACGAGAATGTTTCCATTTTGCTGCAAAAGGTGGGTAACCAGCCCTGAGCCGCATAAAATCCGGCTTGCCCCCTGGTTTCAACTGCCTATAAAAAAGGGCGGTTTCGGGCTTGAACCCAGGCTATTGCTTAGTGGGTGGCGCTTCTGTGTACCCTGGCTCTTTCCCGATCCAAAGGCTGCAACGGAATCGGGGCGGATAAGGCTCGCCGGGGCGCGGTTAACTGCTGAACCAGCCGTTCATCGGAGTCTTCGATCTCAGGTGCCGAAACGGGAGGGGGTATTGGAGGCCGATTGGCGCTGACTGGTAAAATGGGGCTACGTTGCTTGTTTCGATGCGCTTTCCAGGCTTTTAAGGCAAAGCCAATCCCCATCAGGCCGGTCACGGTGGATGCGCCTCCTGCCACGTAAGCGGGAATCGGCAATGGCTGGTTTTTGTTGCCTTTCATCAGGCCGCTGGTGATTCCGGCAATGCCGGAGAACACAAATGCCACCATCGCCCACATGCTGCTATTGGAACCCGAATGGGCCTCCTCCGGCGCGGGGGTGGATCTGGTGTCTCTTCTGCGACGGCGATTGCGGCGGGCGACGAACGCATCCCGTGTCTCGCCGGAGAGATGAAACCCATCCATTTCGTCGTATTCGGGGGCTTCTGCATTTTCGGGCGGCCTGCGGTGCTGCGCCAATAAATCGTATGTGGGCGGTTGCCCTGGGCGTTCCGGCATGAAACTATCAACGGAATCCCGACGAGCTGTGGGTTCCAGGTGGGCCGGTTCCGGCAGGCGAATGGAGCTTGTTTCATCTGGCCCGTTTTCCGTGTTATCGCTACCGTTTTCTGCCAGGGAAGCAGCCCGGGAAAGCCGGAACCTATAGGACGGCGGGCGCGAAGGCCAAGGGCTGGCCTCGGTGGTGAGACTATTCATGTTGTATGGTACCCACTTGAAAGGAATAATGCGCCAAAATGCCGGATTGTACCGTTAGAAACGGTTGGCCGCAGCATTTAGGCTGATGTATCGATTATGAATAGGGCTATTGTACCAGTAAGGCATCCTGCTATCAGCAAGGCGTTTCGTAAACGCTTGGGCCAGGTTTGCCCCGGTTATTCTTTTGCCGCTTGAAAGCCTTTGTACACGCCGTAAAGAGTCCATGCCGAACCGGCGGCCATCATGCCCATACCTATCGGGGCTGTAATAATGGGAAGATGCAGCAAGGCGCCAGTGGCGATTAAGCCGGTGCCACCCACCACATGAACGGCGGGCCAGGTATAACGCTCCAAGGTGGTTTTTGGGGCCGCCTGCGGCTTCTTTTCGGGTGGTTTTGCGATTTTTTTAGGCTCTGCCGGAACCACTTTCGTTACTTCCACCGTGTCGGCGATCTGTTTGACCGGCTTGGGCTTGACCACAGGGACTGGAGGAGGCGTTATTTCCGGTTTTGGGCTTTCCAGCGCTTCCTGTTTCTCGATTGCTTTAGGAATAACGGGGGCCGTTTCCTCGGCGGCGGGCAGGATGGGTTCCGCAATAGTCGCCTCCGTTTCGGATTTAGCTGTTTCCGGTTCCACTTTGTGTGTGGCGGTATCGGTATCCGTTTTGGGTTTGCGTCCGCCGCCCAATCCCAGGAATGACCAGCGGCTTTTGGCCGGGGGCGTTTCCGGTTTGGGGCTTTCTTCTGCTGCTATTTCATCTTCTGCCAGTATTGTCGCTTCATCCTCTTCCAGGGTTGAAACGGGGGCCGATGCGGTTACTGTTTCCGCTGGTTTTTTGGAAGCGGGCCAGAATGAAAACCAACTGCCGCTGGTTGCCGGTTTCTTTTCCTCTGTTTTGGATGATTTCGGCTGGATGGCCGATTCATCCATGGCTACGGTTTCTTCATCGTCTTCCAGCGTGTCTTCTATTGTGCTTGCCTCGGCTTTTGCCACTGGTTCCGGTTTAGGGCTTCTGGAGAACAGGGAGCCAACCTTGCTAAACGGCCAGGCGACAATATTGGCCGCTTTTAAGAGAGGCCAGGAGGCAAGGCTGGCCGTGTAGGCCGCCGTGGTGCCAAGGTGGCCGCCCACCGTTTTGCTGGTGTTCCACATGCCGGAATAGACCGCGTTCGGAACCAGGCCACTGCCCGCCACAACGTGGCCCACTTTTTGTACGGGAATGCCATAGACGGACATGTTGCCGGTGGCGTTGGCCAGGCCATGCAGGGCGGCGCCTGCGGCCAGGGAATTTTTCTGGCGATTCCCCAGGGCTGGCGCGATATAGCCGACTGCCATGGCAGGGAGTACTGACCAGGGGAACGATAAGCCAGAGGCATTGATTGCCTGGTGGCTCAAATAAGCCGTGCCTGTCCAAGATGCAAGATCCTGCCCGACCGTTGCGCCTCGTTTTGCCAAATAAGCGGCTCCGCCTACGGCGTCTATATATTTGTCTTTCATATAAAAATAGCTGTTTTGGAATCCATCGGAGATACTGTCTCTCGCCCAAACAACTGGTTTTGCAAAAAAGCTGGGTTCGTTTTCGGACTTAATGAGCTTGATTTCCTCTTGAATCAGCTCTTCTTTTTTGTCTTTGGGATGCTTGAGAGCCTCTTCCAGAATCGAGAGCGTTAGTTTTTGGATGTAATGAGGTCTAATGTCGTCGGCTGGTTTTAGTTTCATCAACTCATCGTAAATGTGCTGGTAAACCTTGTAATGTTCCCCTTCCTTTTCCCTTACCCGTTGAATGGCTGCTTCCGTATTCGCTTGGGTGCTGCCGGTTAGCTGGTTTGCATTGATAAAGTCAGCCCTAAGCTTAATTAAGGGCACATAGGCGCCACCGGGTTGGAGGATTAAACGGGTTTGGGCTTTAACGGCGTTTTCAATAACGGTTTTGCGCTTGGGAGGCTTTCTTTTGTCCAGCTTTTCAATGTCCCTTGGGGTGTAACGGCGATTGATTCTATCTTCCGCCGATTTACGAATCCTGGCCTCTTCTTCCTTCCGCAGTTCCTCATCCGTTTTTGGGGTGGTTTTCTCTAGGGTGTCTTTATTGTCGGTTGTTGCGGCTGCAGTATCTGTGCCAGCCCCGCCAAAGTGCAAAGCGGCCCTGGCCGGTTGGGGCTGGCGGGGCATTGCCGGTTTAAGGCGGGTATAAGAAGTGGCAGGCAAACCGCTGGGAGTCATGGGAGATTCCTTCTACTACAGACTGGCGCAAGGGAAAATGGATTAGGCTAACTATACTTTGAAGATTTTTTAAATAAAAGCCGCTGAAAAATCCGCCTTGCCATGGAAAGGCGGATTGTAAGCAAATGTAAAGCAATGTATGCCGGTGGACTTCATCCGGGCAAGCCCGCTAAAGCCCTGAATGCCCTTATAGCTGGTTGATATAGATGGGCTTGTTGGGGCTGGGCGGCTGATCCAGGTAATTCAGCATGATGATTTCGGTTCGCTGGCCGGGGGCTATGTTAATCAACACCCTGTCCACCAGCCGGTGAATCAGGTAAACGCCCCGCCCGTGGGTATCCATTAGCCCGGTGCCGCTAATGTTGCGATCCAGCCAGTACAGAATCTCGTCCGCCGTAATGCGCCCGCCCTGGTCTACAATGGCAATGCCAATGCGTTCCAGATCCTGCCCGTAGTAAATGTAAACGTACTCGTTCTCTTCCAGCCGCTCTATCTGCTGGCCCTTTTCGTACTTCAACGAGCCGTCCGGCAGCTTGGCCACGTGGTATACCGCGTTGGTAATGGCCTCAATCACGGCGGTCAGCAAATCATTCAGGTTAGGCACCCGCGCCCGTTCCAGCAGCTTTTGCAGGGCATCGAAGGCCACCATAATGTCATCGCTGCATTGAATTACCACTTGGGAAAGCTTGCAGTGCGGGTCCATGTAGCTTTCTATGCCGAACGCGGAGGAGGGATTCAGCAGGTTGTTCACCACGGTGGAGAGTTCCTCGAAGTTAAACGGCGCGGTTTTGGCGATGATGTTGAAAACGCCGGTCTTTTTGGCGTTACGCACGTAATCTTCCACCTTGTAGGCGGTAATCATGGCGGTTTTGGTGGACGGGTACTGCGCGTTAATATGCTTAATCAGCGAAAAGCCGTCTTCGCCCGGCATGTTAATGTCCGTAATCACCAGATCATAAGCGTTATGCGCCAGTTTCTCCCGCGCATCCGCTGGATCGGGGCTGGGATCAATGATAAGGTCGTAGTCGGCCTCGTGGTAGTTTTCCAGGTAGCCTACCAAGCCTTCGCGAATCACGTCGTCATCATCCACAATCAGCAGGCGATAATGGTTCCGCTCCGTTGGAGAGCTGTTTTCCGTCCTTTTACCCACTGTCGGCTGTATCTGCTGACTCACTCGATTGCCGTCCTCTTGCCGTTCTCCTCTTCTAAGTATACCGGAAGTGAGACTTTAAATTCAGTGCCTTCCCATTTCACGCTTTCCACTGATAGCAGGCCGCCGTGCTGCTCAATGGTGCGATAACAAATGCTGAGGCCCAAGCCCACGCCACTATGCCCTTTGGTGGTGAAAAACGGGTCGAAGATGCGGCTGATCACGGTTTTATCGATGCCGGGGCCGTTGTCTTTTACGTGGGTAACCACAAAGGGCTTGTTATCCCCTTCGGTATGCTCCGTAAAGTAAACGGTGACGGTTCCTTTGCCCTCTGTGGCGTCGCAGGCGTTTTTAATCAGGTTGTAGAAAACCTGCTCCAGCTTGATCCGGTCGCACAGCACTACTCTGTCGGTGTCCCCCTCCATTTTGAGCGTGAACTGGGAGAACTGGGGATGGCTTTTGAGGGCGTTTAAAATGTCCAGCACCACTTCCTTGAGGGGTAGAGGCACCAAAAACACCTGGCTGGGCTTGGAATAGGCCAGCAAATCGCTGACCAGCACCGCTGCCTTCTCGTTGGCGCGGGTAATTTTCTGGATTTCCTGCAACGCTTTGTCGATGCTGTCGCTGAGTTTGGCTTGCTCCTGTACGGCGGGCAGCTTTTTCATGCGCTCCAGGTTCATTTTGATCAGCGAGGTACTCATGGAAATGCCGGTGAGCGGGTTGTTCAGCTCATGGGCCACGCCCGCAATCATGGTGCCGATGGAGGCCAGCTTTTTGGATTGGTTCAGCTCGTCCTTGATTTTGTCCATGGCCAGCCGGTCTTTTAAAACCTGGGTAATGTCCGTAAAAGTCAGGATTTTGACGGTATGGCCGTCCGGCGGGGTAATCAGCTTCAGGCTAAAACCGATGGTGGACTCTTCTTCCCGTGTGGGCAGGTTCAGGGTAATTTCCGAACGGTGGATGTCCTCTTCGCTTTGCTTTAACAGGTTGGATAGCGGCGAGAGGTAATAGGGCAGGTTATGCCGCAGGTTGTCCGGCCGGGTTTCCGGGTCCAGCCCCAGAATTTCCTTGGCCTTCAGGTTAATGCGTAAAATGGCGCCTGCCGGTTCAAACAGCAGCATGCCGGAGGGTAACGTATCGAAAATACTGTCCAGAATCAGCAAACTGCTATCAATCATGGCTTCGCCTCGCCTTCCGTAGGGATCATAATACTATCCACCGGTACCAGCGCCCGAATATCGGCCTTGTTATCCAGTTGAACGCCCACCACCAGGTACATGGCCTCCTGCGCGGAAGCGGCTGAAAGCATTGCCTGGCTGGCCCGGTTTTCCATATTTTTGCCCAGCAGCTCGCTTTTGGGAATGCAAAGCAGGTTGCCTGCCTCATCCGGCTGAATAGAAGTGTAAAGCGCCATGTGCATGCGCTCGAATATTACTTTTAACTGCACGTTGGCGGGATTTGTTTTTGCTTTGTCCGCCAGCGCCTGCCGGAATTTTTCCCGAGCCGCCAACGGAAATCGATGCGGGGGAATGGGCGTTTTGCGAATGGGAAGGGCGTACAGCCTGGAATCTTGATGGGCTTTAACTTTGGCAAACGCTTCCAGCGCTGAATGGCTCTTAACCTCAAGGTTTGCATTGAGTACTTCTTTAGCAATACCTTGTGTTTTGGGTGTTTCTAATTTCTCAAACGGGTGTTTGATGTTCCGGGCCTGGGATTTTTCCACCGGCCAGTGTTGAATATTGCCCAACTCCAGGTTTTCAAAGGAAATGCCCGCAGAATTGAGGTCCATTTCCTCAAACACCGGCTCATGGCATAGGCCCGGCTCTATGTGGCAAGGGCTGTTGTCGGCCAGTTGAGCTTCGTTTAGCAAAGGCAGCGTTGCGGTTTTTATGGCTTGTTGCCGAAAAGCGCGAATCGGATCTTCGCTTACCTCTATGTTCGGCGGGCTTAAGGCCACATCTTCCGTTTCGCAGCCAATGCTCAGCAGGTAGTGGGTCAGTTCCGGCTCAATGGTCAGGTTCACAACGTGATGCTCAGCGCTTTTGAACAGCAATTTCAACGCGCTTAACAACTCTTCTTTGATATTTTGGCCCGTTTTTTTTCTGTCTAGCGGGCCGCCGCCGTGATGCCCACTTCCTGACATATGATTTCCAGCGCCTTTTCAATGCGTTTCAGGGGTTCGGCAATGTCCATGCCTTGCCCAGCCTCTAGTAACAGTCCGTTGATATCCGATGGCTTCTCGCCTGTGGTGCCGCTCTCGTCTTCCCCGGCAGCTTTGGGCTTGCCCAAATGCACCCGGATGGGGCTGGCTTCTGCGGTTACCTGCAGTAAAACCTCTCCGGGGGCAATGTCTTGCGTTTTGCCCACCGGCCCAATGGGAGAGGATTTGGTGGCGGCAATCCGCACAATAGAGTAGCCCTTGGCGGGATAATCCACCAGATGCTCGTCTTCCACCAGCAGGCACTTGAACTTGGATTCGATGTTTTTCAGCAGCGTTTCCAGAATCACTTCGCGCTTAATGTACGCACTTAAAACCTGCCCGTAAAGCACCTGCTGGATTTTGCTGGGCTGAATTGGCTCCGTATAGCGAAACTCCACCGGCAGCCCGCGTCCGTCCGTCACCATTAGCCCGCCCACATACACATTGGGGACGGGGCTGGACACCATCAGGTAGCCAATTTTAAGATCGCCGGACTTCATGACGCTCAAAAACCTTTGCTTGAACGGGTAAATGCATGGTGAATTTGAAACCCTGAGCCGGATTTACTGGCTCAATTTGCCGCGCAGACGCAGGATGGCCTGTGCGTGGAGCTGGCAGGCGCGGGATTCCGAGACGCAGATGATGTCCCCGATTTCCCGCAGGGTCATATTCTCGTGGTAATAGAGGGCAATCAACAGTTTTTCCCGCTCCGGCAGCGATGCAATGGCCTGGGCCAGCCGTTTTCTCAATTCTCCAGCTTCAAACTCCCCTTGCGGGTCGGGGCTGTTCTTGTCTTCCACCATGTCCAGCAAGGTCATGCTGCTGCCAGACGGGTCGCTGCCAAAGGTGTCATCCAGAGAGAGCATCAGGTTCTGGCTTTCGGAAAGCATGACGCTCAGTTTCTGCTTGGAAATACCCATGCGTTCCGCCAGTTCGTCATCGTTGGGTTGGCGGCCCAGTTCCTCTTCCATTTTCTGCATGGTCTGCATTAGTTCTTTGCTGCGGCGGCGCACTCCACGCGGAATCCAGTCCTGAAAGCGGAGCTGGTCGATAATGGAGCCTCGAATGCGCGTTACCGCGTACGTTTCAAACTTCAGCCCTCGTTCCGGGTCGAAGCGTTCCACGGCTTCCATCAGGCCCATGGTGCCGTAGCTGATTAAATCCTCAGTGGCGATGCTGATGGGCAGCGTAATGGGCATGCGGCTGACCACGTAGCGAACCAGATGCAGATATTTCAGAATCAGTTGTTCGCGCAGTTTGCCGTTGTTGGGGTTTTTTTTGTAATTTTTCCACAGGGCCAGCACTTCTTCCTGGTTGGAAGATGCCGGGCGCGACTCCGCATGGGCTTTTGAGAGGGGGGGCTGGGCCTCGGTCATGGTGGTATCAGAAACCTTTTTCCTGCCGTCTATCCGTTTTTTTATTATAGGGTGATTTGAATTAATGCCTGTTTTTTTACCTGTTTAGCTGTTAAAGATCCCCTGTCCGACCCACACCAAATGGAGGAGTTCATGGCAATTGGTTGACTTCACGTGTTTTTTATACGCAAATTACACAAAAGGGTTTCTGTCAAAACATGTTGCAAATATCGCCAAATGCTCAATATAGACCTACGGCCCGTCCACAACAAAGGCAGGCATGGCAAACCCCGGTCGTGCGCTTTGGGGAAATCCCGCAGGATAAGCTGGAGCGATGTCAAGAGCATATTCATAGTATTGATGAAATCCGTAAATATAAGCCACCCAGTTTTGAGGATGCCTTGAAAATATTGCCTCCAGAGGGTATGCATTCATTGGAAAATACATTTGCTAATCTGACTGCGCCAGAGGTTGGGGCGATGTTACGGCAGAAGGTGTGGGAACCAGTTGAAGAAGCTTCGGATATGTTTTTTGAGCTTTATACCTTACATGCGCTCAGAAAAAACATTATTAATACAGACTTAGTGGATGCTTGGAGAAAGAAATACCTGCCGCCTGACAGTCAGCGAAAAGTAGTGCCGTTTAGAAAGTTTATGAACGACATGGCTTCCGAGATGTCTCCAGAGAAAATTAAGGCATTCCAGCAAACGGTTTCCTGGAATGAGCAGCAAGCCCGGGATATATTGACCTTAATTGCGGCTAAATTCGTCTTAATGAGAAATCGGGATCCCAAGTTCGATCTTTGGAAAGAAAGCAAGCCGCTATTGATGGGAGAAGCCAAGGAGCTTTGTGATACCTTCCCTTGGTATTCGCCTAGAAGGCTTCAGATCAAAGTGTTGGCTTTTCTCTTTACGCACTTTTCCTTTCTGCCAATGGAGTGGTTCAGGACGCAGGTTGAATCAGTTTTAGCAAGTCGGCTTAATACTAAACTGCATTACCAGGATTTGATGGGGTGTGTTTATAAAAAGCAGATGCGTCGCCAAGAAATAGATTATCGGCATCCTCAATTTAAGACGAACTTTGAGCGTAAGCGTTATATTAAACAACTTGAAATTTTTGATGCCTGTTTAACTTGGAAAAAAGCACGTTTGATGAACTCACCTTTTATATAAATATCTGTCTCTTATACACATCTCCGAGCCCACGAGACTAAGGCGAATCTCGTATGCCGTCTTCTGCTTGAAAAAAAAAA
>CABHPA010000089.1 GCA_902168245.1 Candidatus Melainabacteria bacterium
GTCGTTCCCGCATGCTGACCAGCGTATTCACCACCCGCCGGTTGTAAATGCCGAATTGCGCGGTGGAGGGATCCTGTCGGGCATCGGTTAGGTAGCTGAACACGGCATAAAACGCCTTGGAGCTGAGCTTTTTCAGGAAGCAGTCCTGCCGTTCCACCCGCTGGGCCAGCACCACATCGTAACCTTCCAGCGCCTTGGCGTACAGCTTGGGGATTTCCTCCGGCACATCCTGCAAGTCGCAGTCCATAATCACGATCCATTCCCCACGGGCATGTTCCAGCCCGGCGGTGAGGGCTAGGTATTGCCCGAAATTGCGGGAAAACTGGATGCCCCGCACCCGCGAATCCTGATCCACCAGCCGCTCAATAATGGGCCATGCGCCGTCCGGGCTGGCGTCATCCACCATCAGGAACTCAAAATTCGCTGAAATATGCTGCTCCAGCATATCCCGAACTCTCTGGAACAAAGGCTCCAGGGATTCCTCGGCCCGGTAAACCGGCGTAATAATGGAAATAAAAGGCGTATGGCCCGGCATTTCGGCTGCTTCCTGCGCTGCGTTCTACGACACAAAACCCCAAGGGGCTGTCCCCTTCAGCCGAGTGTAGCAGAATGCGCGGCGGACTTCAACGCTCCCGGGAAGCCAGTTCAAAGCTTACGCAAGCCGCAATCACCACCTTGGCGACCCGTTCCACCAGTTCCGGCGTCAGGTCGTAGTAAAGCGGCAGGCGCAGCAGGCAATCGGCGTAGCGGGTCACGTTTTCCAGGTTTCGCCCATCGTGGTGCGGGCCGTAATAGGGGCTTTCGTGCAAGGGCAGGTAATGGAACACCGCCTGAATTTTGTCTTTTTTCAGCGTGTCGATGATATAGGTGCGCTGCTCCAGGCTGTTGCACACCAGGTAAAACATGTGCGCGTTGTTGCTGGCGTGTTGGGGAATTTTGGGCAGTTGCGCCAGCCCTTTTTCCGCCAGCGGCTTCAGCAGTTGTTCATAGTGCCGCCAGATTTCCAGGCGACGGGACTGGATTTGGGCCATGTTTTCCAGTTGCGCCCACAGGAAGGCCGCCACATAATCGGCGGGCAAAAAAGAGGAGCCGATGTCTTGCCAGGTGTATTTATCGACCTGACCCCGGAAGAATGCCGTGCGGTTGGTGCCTTTTTCCCGAATGATTTCCGCCCGGTCGATTAGCGCCGGATCGTTCACGGCCAGCAGGCCGCCTTCCCCGCAGATGATGTTCTTGGTTTCGTGGAAGGAAAAGGTGGACATCTGCCCGAAGCTGCCCAGGGTCTTGCCCTTGTAATACGCGTCAATGGCGTGGGCGGCGTCTTCAATTAAAAACAGGTGGTGGCGTTGGGTCAGCGCCAGTAGGGCGTCCATATTGCAGGCCATACCCGCGTAATGCACCACCACCACGGCCCGCGTTTTCTCGGTAATTAACGCTTCCAGCTTTTGCACGTCAATATTGGGCGTATCCGCTTCGCTATCGGCGAAAACGATTTTGGCGCCCCGCAGTAAAAAGGCGTTGGCGGTGGACACGAAGGTGAAGGACGGCATAATCACTTCATCGCCCGGTTGCAGGTTCATCAGCAGGGCGGTCATTTCCAGCGCGTCTGTGCAGGAGGTGGTGAGCAACGCCTTTTTAAAGCCGAACCGCTCCTCAAAGAACCGTTCGCAACGCTTGGTGAAATCCCCGTTGCCGGACAGATGCCCCTGATCCAGGCATTCCATCATGTTCACCAGTTCGTTGCCCAGCAGGCACGGCCTGTTAAACGGAATATCAGTGGTGGGGGCGCTGGTGGTTATGGTTTTTAACAATTGGCTCATGGTGTACCCGTTGCGCTCAATAACCTGGGATTCTTTTGACGATTGCAACCCAATCCCCCAATTGTATACCATTAGGCCGCCATAAGCACCTGATGGCCGGACGCGCTCACAACCGGGAAGGCTTATCCATTATAAACGGGGGAGCCCGCCGTCAAGTTGCCTCCCACTGCCAATGGATTGAGAAGCCATTGGCAGTGGGAGGCAACTTGACGGGGTGAACCTGTCCGGGGAAGCTTTACAAATTTGTCATGAAACCGTCACAGAAATGTCATGAACGATCGCCATAATGATGTCTAGTAACTTCAAAGACCTTGGTTGCCGTTAAACCGCAACCAGGCACTAATGTTACCCCTATTACCCCTAGTAAATAGCATATTGCGAGTTTTTCCACGCCTGCCTGAAGGACTTCTTCGGCAGGCTTTTTGTAGCAAGCCAATTAGCCCGCCAAAACAAACGGCTTGCGAGCCGGTGAACTCTTTTGTAAAAAAGCTTATACGGGCTGGGGATCCACGGTGAAGCTGAAGGTGGAGCCTTCGTTCACCTTGCTGTCCACCCAGATTTCCCCGCCGTGCAGTTGCACGATATGCTTCACGATGGACAGGCCCAGCCCGGTGCCGCCCATATCGCGGGAGCGGGCTTTATCCACCCGGTAGAACCGCTCAAAAATGCGGCTGAGGTGCTTGCCTTCAATCCCGATGCCGTTATCCTTCACATCCACCTGAATTTTACCCTTGCTGTTCTCATAAACGCCAATGGACACTTCCCCTTGGGTGGGCGTGTATTTAATGGCATTGTCCAGCAGGTTGGTCAGCACCTGTTGCAGGCTGCTGGAATCCGCCATTACCAGCGGCAACGGCTCCTGGACTGTTACGGAGATCTTGATTTCCTTTTCAACCGCTTTATCCTGCACCAGCACGAAAGCCTGTTGAATTAAGGTTTGCAGGGATACCGGCGTGAAATCCGGCTTATAGTCCGGCGATTCCAGCTTGGAGAGATCCAGCAGATCTTCCACCAGTTGGGTCAGGCGCAGCGAATGCCGGTAGATGACGTTGATGAAGTCGCGGCACACGGTCTGGTCATCAATGGCCCCGTCCAGCAGCGTTTCCGAATACCCTTCAATGGCGGTCAGCGGGGTGCGTAGTTCATGCGACACGTTGGCCACAAAGTCCCGGCGCATCTTCTCGGTTTTGCGAATGTCCGTAATATCGTGAAAGATGATGACGCAGCCGTTCACCGTCTGGCCTGGTTCGGCCTGCGTTTCGGGCAGGTCGTTCTCGCCCAGCACCGGAATGAAAATAGGCACCATATGCACTTCAAAGAACATTTCCGGGCTTGGCCCCTCTACCAGCGTGATTTCCTCCACGCAGGAGTTGCCGGTGGCCAGCACGGCGCCCAGCAGGTCGTGGAACGGCTCGTTGCGAATCACCTGGGTGACTTCCCGGCCGCTGACTTCCTCGCTCAGGTGCAGAAAATTCCGAAGGGACGGGTTTACCTGTAAAATCAGCCCCTGCTGGTCGCAAATTAAAATGCCGTCCCGAAACTCCTTCAACAGCATCATCAGGATGTGCTGCTCCTTGAAGAGTTGCTTCATGTGGGAAATGGGCTTGCGGGAAGGGCTGTGCGTCTGGTTTTTGGGTGTCATATCCATACTCTGCCGGTTGGCTTCAGGGCGTCAGGGGGAGCCGGATTTGAGCGGCTCCGAGATTTTAAGGCGATAACCCAGGCCGCGCACGGTTTCCACCATGTCGCGGGCGGCGCCCAGCTTGGCCCGTAGGCGCTTGACCTGGGCATCCACGGTGCGATCCATCACCGATTCCGCTTCCTCCTGCCACACTGCCTCCAGAATCTGCTCGCGGGTTTTCACCCGGTTGGGCTGGTTCACCAGCGCCATCAGGATTTTAAACTCGGTGTGGGTCAGCGGCACTTCCTGGTCTTCCACCAGTACCCGGAATTCTTCCGGCAGAATGCTCAGTTTGCCCAGACGAATGTACTTGCTGTCGGCCTGATCCCGGCTGCGCTGGCTGGCGGTGCGGGCTAAAATGGCCTTGACCCGCAGCATCAGTTCCTTGGGGCTGAAGGGCTTGATGACGTAATCTTCCACGCCGCATTCAAACCCCGTGACCCGGTTGTATTCGGAGGAGCGGGCGGTGAGCATGATGATGGGAATGTTTTTGGTGCGCGGGTTGGCCTTTAAGTCCCGGCAAATGTCGTAGCCGGAGCGATCCGGCAACATGAGATCCAGGATGATCAGATCTGGCAACCGGCTCTGGAAGTTGGATTCCACCGAGGAGCCGTTGTAGGCGCAATCGACCTCGAAGCCTTCCTTTTCCAGATTGTAGCGAACCAGGTTCACCAGGTCTTTTTCGTCATCGACGACCAGAATACGGGCTTTCATGCTGCGCTCATTGCCTATGTGACACGATTACGGGCGAGGTTTGGCCACTTTTGTAACCAGGATGAGATCATATCGAAAAGGCGGGTTTGGCAAAAGCGGGTTGAACGGCAAATTGAAAGGGGTTGGCGTTTGGAGGGCGATAGGTGATGGGTGCGTTATTGCTACGGGCGAAGGTAAGGGGCTGGTGCCGAAGCGGTTCGGACTGGGCAAAACGAAGGGCGACGGCGGCGGGATCGGGTTTTGACTCGGCCCTTTTATGGCCCTCATGAGAATCGGGGCGATTCTCATGAGGGCCATCCTTTTCCTTGTCGTCGTGTTCAAGCTTGGGTTCGGCTTTCTCTTCATCGGCCAGAGAATTCCCGTCGGGGCCGAGATCTCGGTTGAATACCGAGCGGCTGATTTTTTCGGCGCAGAAGTTGGCGGTGCAGCCCAGCACCATCAGCGTCAGGGGGCGGTTTTTGGTCAGTTTTTGCAGGCTGGTCTTCAGTAGGGACTCCTTGGCGGACTGGCTGGCGATTTTTTGGGCCAGGCTGACCAGTTGGTCGATGATGATGGAGTAGATGGAAACCTGGGCAACCGTCAGCGCTTCGCCGCGGGCGATATTCCTTTTCAGCTCCGGGTCGGCGTTTCTGGCATCGTAGTAGCGAAAACCGCTGCCCACGGATTTGACCGCCGACGTGTAAAGACCGGCTTCCAGGACTTTTTTTACGACGGGGTTCAAACAAAAGGTGGCGGTGGGAATCATCATGGGGGTGAAGATCCAGTTATTGCTGACAAATGCTGCTTACATGGGGAATCGTATGCAAGTCCTGTGACATTTATATGACAGCGCTTTGCGCGGGCCTTGCGCTCAACATGTCAAAGCCAAAAGGCATGACGTTGTTGCTATTGGGGAGGGTTCGCCACCTGTCCCCGGAAAGCCCGGCCTGAATGCGGGCCTATATCATGGGCTTTGGCGGGGCTTTACTGCTTTGAATAAGTTTTGTGAAAAAAAATTAAAGAAACTGCTTACTGTTTCGAAAATACGATATGGGAACGGATTTTCGTTTTCTGTTTATTTTTTAATTGACGGATTGGTATGTTGACTGGAGAAGCCACCCGATTGGCGGGATCTATACATTCGCTCGCGCTAATGCCTCTGCAATCGATGGTTCAGGCGCAATCCGGCCTGTGGGAAGACGGCAACCTGCTGACGGCCTGGTTTGAATCGCTGAACCGCCATTTTATGGGTTCCATGCTGGCCAGCTACATCGATTTTTCCATGCTGGGCTGGCTGTTGTTCTTTTTTACCCTGCTGGTCTATGTCATCAGCAAGGATCAATGGCTTCGCCTGCGGGGAGAGCTTCAGCATTTCGCCCTGTTCGATTCGCTCACCAACCTGCCCAACCGTCGCCTGTTCGAGGATCGCATCCAGCAGGCCATTAAAAGCACCCGTCGCCGGGAAGGCAAATTTGCCTTGATTATGGCGGATCTGGATCGATTCAAGCAGATTAACGATACCCTGGGCCACCATGCGGGCGACAATCTGCTGACTCAGGTAGGCATGCGCCTGCGTAATATCGTGCGGGGGGCGGATACCGTGGCCCGGCTGGGCGGCGACGAGTTCGCCTTCATTATTCAGGACATTGAAGATTATGCGGGCGTGGAGTATGTGACGGATCGCATCATTCAGGCCATTGACGAGCCGGTGACCATTGAGGGGCTGCCCTTCAGCATGGGCATCAGCATGGGGATCGTGGTCTATCCCGATCACGGGGAAGACGTGGAAACCCTGCTTCGCCGGGCGGATATTTCCCTGTACCGCTCCAAGGAGCGGCGTAACTGCTACACCTTTTACGATAAGGACAGTGACGATTACAACCGCAAGAACATTGAGCTGCAAAACGAACTGCGGCAAGCCATTAAGCAAGGCGAGCTGGAAGTGTACTACCAGCCCAAAGTGGATTGCGGCAGCCATCACATCAAGGGGCTGGAAGCGCTGGCCCGCTGGCCGCACCCGGAACAAGGCATGATTTCCCCGGCGGTGTTTATCCCGCTGGCCAAAAAGAACGGACTGATTAAAGACCTGACCATGCTGATGCTGCAAAAGTCCATTGAGCAGATTAGCGACCTGTACCACCAGGGCATTGAGGTGGCGCTGTCGGTCAACATTACCGAGGAAAACCTGGAAGACACCAATTTCCCCGATGAGGTGGCCTATATCCTGAAGCGTTTCGGCTTTCCGCCCCGCTGCCTGGAGCTGGAAATTACGGAAGACGTGATTATCGAGAACATCCAGAACGCCACGCTTGTCACCGAAAAGCTGCATGGCCTGGGCATCAAGATTTCCATCGACGATTTTGGCACCGGCAACTCCTCGATTTCGTATCTCAAAAAATTGCCCATTCACACCCTCAAAATCGATCTCTCGTTTATTCGGGAAATGAACCGTAACCCGGATGACGCGGCCATTGTGAAAACCACCATCCTGCTCAGCAAGAGCCTGGGGCTTTCCGTGGTGGCCGAAGGTGTGGAGGACGAGCTGACCCTGCAAAAACTGAACGATTGGGGCTGCGATTTGGCCCAGGGCTTTTACGTGTGCAAGCCGGTTCCCAACGATACGCTGGTGGACTGGATTAAAAACAGCGACTGGAAGCCCCAGTACCGCACCGACCAGACCTTCCCGCCCCAGCAAGCCCTGCAACAGAAAACGCCCTTGAATACTGAACCGAGTGCGGGTACTGAAACGAGCGCCGCGCCTGAGCCTGAAGCGACGAACCCACCCAGCCTGAAGGTGGTTCGGAATCAACAGAAATAACAAAACGCCTGCTTCGGCGGGAAACAGGCGTTTTGGTTAATGGTATGTTTACCGGAACGGTCGGCTGGCTAGCCTGCCTGCGGCGGACTGGCGTCCGGCCCTGGGTGAGGGCTGCCGAGCCGTTTTTGCAGCTCCTCCCGAATGGCGGAGGTTTGCGGGGAGCCGCTGCCGACGCCTGCGGCCGCTTTTTCGCCCAGCATATTGTTCAGCTTATCGGAGAGCATGACGTTCAGCAGGCTTTCCAGCAGGCCGCCGCCATCGGAATTGCCCATCTGGATTTTAGGCACCACATCCACTTTAGATTGCTCCACGGCTTCGGCAAAGCGTTGCATTACCTGCTGCACCAACTGGAACTGCGGGCCGCCGTATGCGCCCACCTGCTCCTCAATGGCCATGGCTTGCGCCACGCCCACGCGGGCCGCTTTTTCGGCTTCGGCATCGGCAAGCGCCTTGATTTTACTGGCTTCCCCTTCGGCCAGGATTTTTATTTTCTTGGCCTCGGCCTCGGATAGCGTTCTGATTTGAAGCGCCTGTTGTTCGGCACGGGCCAAATCGGCCTTGCCCTGGTTGCTTTGCACCGCAATGCCAATTTCCGATTCGGTGAGCATGGACTGCTGCTTGGCGCGCGATTCGGCTTCGCGCAGCTCCCGTTCCTTCACCGCGGCTTTTTCCTGACGGTTGTAAGTTTCCACCTGCTCTTCGGCAATCTGGCGGGAGCGCAACTGGTTCAGGATCAGCTCAATCTGCTTGTCGCCTTCCACGGAACCGGGCGTGCCGATCAGCACCTCTTCCAGCTCCAGGTTGTAATGGGCGAAGCGATCCTTCATTTCCACGGCGGCCTGCTGCTGGATGATGCTTCTTTCCTGAATAAGCTGAATCAGGGTGCGGGATTGGCCAATGTTCTTGAAGTAGGCGGCCACCATCGGATCCAGGGTTTGTTCCACCAGGCGCTTGATGTCGCCGAAGCGCTGAATGACCAGCGGAGCCTTGCGGTAATCGATGTGGACAACCACGGACAAGGGCAGGGTGGGTTCAAAAGCGTCTTTGGTGATCAGGCTGATTTCGGACAGGTTTTCATCCAGCCGGTGCGTACCCACCTGGTTGCTGATCCACTTCAGGATGATGTTGGTGGTGGGTACCATCACGATTTTTCCGGCGTAGGTGTTAAAGGCGTATTTGCCGGGCAATAGCGCCTCGCTCCAGACGCCCCGGTAGCCTTTTTTCACCATTTCGCCGTGGTTATAATCCTTGCCGCTCAGGTCTTCGCCGATTTCCCCGGTGTAGGAAATCACCACGCCCACGGTACCCACCTCAATGGTGGTCTTGGGAATCATCTCAATGGTGCCGAACAGGCGGTTAATGTAGTAGGTGCCTTCCACCAGCACTTGCAACTGGCGGCCCCGTTTGCCGCTTGCGGCCAGGAATTTGTCGGGATCCTGGAAGTTGTTGTGGTAGGTATTGGGGTCTTCGGGGTTGCCGCCCACGGTGGGGGCGATGATTTCCCCGGTGGAAAGCGATTCCCCGTCGTGGATGGTGACGATGCCCACCATATCATCGGCATCTTTAATCACCACGGGCGAAAAACCTTCGCGTTCCCGAATAATGCTGGCCATGCGGTTGAACATTTCCAGTTCGCCGGGATCCATGACCAGATAATAGGGCCGATCCTCGGTAATCACCACAAACTGAACCAGGTTGATGGCATAGGTGCCTTCCCGCAGGATGAGTCGTTGCGGGCCTTTTTGTCCGTCTTTGGCCAGAAAGTCTTTTACGTCCTGAAAGTCCTTGGCCTTGGTGTTGGAGGCCAGCGCCTGGGTGGAGGGCAGCGATTGGCCGTCGCGGGCGAACACGTAGCCAATTTTACCCTGGGGAATCGTGACCAATGGCATATTGTGGATTTTATACTGCAAAATAAACAGGAAGTGCCAGCCGCCCCGCAGGATGTTGGGCTGAAAGCCAGCTTCCCCGTTGAGGGCGATTAAACCGGACTTTAGCGAACCCTTTACGCTGAAGAGTTTTTCCACCACACCAACCCGGTTGTTGGGAATATAACGGATAGACAGCAGGAACAAAAACCCTAAAATTCCTGCCAATGCGGACAAGAACGGGTGCATCAGAATCAGCTCAAACATCGGATCGGTTTCCTTTACCACGACCGGGATAATTCCCCGGATGCCTTGATTATAGCCTTTGTGGGCGGGTAGGGGAACGGCGGCGAAAAAACGGTAAGCCGTCCAAAAGCAGTAAGGAATTTGCTTTTGGACGGCAACGGGGTGGGGTTTCCCCGTGAAAGAGGACTGAAAGGAATTGTTCTATCCGAAATTTTTGCGAATTACATCAGCATGCTGAAGATCTGGCCGTTGCTGTAGCCCTGGGCATGCATCCGGGCCAACTGGCTGGTCAGGTTCGCGGTGGCGAAGGAAGTGGTCTGGCCTTCGGCGGTGACGTTGCCGATGCCCGAACTGCGGTTCAGTACGCCGTTGGTGGTGGAACCCACGTTGAAAGAATTGCTGGCGGCCAGGCTGTTCACCTGGTTGCGGCCGCCGTTTCCGGCAGCCACGGCGACCGGGACGCCCAGATCGGAGAGAATCTCAATTTTTCGGCGAACCTCATTGCCCAGGGAGCTGTTGCCAAAATTCTCCTGGGAAAGGTTCACCGCATCAATGGTTTCCCCGTTACGCACCCGCGCAATCACGTCATCCAGAGAGCTGGAGATGTTAGCCAATCGGTTACCGCCCTTGGAAATGTCGTATTGTTGCACATCCACATCGCCGCCCTGGGCCAGGATGTTGGTGATTTCCTGGCCATGACCGGAGGAAAAATCGTCGATGGCCACGATTTTAAGCGGGTTGCCGCCGGGGGAAGGGGAAGAAAACGTAGTGCCGCCACCCCGTTTGGGGATGGTGGGGAAATTCATGAATGCGCCCACATTGTTGCCAATGCTGGCCATGAGCGCCTGGAAGCTGCCCAGCGGGCTGCTGAGGCTGTTAAAGCCAGGCAGGGACAAGCCGAGACCGGGAGCGGCGACCTGGGGCAACGGCGCCGCCGCAGCGGGGGCAACCAGGCTGCC
Organism: Candidatus Melainabacteria bacterium; assembly: GCA_902168245.1. Taxonomy (GTDB): domain Bacteria; phylum Cyanobacteriota; class Vampirovibrionia; order Vampirovibrionales; family Vampirovibrionaceae; genus Vampirovibrio. The sequence continues at coordinate 10,083 of CABHPA010000089.1, forward strand.
TGGCAAATTGAGACCGGGATTAAGCCCGATGTTGTTGAACGTGCTTGCCACTAATTTCTTCTTCTCCTCATATGCAAGATGAAGGGCATATCCTGCAATGCTCGTTTCATATTCGCGTCAGATGGGTAAGGACGAAACCGCAAGACGGATCACCTGACTGCTCAGTGCTTAGCATCGGCCGTGATTCAGTCTGTTGGTTCCATAGTTGAATTGCGCTGTTATTAAAATAAAAACAAATAATTGAATAATATTGCTTGCGTATGATGTAAAGTTTTCTCTCATAGCGCTGACATAGATGGAATGTATCCCTGCCTGAGCCAGCCTTGTGGTTGCGCCCATCCGGCAGACGGATTCAGTCGGTTTGCGAATAATCATCCGCCAATCGTCTGCCGGATGGGGCGATCGGGCAGGCCGTCAATCCTCTGGCAGGCGAATTGGCGAACCCGTCGGCCAGCGGTAGAATATCCGCGTTCCAAGCGCCAGCCCGGTTCGGGTCGGGCGTTGTTTCCGAAAACCGTATGCCGGTCATGATCGGCTTGTAGCGCATAACAGGGGAGGGCATACTATGGCAACCGCAACCGCCGTCAAACCGAACGATCCGGCGCAAGCCAGGCAATATTTTGAGCGGAAAATGCAATTTACCACCGGCCCGGTGGAGCTGAACCGCATGTTGACCCAAAAGCAGGATATTGTGGTGGTGGATGTGCGGGCCGCCGAGGATTACGAAAAAGGGCATATTCCGGGGGCCATTAATTTGCCGCAGGAACGCTGGGACACTTACGCAGGGCTTAGCAAAACCCGGCAGAATATTTTATATTGCTACTCCCATGTGTGCCATTTGGGGGCCACTGCGGCCGTGCAGTTCGCCGGGGCGGGCTACCCGGTTATGGAAATGGACGGCGGCTGGGACGCCTGGCAGGAGTATGAATTGCCCTGGGAAAAAAGCAAGGGCGTTTAACCGTTTGCCGCCTTTGTTAAACGGCGTCCACGGTTTGCCGACCGGCCAGAATGCTTTCCACCTGCCTTAGCAGGGCATCCGGCGGGCCGTTGTTGTCTAGGATATGGTAACAGGCGCACTGCTCTGCCCGGCGGCGTTTTTCCTCGGCAGGCATCTGGCTTTTCATGCGGGCCAGCGCTTCCTCGCGGCTCATGCCCCGGTTTTGCAGCAGCCGTTCCAGTCGGGTTTGCTCCTCGGTTTCCAGTAGCCAGATTTCATCGTAATAAGACTCCAGGTTGGATTCAAAAAACAGCGGGATAATGGCCACCACCAGCGGCCGGGCTTGATGCTCGGCAAAAAACGCCAGCATGGTTTCGCGGATTTTGGGATGGATCCAGCTTTCCACCAGCTTGCGTTTCGGGGCATCGGCAAATACCCGTTCCCCCAGCCTGGGACGGTTCACGCCGCCGGTTTCGTCAAACACCGCCTCCCCGAATTCCTGGCGGATGTTGGCCTTTAAGCCCTCATCATTCCGAAGCATGCCATGCACCACGTCATCGGCGTCAATCACTGGGATGCCCCGCTGCCGGAGGTAGTCTCCCACAACGGACTTCCCGCAGGCGATTCCGCCGGTTAACGCGATTCTTCGGGTGGGCATAGCTAACCGCCTTTGCAGATTGATGGGGGCTGAATACTGAAGGATACCAATAAGAAGTATTTACAAAATTTTCCAAACTATCAAGTTTTACCGGAACTGGCCGAAATCCTTGACAAAGGAAGCATTCTTGGATAACCGCGCAACCGGAAAACGACCGGACATAGGGAACTGAAGCCAAAGGGAACCATGTTGACCAGGAAGCGAAACAGCGGCAACGCAATGACGGAATACAGTCTGATTGGCCTGTTAGTTTTGACGGTTTGTATTGGCGGGCTGATGAACCTGGGTAACGGGCTTCAGGACAACCTGGGCGGCTTTGGGAAATCCCTGGCCTACAGCCAAAAGGCTGCGCCAAGCGCCTTGCCCACGGTCAACGTCGTTTCGCCCGCAGCGGCTGTCCCGTCCTCTTCGTCGCTGCAGGCCAAACCCGCCCAAAAAGTCGATCTTGGCACACCGGCGCAGACCTCGGAAACCCTCCAGGTCTCCGGCGCCAATGGGGCCACCAACGAGCTTGCGGATGCGCTGGCAAGCCGGACGGACAAGCTGCTGGCCACGGGCGAAATAACCCAGGCGCAGGCGAATTTGCTGTATAAGCTGTCCAACAACGGGCATTCCCTTGCCAATGGGCAGGCGTTATTTGAAAACGCGTTGAAAGCCGGGCAAAAATCCGTGGCTTTTGAGGGCAAAACCTATAAACTGCGCGATTTCGCCAACATGCTTGGCTATACCAAGGACACCACCCAACAGGAAAACTGGTCGCTAAACCCTGACATTGCCGGGCCGGTCATGAAGCCGTTTTCCGAAACCTACCAGGAGATTCTGCAAAGCGGCATGTTGACTGATCCGAACGTGAAGCAACAGGTGAACGATATTACGTTGCAGATTGGTTCCCTGGTGGATGCGTTCACATGGAGCGCCAATGGCGCCTTTGACATGAATTATGCCTCGAACCAGAGCCTGGTGGACGATTTTAGCGCCTCGCTGGTCGAGCATTTCAAGACAAACCTGAATGGTGCGCCCATTGCTCAGTGGTCGCTTCCCGCTAATGCGTCGGACTTTACCCATCAGGGTTCCGCCAGCATTTGCGGGGCAGGTTCCGGAAAAGATAGCGGGAAGGCTTGCGCCGGGAAAGGATAGCGGGCGTTCTTGCCCCATGGCTGAATTTGGTGTGAAATAAGGGGAATTCCTCCCCCGCCTCGCCCCAATAAAAGGAACCCGCAAGCCATGTTGAACTGGAACGACTTTGACCGCTCCCATAAGGTGTATGCGTGGATGGCCGCCATTTTCGTGATCTGTCTGGTGATTGCGGATCTCACCGGGGCCATGCTGTTTTCCTTTCGGCTGCCGTTTTTAAAAGACCCGGTGCTGCTTTCGGCGGGGATTATCCCGTTCCCGGTTACGTTTATCCTGACCGACTTGTTGAACGAGTTTTACGGCAAGGAAGGGGCGCGGTTCGTCACCTGGATTGGTTTTGGGATGTGCTTCCTCACCTTTTTATTGCTCTCGGTCGGTAGCCTGTTGCCGGTGGATCCCGGCACCTTCATTCCCCGGCCCGTGTTTATGACGATTGCCACCCAGTACACCGGCATGTTCATCGCTTCCATTACCGCGTACCTGATTGGCCAAATGCTGGATATTCAGGTGTTTCACATTTTCCGCTCCATTACCAAACACAAGTTCATCTGGCTGCGAGCCACCGGCTCCACGGTGATTTCACAACTGTTTGATTCCGTTATTGTCACCGTCATCGCCTTTTGGGGGCAAATGCAGATGAGCGACATGTTCCGGTTGGCCATGGGCAACTACACCTGGAAGTTCCTGATTGCGGTGGGCATTACCCCGCTTTTGTACCTGGGGCATATCCTGCTGAAAAAGCTGATGCCCCGGCAAGAAGCGCTGTTGGAAACCCTGGAACCCGAATACCGCGCATGAGACTCCCAAAGCAAGGCCCATACAATTGCGCCGGGCTGATTGTTTTTCGACCCATCCCGGAGCGGTCATAAATCGTTTCTTGATTTCCCGCTCGTCCTTGATCTTAAAATGCTCCTGTCCCCTGTAGCAATTATGACAATTGTGTGACAAAGAGCCTGAGCATCCCATGTTTAACCTCCTCCCCCGCGAAGAAAAATTCATTAAAATGCTGAAGGAACTGGAAGCCCACGCCAACCAAAGCTGCCGCCTGTTAAAAACCATGGTGGAGCGGCGCGATGATGAGGCCGCCATTCGCGATGCCGCCGAAGGCATCCGCAAGTCCAAGCGAGAGGCCAAAAAATCGCTGGAAATCATCACCCAGGAAATCTGCCGCACCTTAATCACCCCCTTTGATCGCGAAGACATCCAGCAATTCGCGGTGGTGCTCTACCATATTCCCAAACTGATCGATAAAATCACGGTGCGCCTGCTCACACACGGCATGTACCCATTTAACGGAGACTTCAACCAGTTCGTCGCCATCATCGAACGCCAGGCCGAAGCCATGTCCGCCGTGCTGCAGGAGTTTTCGGGCAAGCTGAACACCAAAACGGTGAACGCCAAGGCGGCTATCCTGCATGAGCTGGAAGATCAGGGCGATGTGGTGCTGGGCCAGCTCATCGCCAGCTCGTTCCACGACATCGCAGATATTCGGGAACTCATCCTGCGCAAGGACATTTACGAAATGCTGGAGGATGTGACCGACCAGTACCGCGATGCGGCCAACGTGGCCCTGCAAATCATCCTGAAGCACAGCTAACCGCCCGCGTTTGGAGTAAAGCGACCCCATGGAATTCGGTCCCGATTTTTTAATGTTGCTGGCCATCATCATCCTGGCCCTAGTGTTCGATTATATTAACGGTTTCCACGATGCGGCCAACGCCATCGCCACCGTGGTGGCCACCAAGGTGATGACCCCGCGCGTGGCCGTTTTTTTCGGCGCGGTGTTCAATTTTGCCGGAGCCTTGATGAGTACCGAGGTCGCGGCGACCATTGGCAAGGGCATTGTGGATTCCCACGCCATTACCATGCCCATCGTGCTGTGCGCCCTGGTGGGCGGCATTACCTGGAACCTGCTTACCTGGTGGTGGGGCTTGCCCAGTAGTTCCTCCCATGCGCTCATCGGTTCCTTGCTGGGCGCCACGTTTTTCGCCAGTAACGAAGGGCCGAAGAACATTGACTGGACGGTGGTCATGGAAAAAATCATCGCGCCCATGTTCACGTCGCCGGTGATGGGCTTCGTGGTGGGTTTCCTGATTATGACCGGGCTGATCTGGCTGGTGTTTCGGGTACACCTGCACAAAATCAACCAGATATTCGCCAAACTGCAGATTATTTCCGCCATGTTCATGGCCCTTTCTCACGGGAACAACGATGCGCAGAAATCCATGGGCATTATCGCGCTGGCCCTGCTTACCTTCAGCAAAATGCCGGGCGTCCATTTTCCGGAATGGTTTTTTCCCAATACCGGCGAGTTTCACGTGCCGTTGTGGGTAATTATCGCCTGCGCCTCCATGATTGCGCTGGGTACTCTTAGCGGCGGCTGGAAGATCATTCACACCCTGGGCAATAAAATGCTGAAGTTGCAGCCCATTCATGGGTTTGCGGCGGAAGCCACCGCTTCCAGCATCATCTTGGCGGCCAGCCACCTGGGTATTCCGCTCAGCACCACGCATGTGATTACCTCCTCCATTATGGGCGTGGGTGCTACAAAACGCCTGTCTGCGGTAAAATGGGGAATAGTCAGCAATATCCTGTGGGCCTGGGTGCTTACGATTCCGCTGACCTTCCTGTTCTCCGGCATGCTCATGTGCGTGTGGAGTTTTGTAAGCCGATAATCCCCAGGCTGTTGGGCAATCTAGGAGTGGTTTTTCAAAATGGAATTCTTTCATACCCTGCTCGAAATGGTGATGAGCTTTATTCACCAGACCATCGCCACCCTGCAATATGCGGGCATCGCGCTGTTAATGGCCATAGAGTCGGCCAATATCCCCTTGCCCAGCGAATTTATTATGCCGTATGCCGGGTTTATGGTGCAGCAAGGCAAGTTGAATATCCACTTGGCCGCATTGGCGGGCGCAGTGGGTTGCGTGTTGGGTTCGGTGCCGTCTTACTGGCTGGGCAAGGTGGGTGGGCGCTCCTTTTTGCTGAAGTACGGCAAATGGCTCCTGCTCAGCGAGCATGATCTGGTTGTCGCCGAGCGCTGGACGGAAAAATACGGCGATTTCTCCTTTTTCCTGTGCCGGATGCTGCCGGTGGTGCGCACGTTTATTTCGCTGCCCGCCGGAATTCTGAACGCCCATTTCTGGCCGTTTGTGATTTACACGTTTATAGGCTCTCTCATCTGGAGCTACGGCCTGGTTTACGTGGGCGTAATTTTCGGGGAAAATCTGGAAACCTTCCGGGCTATCTGGCACAAGTTCGATTATGCGATTATCGGCTTGCTGGTGGTGCTGGGCGTACTGTACCTATGGCGGCATCTGAAATACATTCAGGCCGACCAGAAAAAAGTGGCCGCCGCACGGGACGCCGGGCAGGAAATTTAACCGTCGCACCGCCCGATTGGCTTGTAGCCCGGCTTGCTGGCAGGCTATATTAGCGCCGTTTCTATTGATGAGGGGGATACCGTCGTGGTTATACAAGAAAGAATGCCTGTTTTGAACGTTGAAGCCCCACAAACGCCGCTATCGCCCGATAGACCACACGAGCCGGATTTGCAGCCCACGCTGGGCTGGTTTTCGGCGGCCTGTATCGTGGCTGGCTCCATGGTGGGTTCGGGGATCTTCATTGTCTCCGCCGATATCACCCGTACCGTCGGCACTGGCGGCTTGCTGATGGCCATTTGGCTGTTCGCGGGCGTTCTCACCTTTTTGGGCGCTTCCTCTTACGCGAAACTGGCAGCCTATATGCCCAAAGCGGGCGGGCAATACGTGTTTTTAAAAGAGGCCTGGGGCGAAATCCCGGCCTTTTTATACGGCTGGTCGTTGCTGACGGTTATCCAGACCGGCTTTTTGGCGGCGGTCGCGGTGGCCTTTACCAAGTATCTTGGGGTTTTAGTTCCGGCAATTTCCTCGGAGCCGATTTCGGCAGTGATTCCCTTTTCCCGGCAAAGTGTGCTGGCGGTGGCGGTGCTGCTGGGTTTAACACTGTACAATTGTACCGGCATTAAAAGCGGCGCCATTTTGCAGAACGTGTTCACCACGCTGAAAATGCTGGCGTTGGTGCTGTTGATTGGCATCGGCTTTGCTTTCGGACATCATCTGTGGGATGGGCAAATTAACTGGAGCCTTTCCTTACCTGCCGCGCAAGCTGCGAAGGGCGACTGGCTGACTCTGTTCGCCTTTGCTTCAGTAGGCGCGCTGTTTTCGGCCGATGCGTGGAATTACGTCACTTTCATTGGCGGGGAAGTCAAAGACGCTTCCAGAAACCTGCCCAAAGCTCTGAAACTGGGTACGGTGACGGTCGTTCTGCTTTATCTGGCGGCCAACCTGGCGTATTTAAACCTGCTGCCCTTTGGGCAAATCCAAACCGCCCCGGAAGATCGCGTGGCCACCGCCGCCATGGAAGCCGTCTTTCCCGGTGCAGGGGTGATGCTGATGGCGGCGATTATCCTGATTTCAACGTTTGGCTGCCTGAACGGCATGCTGCTGGCCGGTGCGCGGGTCTTCTACGCCATGGCGAAAGACGGCCTGCTATTCCGCAAGTTTGCCGAAGTGCATCCCAAAACGCACTCGCCCAACTTTTCCATGTGGATGCAATTCATCTGGGCCTCTGGGCTGGCCTTGTCCGGCACCTACGGGCAATTGCTGGATTACATCGTGTTCAGCACCCTGGTGTTTTATATTATCACCATGCTGGGCTTAATTCGCCTGGGCAAGCGCATTCCGGAGCAGGTTTGCATGACAACCCGGCTGGATTACGCCATTCCGGTGCTGTACATTGCCGGGGCGGTGTTTATTGCCTTTTACCTGTTGTGCGGGGACTTTTTTACCCCCAATTTCGCCGCCCGTTTTGCGACGGATTTCTACCACACCAAGTTTTTCACCAGCATCGCCGGATTGGGATTGGCCGCTCTGGGCCTGCCGGTCTACTTTGTGTGGAAGAAGGTACGTCCCCCCGTGTACTAATAGCTATTTACTCAATACACGGGATCTTTTCGAAGTTCTGAATATTTAAGTTCTTTATTAATGGAATATCTATTAAGCACCTTTTCAATTAGCTCTCTAAACCACTCAGGTGCCGTAGGCTCTACATATACTTTCTCAATCAATGTATTTATATCAACATTGATGTATGCGCCAGAAGTAGTTGCTTCTGGTACCCTTGATAAAAACACTATAGCCCGTAATTCAACTTCATGTTCAAAGCTCTGTCGTTTAGCAAGAGCACGAAAAAAAATATTCCTTTCTGGGATAATATCTTGCTCATAATTAATATATTTAACCTTTCCAATGTAAACAGGAGCTTTTTCCAACTCAAAAGCTTTTTTGAGCCTCCCAAAAGTTGTTTGAATTGCAATTCCTTCATTTGAACTCAGATATAACTTCCACATCGCTGCCGATTCGACAGCATTAATGTGCCAACAGTTTATTCCAAGCAATTTGGACGCATTTTTACCAGCTTCTGACATCCCTTGTTGAGCGGTTTTTAACTCTAAATCATTTTCACAGAAATCTTTGAGTGCAAAAGTGCGTAACGCAAGTGTGGGAAGAGTAACAGAACACTCAAAAGGGTCATTGAAGCTTGTTGGCGGGGCAAAGAATAATTTTTGCGTTTCCAGAAGAGACACAAATTTTGTAAAGTCCATATAGCGCCATATGATACTTTCATCAGGTATTGTTTGAAAGCACTCATGCTCTTCGTAAGGCATAGTATGATAACACTCTTAAATTTCCCAACACTGCTTGATAAAGTTAATATTTAATATATCAATCATACCCGAACTCAGCCATAAAATCCATAATCTTAAAATGATCTAAATCCTGCCATAGTCATCAAAGCGAGAGGATGAGTTTAGCAGGATTCGAATCTGCAATTCAGAGATTATGAACCCTATACATAAATTCCGCTTTTTTCTAATGGTGGATGGCGATACGATGGGAGGGATTGAAGGTGCAAGAGGCGTATTTTTCATGCAAGTTTTTACGGCGGATATGATTTACAGCGACGGGCAGGCGTTGGCCGATCACGCTCTGGTCATTCATGAAGGCAAGATTGAGCAGGTGATTCCGCTGGCCGCGCTGGAGGATACGGCCAAAGCGGGCATGGTGCGGTTTGAAAACGGTATGCTGGCGCCGGGGTTTGTGAACTCGCATAACCACTCGTTTCAATCCCTGCTGAAGGGCTTTTGCGACGATCAGGACTTTTTCACCTGGCGGGATCAGGCGCTGTATAAATATGCCCAAATCCTCAGCCGGGATGATTTATACACCGGCGCGCTGTTCGCATTCGGCGAAATGCTGAAGTGCGGCATTACCACGGTGTGCGACTTCTTTTACATTAACGATCAGGCCAACGACAACGCGCGCGCCATTATAGAGGCCGCGCTGGACGTGGGGCTGCGGGTGGTGATGGCTCGCACTCTGTACGACTGGGACGGCGCGCCCAAACGCTTCCGGGAAACCGTGCATCAGGCGGTGGAAAACACCGTGGCCCTGCATCGGGAATTTCAGGATGATCCGCTGGTGCATGTGCTGCCCGCCCCGCACAGCCTGCACGGGGCCAGTATCGATATGATTCTGGCCGGGGCGGAGCTGGCCGCGCAACTGGATACCAAATTCCACATGCACGTGGCGGAAGGCCAGTATGAGCGCCAGATGATCGAGGAAAAGCACGGCAAGCCTCCGGTGGCGTTTCTGGATGAGCTGGGCGTGTTAAATGACCGTCTGGTGGGCATCCATTGCGTGTGGCTGGACGATTCTGAAATCGAGCGCATGGCGGCGCGCAAAACGGGCTTATCTTATAACCCCTCCAGCAATATGTTTTTAGGCGATGGCATTACCCGCATTAAGGAAATGCTGGAAGCGGGCGTGTGTATTTCGCTGGGAACCGATGGGGGATGCAGCAACAACCGGGCTTCCATTATTGAGGAAATGCGCATGGCCAGCATGCTGCAAAAGGTGAAATTCTGCGATTCCACCGTGACCCGCGCCGAAGACATGTTTGAGATGGGCGCCACGAATGGCGGCCTGAACCTGGGCCTGCCCATCGGTCGGTTGGCTCCCGGTTACTGCGCGGATTTTACGGTGATGGATCTCAATGAACTCTCTATGCAGCCCCGCCAGAACGCTCTGAAAAACCTGGTTTACGCCAGTCAGCCTTCCGCCATTCGCTCGGTTTACGTGGCCGGTGAAAAAATATTTGAGCAGGGGCAAATTCTCACCGTGCCGGAAGCCGAGATTGTGCGCCGGGTGCAGCTTACCACCCGCGATTGGACTTGACGCGCCAATAAACCCAAAAGGCGGACAAGACTTCAATTGTCTCAAAATGTAAATAAAAAGATATCCAAAAGCTATTTCGGACAATTCATCTGCTTTTCAATTTTTATATACAGTATATAAAGTCTACTCAAAACCACCTATCCATTCTCACCGGCTGGGTTCCCCTTTTATCTTAATCAGAGGTATTGTCTTATGCTGCCAACTACCAGCATGTACGGTAATCTCGGTAATATGGGCCTGCAATCCGCAGCGGGATTGCAATCGCCGAGCTACGTTCCCGCCCCTGCCATGGGGATTTCCAATCCTTCCCTGTATTCGTCTACCGGCATTCCGTCGCTGGACGGCCAATCCTACGCCTATCCGCCCGGATCGCCCATGACCTCCTTTATGGACGACCTCAATAGCCGGGTTGGTTTGGCAACCAAGTCTCCCGACGGCTCTAGCGACGTAATGACCTGGGCCAACGGTTTGGTGATGCAAGCCCAGCTTCGCAAGCAGCAACAGCAAGCGTTGATGGCCCAGCAGTTGCAAGCCGGGGCAACCGGCAGCGCCAGCGCCAGCGGGGCCAGCAGTATAGGGCAAATGTTGCAAATGTTGATGAGCATGCTGATGAGCCAGCTTCAACAAAGCAAGACCGCCTAAATCAAGCGTTATCTTAAAGCACTCACCAGCGCCGGAACATTCACTTCGGCGTTTGGTGCCGTGTTACGCGAATATCAATTGGTTCTGGGCATCCGCCTGCACGTCAGCCAAATCCAGCACTTCTGCTAGCAATTTACCCACCGGCGTGTCGGGTTGTTGCCCATGCACCGTGTAAAAGTCCCGCAGAAATTGCTGCAGGAATGCTTTGGTCTGCGAATCTCCCGGCTTGGCCAAATTTTCCAGCATAAACCCAATAAACCGGCTGTTCGCCTTACCGCTGGCCATCCGCAAGCCGGAGCTTTCCACCGCGTTCAGCAAGGTTTGCCGTCGATCCGGCGACAACCGGCTCAGGTACTCGTTGGACAGAAACGGGTTAATGTTCAAATCCCCGCTTTCCATCAGATTCGAGACCAGTTCTGCCGCCTTGCCCGCCGTGGCGTCCGGCGCTTGATCCAATAGGTATTTCAGGCTGGAACCCAGATCGGTTTCGGTGAATTGCCCGTTTTTCAGCGCGGTTTGTACCTGGCTGGCCAGCGCTTGGCCGCTCAGGCCATTCGCCGGGTAAAGCGCCTGCCATTGCTGCCCCAAGTCAACCTGCTTCTGCTGTAATGCGTTGATTTGCGCGGTCAGTTCCGTGGATGGGTTGCCGGTGGCCTGAATTTGCAGCAATGGCAGACTGTGGTTAGCCGCTTGGGCCTGCCACAGAATGTCCAGTTCGCTCAGGTCGCGCGCGCTTTTGCCATCCGCCTGAAGCAGCCCTTTAATCTGGGATTGGAGATCCGGCACACTTGGATCATCCGGACTCATGGTACGGAGCTGATCTGATAGTGCAGTCACATTCGGGTTTGCACTGGCGGCAAAAATGCTGTCCAGCCGCTTTTGAATGCTGGTATTGTCCGTAATCGTCACCGGGCTGGGTGCGGCATTGTTGAACAAGTTGTTCAAGTACTGGTAAGCCGGATTTTGGGTAGGCAAAGGCGTACCCCCAAGGGGCGAACCCGTTTGGGGCAATGGCGGCGGGAACGGGCTGCTGGGCAAGCCGTAACCGCTTTGGGTCATCATACGGTTCATCATTTGAAACAGCAGCAGTAAAATAATCGGGTTCAGCCCGTTCAGGGACTGATCCTGGGAGCCGGATGCGCCTGTACTGCCGCTCACCGCCGGAGGGTTGCTCATTAACTGCCGGGCGTACCGGGCGCTTTCGCCAATGGTCTTGTTGGCGTTGTTCAAAAAATAATTCATATCCATAGGCGGCGGATTCCCCTCGCTTGGCTGGAAATCCTATCGGCATTTCCGGAAAATTCTTTGGCCTGCGGTGGAAATCGCATTACAAATGCGTTACATTGAGCCTGTTGGCTGGCGTCTTCGTTGATCGTGAAAGGGTTTGGCAGATGAGCTGTGAGCTTTGTTTTGGCCGCTTGATTTTCGTACACGGGCATTACCAGTGTGAAACCTGCCACTGGGTTGCACTGACCTGTTGCGATGGCGAACAAACCTGCCCCGAATGAACATGGACAGGACGACCTGAGTCGCGCCCTTGAAAGCTTTGATACCGGGCTAGAACGGGTTGATCTTGCTGGGCTTTTTCTTGGGCTTGGAGTCATCCGTGCCGGACTCGTCCTCATCCGCCGGAATGACCGTGGTGGCGATATGTTCGCCCGGCACTTCCTGCATATGCTCCAGCGCCTCGGTCAGTTGGGTATGATGCACTTCTTCGCCTTCTGCTGGCATAGGCTCCTCCATTTGACGCTGTAACTGGATTTCGATGCGCGTGTTGAACAGCATCATCACCGTGTCGCGTTGAATCTCGTACGTCAGGTTCTGGAACATCTCGAACGCTTCGCGCTTGTATTCGATTAGCGGGTCTTTCTGTCCGTATGCGCGCAGCCCGATGCCGTCCCGAAGCCCGTCCAGGTTGTGCAGGTAATCAATCCATCGGTTATCGATAATCGACAGCAGGATGTCCCGCTCAATCCGCCTCAGCGGGTGCTTGAATTCCTCGGCCTTTTCCGGGGACAGCTTGGCCAGCGCTTCTGCCTCATCCTCGGTTTCATCCTCCAGCCCGCTCAGACTCACGCCGTGGCTTTGCTGCAACTCCTGGGAAATCCGGCTCAATTCGCTTTCCAGCTTGCCGTAGACGGCCACGCTTTCTTTTTTGGCCAGCTCCACCACCTGCGCCTGGCTCATGCCGCTAAGTGACGTCTTGGTAATCACCGGCCCCAGTTGTGGCGCAATCCCGTGGATGGTGGCCAGCATCTCGTCCACCACCTCGTCCGCCCAGTCCTCCGGCGTACTGCCAGGGGGCAAATGGGTGTTCACCACCCGATCCATGGTTTGCTCCACCATGTGTAACACGGAAGAACGCAGGTTCTCGCCGTTCAATACCTGCTTGCGTTGCTCGTAAATCAGCTTGCGCTGCTCGGTCAACACGTCATCATACTGCAAAATATTCTTGCGGATGTCGAAGTAATACGCCTCTACCTTGCGTTGGGCGCCTTCAATCGCCCTGGACACCATCCCCGCGGAAATTGGCATGGTTTCATCCACGCCCAGCATATCCATCATGCCGGAAATCCGGTCGCCGCCAAACTTGCGCATCAATCCGTCTTCCAGCGACAGGAAAAAGTGGGTGGAACCCGGGTCGCCTTGACGCGCTGCCCGTCCCCGCAACTGGTTGTCAATCCGCCTGGATTCATGCCGCTCGGTGCCAATAATATGCAGCCCGCCCTTTGACAGCACTTCTTCCTTCTCGGCGTCCGTCAGCAGCTTTTTACGGTTAATCGCCGCTTGTAGCTCGTCCGGATCCACGGTGCGCCAATCCATGCCCATTGCCTCAAACTCGCTCTTGGCTAGGTATTCCGCATTACCGCCCAGCAGAATGTCCGTTCCTCGGCCCGCCATGTTGGTGGCGATGGTAATGGCGCCCTTGCGGCCCGCCTGGGCCACGATCATCGCCTCTTTCTCGTGATGCTTGGCGTTCAGCACCTGGTGGGGAAGCCCCCGCTGGATGACCTGAACCGTTTTCAATGTGGTTGCGATGCCTTCCAGAAACACTGCGATGTCTTCGGACGCGCCTTTGGCGGCCAGGATAAAATCCTCCGGTTCCGCAGCTTCCGGGTGGCGCAGTTTACCGGATAATCGGCTCACCAGCTCCGTGTCCTTGCCTTGTTCCAGGCTGGCCAGTAACCGTGCGGACTTTTCCCGCAAATGCTGGGTCATTTCCACCGGCTTGGACAGCAGGTGCGAGATTTCCTCGGATTTTTCGATGGAGACCGTACCCACCAGCACCGGCCTGCCCATTTCGTGGTATTCCACGATTTCTTCCACCACCTTGTACATTTTCACCCGTTCGTTTTTGTAGATGGTGTCCGACAGGTCTTTACGGCTGTCTCCCCGGTTGGTAGGGATGGTAGTGACGCCCAGGTCGTAAATTTTTCCGAACTCGGCCTCTTCGGTCATCGCGGTTCCGGTCATCCCGCTCAGCTTGGGATACAGCCGGAACAGGTTCTGAAAGGTAATGCTGGCCAGCGTCTGCGTTTCATCCTGAATATGCACGCCTTCCTTGGCCTCGACGGATTGGTGCAGCCCGTCGCTCCACCGGCGGCCTTCCATCAGTCGCCCGGTGAACTCGTCTACAATCACCACTTCGTTGTCTTTCACCACGTAATCGATATCCCGCTTGAACAGCTCCTTGGCCTTCAACGCTTGCAGCAGGTGGTGGGCCATGTTGTGCTGAATGTCGAACAAGTCCTCAATGCCCAGCACTTCCTGCGCACGGTCAATCCCGTCCTCGCTCAGCACCACGTTCCTGGCTTTTTCATCCACCGTGTAATCCCGTTCCGCTTGCAGCAGCGGCGCGATTCTGGCCATCGTCCTGTACATATCGGCCGATTGCTCCAGCCGCCCGCTAATAATCAACGGGGTGCGGGCCTCGTCAATCAGGATGCTGTCCACTTCATCAATAATGGCGAAGTTAAACGGCCGCTGAACCAGTTGGCCCTTGGAGCCTGCCATGTTGTCCCGCAGGTAGTCGAAGCCGAACTCGTTGTTGGTTCCGTAGGTAATATCGGCTGCGTACGCTTCTTTTTTCTCCAGAAAGCTGTTGAACCCGCGTTGCTGGGAAAGCACCATACCCACGGATAACCCCAGAAATCGGTAGAGTCGCCCCATCCATTCGGCATCCCGCCGGGCCAGGTAGTCGTTTACCGTCACCACATGGACGCCTTTCTCGCTCAGCGCGTTCAGGTAGGCGGGCAAAGTGGCCACCAGCGTTTTCCCTTCGCCGGTTCGCATTTCGGAAATGCCCCCATCGTGCAGCACCATTCCGCCCAGTAATTGCACGTCAAAATGCCGCATCCCCAGAATCCGTCGGCTGGCTTCGCGAACCGTGGCGAATGCTTCCGGCAAAATCAGATCCAGCGTTTCTTTTTCCAGTTGCCGATCCCGTTTCTCATTGTCGGAACGTTCCCGGTTTTCTAGCATTTGCTTGAAATACGCCGTTTTACCCCGCAATTCCTCATCGGAAAGGGCTTGCATCTCCGCTTCCAGATCGTTGATATGATCCACAATCGGCATACGGTGGCGGATTTTACGCTCGTTGGGATCGGGCAGAATTTTGCGGATTAAATCGAACATGGAAGCATCTTTCTGGGATTAACGAAACGCTGAAATTCAGACAGATAAGGGAAACATTCCCAATAGTATACGCAAAGCCGCACCCTCTTGTCATCCCGATGTGGCAAAAAGGCCGTTCTATGGCTGTATTTGGCTATACTGTTAAGAAATATAAATATACGTGTTTACAAAACACTAAGTGCGGTGTTTTAATAACACTAACAATAGTGTTTAAATGACAATAACTTTGCTCGTTACCAACCCATTTACCACGTTGAGATTTACAAACCCGGTTCCTGCACGTACGAATGCCTGAATGCCAGGCCAACCAGACCTGCAAGAAAGTGAGATATGGATAATGTTTAGAGTTCAAGCTGCCTCACCCTTTAAAACCCAGCCCGCTGCCCTGAACAATGCCAATCAGAATGCCCGTAAATCGGCCTCCAAATTTTCCGGCGGACTTGGGATTGAGCCTGAAGTTTTTGACCTTTCGGCTAAGCATCAATTTGCTCCTATTATCCCTGTTATTGCAACTAAAAAGACTCTGGATCCGGGTGCGGGTCGCGGTAAGCAGTTGGATCGCTGGGGCTGATTCTTGAAACAGATTCACTTCTATTTTTTATGACCGGCTCGTATTGTAGCCGGTCTGTTCATTTGTGCTATTTTACGAAACTAAAAACGAATAAGCCCCGATGGCCATATATCGGGGCTTATATCAGTTGAATTAGAATGAATCTTTGGGCTGACTGCGGGCTTACTGCAAAGCTTCCGCTCCGCCCACGATTTCCAGAATTTCCTGTGTGATGGCCGCCTGACGAACCTTGTTATAAAGAATCGTCAATCGGTTAATCATATCGCCAGCATTATTGGTTGCGTTGGACATGGCTGTCATCCTTGCAGCCAGCTCGCTTGCGGCGCCTTCCAGCAACAGCGTGTAAAACATGTTGCTCATATACATCGGAACCAGCTTGTCCAACATTTCAATCGGGTTGGGCTCCAACAACATTTCCGGCTTTAATTTGCTTCCTGCAACCGAATGCTGAATATCATCCAGCGACGGAATCAACTCGGGTTCCCAGTCAATATGGGAGCGAACCGGAACCACGGGCGTCATCTGCACTTTGTAAGAAATCATCGACACAAAGTGCGTGGATAACACGTCAATCGTATCAATTTTTCCGCTCAGGAAAGCCTTCAGCATGGTTTCCGCAATCACGTTGGCATCAGGCGGGGTGGGAGCGGCGGTCATGTTTGCGCTTCTTCCCAGGATTTCAGAGTTGGAATACCGGGAAAACGCCTGGATGGCCTTGTTACCTACCAGATAGAACTTGGGTGTCAGCCCCCGTTCCTTAATTTCCCGTTCCAGCCGAAACGCTTGGCGAATAATGGCCGAGTTGTAGTTGCCGCACAATCCGCGATCGGAACTATACACGATGATCCCGATGTTTTGCACGGGACGTGGCCTGAAGAGTTCCAGATACCGGGAACCGCTAATGGCATGGAAATGATTGCTCATTTCGCTGAAAACTGCGCTAAACACTTTCCGCAACTCAATCGAGTAGGGACGCGCCGCTTTGACACGGTTTTCCGCCCGCTTAACCTTGGCGGCCGCCACCATGCGCATGGCCTGCGTAATTTTCTGGGTACTCTTGACGCTTTTAATCCGGCGTCGGATGTCCTTCAGGTTAGGCATCGTTCAGTTTCCTTCCCTGGCCTTTCTATACCTTACCGCCGGTAAATACGCTGTCGCGAAACTTTTTAATCGATTCAACCAGTTTGCTCTCATCGGCGTCATCCAGTTTGTCGCCTTTGTTCAGCTTGGCTTCAATGTCAGCGACGTTGGCGCTCAGGTAAGAGAACCATTCTTGTTTGAACGTGGCGATTTGCTTGCTCTCCACTTCATCCAGCAATCCCTTGTTTGCGGCAAACAGGATGGAAACCTGTTGTGCAACAGATAACGGGCTGTACTGTGGTTGTTTCAGCACTTCCACCAGTTTTTGGCCGCGACGTAATTGATCCTGGGTCGCTTTGTCCAAGTCGCTGGCGAATTGGGCAAATGCTTCCAGTTCACGGAATTGGGCCAATGCCAAACGAAGCTGGCCGGCAACACTTTTCATAGCCTTGGTTTGCGCCGCGCCACCTACCCTGGATACCGAAATGCCAGCGTTAATAGCGGGACGGATACCGGCGTTGAACAAGTCAGCTTCCAGAAAGATCTGTCCATCGGTAATGGAAATTACGTTGGTCGGAATGTACGCAGAAACGTCACCGGCTTGAGTTTCAATAATCGGCAATGCTGTAATGCTGCCACCGCCCAAAGCATCGTTCAACTTAACCGCACGTTCCAGCAACCGGGAATGCAGGTAGAACACATCGCCAGGGTATGCTTCACGGCCCGGCGGACGGCGAAGCAGCAAGCTCATCGCGCGGTAGGCCCAGGCATGCTTGGTCAAGTCATCGTAAATAACCAGAACGTGCTTGCCTTGTGCCATAAAACCTTCTGCAATCGTCACAGCCCCAAATGGCGCCAAGTATTGCAACGGGGCCGGATCGGTTGCGGAAGCCGCAACGACAATGGAGTAATCCATTGCGCCGTTGTCTTCCAGAATCTTCACGATTTGCGCTACGGAACTGGATTTTTGGCCAATTGCACAGTAAATGCAGACAACGTCCTGGCCTTTCTGGTTCAGGATCGTGTCAATGGCAACGGCTGTTTTACCGGTCTGGCGATCCCCAATAATTAATTCGCGCTGGCCACGGCCAATTGGCGTCATGGCGTCAATTGCGGTGATGCCGGTTTGCAGCGGTTGGTGTACGGATTTACGGGCGATAATGCCGGGCGCTTTTCGATCGACCGGCAAATATTCCTTCGCCTCGATACCGCCTTTACCGTCAATCGGTTGACCCAATGGGTTAACGACTCGTCCGAGCAGATCTTCGCCAAATGGTACGGAGGCGATACGTCCAGTGGATTTGACCAGTTGGCCTTCCTGAATGTGGATGTACTCGCCCATGATAACGACACCCACGTTATCTTCTTCGAGGTTCAAGACCATCCCCATTGTGTTATGCCCGTCCGCGAATTCAACCAATTCGCCGGACATTGCGCCCCGCAAGCCGTAGATACGGGCGATCCCGTCACCTACTTCCAATACGGTGCCGACATTGCTGATCGAAACTTCTGTTTCGTAGCTGGCGAGCTTTTCTTTCAGTATCGAACTAATTTCTTCTGCTCGTAATGCCATTTCAGGTTCCTTTTTCTGTGTTTGTCTTAAAACGCTTTAGAGTCAATTTTAAAAAATCTGGATATTACAATTTACTGATTTGCTTTCGCAATTCTTCCAGGCGGCCCACATAACTTCCATCAATCACCTGATCCTGAATCTTGACAATGACGCCACCCAGTAAACCAGGGTCAACCCGGTTTTGTAGATCAACCCGACTAAAACCGAAAGTTTCTTCCAGTGTTTTGCGAATTCGGGATCTTAACTCCTCTTCTAGTTCGGTAGCGCTGACCACTTCGGCTTGAGCTGTATTTTCGTGCTGATTGATCAGTGTCACGAATTGCGCCGCTAGTTGAGGAAGGATGGCAGCCCTGTTGTTTTCGACCAGTAACTTCAACAGCCGGTTGAGCCAAGGGCTTGCAGATTGCCCAATCTGCTGTTGCACTAGTTGTAACTTTTCATTCTGGGAAACACCAGGGTTTTCCAAAAAACTTAATAGCAAAGGCACTTGCTCAAACAAGCTGCTTACTGCATTCAGGTCGGATGCAACCTGATTGGTTTCTCCGCTTTCCACAGTGCTTTCAAACAATGCCTTTGCATAACGTGAGGCTACTTTGTTGTTTTCCAAACGATTGCTCATTAGCGTACGCCTCCCTTCATTTGGGACAATTCATCCAGGAACGTCTCCACGGAACGCTTTTGATCCTGAGCATTTAAGCTGTCAGCCAGTTCACGGCGGGCTTCCAAAAGCGCATCGTTCAGCAACCGCTTTTCTAAATCTTTAATCGCTGCTCTTTGTTCCAATTCCACACGTTTTCTGGCGTTTTCAATAATCTTGGCGGACTCGGACTTCGCATCAGCGATAATCTGGGTGGACAATGCTTCAGCGGATTCCCGCGCGTTTTTCAAAATATCGTCCACTTCGGATTTCAGGTTGGCGGTGCGCCTCTTTGCATCTTCCAATTGGGCCAACGCTTCTTTTTTCTGACTCTCAACCGATTGAACCTCGGAGGAGATTTGGCCTTGCTGGGTGTCAATCATACCCAGCAAGTTAAATTTCTTGATTAAGAAACCAAGCACCAGTGCAGCTAGAACAATGTTGAAAATGTTGGATTCTTCCAGCCACTGCTTTAACGTGAGATGTTTATGACCTTCTTCAGCCATCAGCAAGTACACGGATGCCTGATGCAAGAAGCTATTCATTTCAATATGCGGTATCATTTCCTGCTCTTATCGCTCCTGTTCACTTGCCTTTAGCTGTGGGAGGCGGTTCTGATTTTACCGCCGGAGGTAATCTTGGACACAATCGCCTTGGTTAGCTCATTGCGCTCGCCTTCAAGCTGGTTGTAAGTCGCTTCACGCCAGTGGTTCAGTTCCGCCATCTGGCAATCGGATTCAGTCTGGGCGTTCGTGCGGGCCTCAGTCAGACTCTGTTGAGCAGCCAGTTTGGCGTTTTGACGAATTTCCTGAATAAGCTGATGTGCTTCCTGGCGGGCTTTTTTTAGCGCTGCCTGGTATTCTGCGTAAACCCGCTCATACTCTTCCGCGAATTGCTCAGCCGAACTTTTATCGTCCATCAGCTTGCGCTCACGCTCATGCTTGATATTCAGAATCGGGTCGAAATAGATAGCCTTCATCACCACCATAAAAACAATGAAGCTGACTACAATAAATCCTAATGTGGCGTTAAACTCTGGCATTGCTGACTGAATTCCTCGGAAATTGGTTTGACGGAGAAGATTGGAATGGAACCGCTTTATTTAAAAAGCGGTTCCATCAAATCTGGAATTAAATTTTGCTGAACATCAGGTAGAAGGACACGAAGCCGAACAGACCCAGCAATTCCACAACACCCAGGGTAATGAAGTATTGGGGGGTCAGGTTGCCTTGCACTTCCGGCTGACGGGCAACGCTGTTAAAGTAGGCTGCGGTCATCAGACCGATACCGATAGCGGGGCCAATTGCAGCCAAACCAACTGCCAAGGGGCCACCGAGAGCTGCCGCTGCTGCTACTTGAGGATCGAGTGCCATTTTTTAGTGTTCTCCTTTCTTGGGATGTAAACTTTCGGGTTAATTCAAAATGTCTGAAAAATTTAGACTCTTTAAGCCTGGAAGCCTAGTGGTGATCATCCGACAACAAGCTGACGTAGACTGAACTCAGGATAGCGAAAATGTACGCTTGCACTACGGCTACGAACAATTCCAGGAAGATGACCAGGCTGGGCAGCACATAAGGCGCCGACTTCAAAGCAATACCGGAAAGAATCTCGCCAACCAGAATGTTGAAATAAAGACGGATTAGGAGAGAGCCTGGACGAGTTACATCCTCCAGCAAGTTGAGCGGCAAGAAAAACACATTTGGCGTAATGTAGTGCTGGAAATACCGTAAGCCTTTTTTCTTGATGCCATAAAAGATATAAAAGAGCAGGGAGAGTACTGCCAAACCACTGGTTGTATTGATATCACCGGTGGCTGCAATTAGTTCGCCGTGTGGAATTGAGATTAACTTGAGTGGCAACTGGCCCATCAAGTTACAAGTCAGAATAAATAGAAACAGTGAACCGATGAAAAACAGGAAGCCATCGCCCCGTTTCCCTGCGGTTGCCATGGTAATGCCGCGGCAAACGTCAAAAAAGCCTTCGCCGACCACTTGAAGCTTACTAGGAACCACCTTAAGATTCCGGGTAGACAGCCAGGCAAGCGTTAAAACGACCGCCATGCCAGCCCAAGCCATAATTAAAGTGTTGAGGTTAACTTTTTGGCCCAGTAAGTAAAAAATCCAAGGGTGATCCATGATGATTTTTTATACCTTAATCTTGCTTGTTGCTCTCATAACATAAGTCAAGGAAGTAGAGACCGCGGTTCCGGCTTATGGGCCTTTCAGGGGGATGGAGACCTTTTGGTGAGGCGGCACACGGAATGCGCGCGATGCTTGAACCACATATTCTACTGTCAGAATCACTTTGTAACTTAAAAGTCCGCACATGACAATAGCAACTTCAGTGACATGGGCGTGTGACAGCTTGACAATAACGTACGCTAAAATCCAGATTCTTATAAGAGAAAACACAAACTGGATTTTCTTTTTGGGGTGTTCCGCGCTGAAGCCAAGGCTCCATAGGTAAAAAAGTCCTAACAAGATGCCTAAAGCCATTGACTTCATGTGCTCAGGCCACCCAATTGCGACGGCAGAGAGCATAATAGCATCTGTAGCAAGTGTGCCAATCCACAACTTGCGCTTGAGTCGGGGGTAATATGTGGCGGGATTATTGCTCATGGTTGGCTTGGGTCGTCCTCGTCCCGGTAAGGATGTTCAGGATCGTCTTTTTCGTCTGGTTCACGGTACAGGAAGTCCAGGTGTTCAATGGGAAGCGCGGTCTTTTTCTCCGACGTTGAACCCGGTGGCGCTTTACCTGGCTTTTGCCCGGAGGTCTTTGACGCTTTAGGTTTTGACTTTTGATGGGCCTGTTTACCTGGCTGGGCGTAAAGTTCCGGGTAGGTGAAACGCTTATAAAGAATACCGATACCGCCTACCATTCCTAAAATTGCTAGAATTACCGTCCAGATTGGGTCGACGCCGAAGCGCTGGTTCAGCCAATAGCCAAGCAGTAGGCCGCCCATAATAGGGAGTAACAATTGGATGGCGTAATCCATTGGCGTCCTTAGGGACTTTCCTCCGGTTGATGGGAAGCGGATGCATCGGGTGCTTTTTCGAGGGGCCATTTTCCGATACAATCACGAACTGTAGTATAAAGGGCTTCGCTTGTAAAAGGCCAAATCCCTTTAGAGGGCTAAAATGCTTTCAACCCCGGAAGTTTGTTTGTAGCAAGTTTGCAGAAGGATACCCCGATGTCTAAAGACGCCAGTTTTGACATTGTCTCAGAGTTTGATCAGCAGGAATTGGTGAACGCCATGGATCAGACCCGCCGTGAAATCGCCTCCCGTTTTGACCTCAAGGATTCCAACAGCGAGCTGGAGCTGGAAGAGGGCAAGAAGATCGTGATTACTACCACCGACGATTTTCGGGCCAAGAACATTTTCGATATTCTGGAAAGCAAGGTTTCCAAGCGCGGCCTGAATCCTTTGATTCTGGATTTGCAAGAGCCGGAAGCCGCTTTGGGCGGTAAGGTGCGCCAGACAATCAACCTAAAAAAAGGTATTGAGACCGATATGGCCAAGAAAATCGTGGCCGAAATCAAGGAAAGTAAGCTGAAGGTGCAGGCCAGCATCCAGGGTGACCAGGTGCGGGTTTCCGGTAAAAACAGGGACGACCTGCAAGAGGTGATCAAGCGTGTGCGCGAGTTCGGCGAGCGCCAGGGCATGCCCTTGCAGTTCACCAATTACCGTTAACGCGTTGCCCATTTTCGCCTTGCGTTTTGGTGATGTCTCCTAAAAAAAGGAAAGCCGCCCAGTCGTTTGGCAAAACTGGACAGCGGGGTAGTACGGAATTGGTAGGAATAAAATAAGTAAGGAGAGAGATAGGGTTAAATCTGGTTGAAGCTTGGAAGCGGATTTGCTCTGCCGGGATGGTGGCTGGGCGCTACTAGCGCATGGCTGCTGGCTGAGCTGTTGAAAGCGGCCTCCCTGGGTGAATCCGCATAGGCATGGGCCAGTAGGAAAGTTCCGGTCAGAAACAGTCCGGCTAGC
>CABHPA010000090.1 GCA_902168245.1 Candidatus Melainabacteria bacterium
GCTTTTATACACCGTTTTTTTGATCTCGACGACGATATTTTGAGAGTGTTTTTTGTCTAAGGCCATTCAATTGTGCTAATATCCTGAAACTCTAGCTTTGGATGGTACCGGCGGTGGGTCTCAGTCACAATTTTGGAGAATACGAGGAAATCTAATGAACCTACTGATTTTACCCAAGCTTGGTTATTTACATTGTAACTTTTAAGTACCGTTAAGTACCGTGTTAGTTTAAGAGCGTTTTGTTAAACGTATCTCTATTGAGTGACAATTATTAGCTAAAATTAGTGAGTATTCTCGCCAATCAAAAATTTTCTCAGAAGGATTAAAAAGTGCCCATTGCTTATCTAAATATTCTCTAAATATCTTAACTTTCTCTAATTTTTCTGCCAACGTAATTTTTTCTTTGCCTGGAGAAAAATAAGGAAGTAGCTTATCACTATAGTGAGAGACTGATATAGGGGTATCTACACTCATTGCTTCCAAGTATACAAAGTCACCAGCTAGACTTGAAACTGTATAAACCCCTATACTTGTGGCCCGTAAGCCAGGGGGCAGCTCATCGCCTGCCTTTAAAGTTCTTCTTGTGGATCCTTGAATTAACTTTTTATTCATTGCCTTTATAATAGCAAGATCAATTTGTTCAACCTGGTAGCCAATACTTTGAAGCTGCTCATAGACAAAAGCTGTATCAACAAATCCACCGGCACTTTTGTTTTTTGCTTTATGAAGAGTTAATATTATAGAAGGGATAAGGAAATGTTCATTAGAGGCATGTAAGCCTACATCAAAAATATTCGCAATTACTGAGCGTTGAGGATCATAATATAAATCATCACCATGAATTACCGCTTTTAAGAATTGATACTGTTGGATATTGTAAATACCATGATGCTGAATAATACGCAGTAATTCCTCAGTGTTTGTATTACTGCTCCCAAAGAAGTTTTTTATAAGATTTAGAGCAATTCTGACATTTCCACCTGAGATATTTTCTAAAAAAGTTTTTAAAGCATCGTTTGTTTGAAAAGAGTAATAAAAAGTTTTAATTACAGATTCGATATTTGATGAACTAAGGCTTCCGCCTGATAAGGTTGAAAGAGGAATTTCGCCACTTGTAAGTTTTAAGGCAAACTTTAATCGCTTTTCTATGACGACTTCGATTCTAGGAGGATGTATTGTAAAAACTTTGGGATGATAAGAGCTTAATGAACCCTTAGTGACAGAACGATAAAAAGTTTCAGGTTGAAGAGGAATAAATATTGTTGCAGGCCAGTTTGCGGCAATTTCACAGCCTATAATAAAAAATGATTGCTGATCCGGATCCTCACGTTGATCTGCGTTATCTAAAAAAACAATAATTTGCTTTTGATGTACTTTTTCGATAAAGATTAAAGCATTTTTTAAATGTTGATCCAGATCAGAGGTTAAGTCCAAAAGATGTTTAACTTCATTTTCATAATATTTATCAGGTGCAACCTCTAGAAGCCTTTTGTTAGCACCAACTGAAAATCTTTCCAAATCTTCTTTATAAAGTTGCCGTATAAACTCATCTTCATCAATATTAATATCATAGGCATCCAGAAGTTTAGCTTTAATTTTTTTTAAAATATATTGTTTAATATCTGATGTAAGAGTACCCTCTGTTCCAAAATCCAAATAAAGTACGATTGCATTTTCAAAGACAGATGCAGCCTCTACATGAATGAGATTGTGTATAAATGAAGATTTTCCTACTCCCACATCGCCTAAAAGTATTATTGGTCTTTGAGTATTTTTAGTAAGTAATTCGGGATGCAGTTTATTTTTCTTTTGTTTGGTTATGCTTTTGACCGGAATGAGGGTTGGAGATTTTGTACCATCATCAAAAATTTTTGTATATCTCTCTTCGATCATCTTTTTGCTCATTGCAGAATATTGAGAGAGGATACTACTTGAAGAGTAGCATTCACGATAAAAAGTTTCTTCTAAATCTCTTTCCCGTGATACATCATCAAAGATGATATCGCTTAAGATATCTAAATCCAATTGCTGCTCAGTTTTTTCTATTGGTACTGGGTAATTTAAAATTTTTGACGCAATCTTTGGTGGTGGATCTGGTTTTATAGCGCCAGTTAGTATTTTTGTAATATGACCATCTAGGATGCCAGCTTTAGATAAAAGCTGCCAAAATATAAGAAAGTTTTCATAGATAAATTCTAATGAAGGGAAAACTATTGCCTTGCCCTCTAAGGGCGGTATTGAGTCTAAACGAGCTCCAAGAAACACAACAAATTGATGGCCATTTGTTACTGCCGCGTTTGATATACCCCTAGCTTGACAATATCCAGCAGCTTGCTCAATAGCTGCTTTCAAATCCAGATAGTCGCGGCATAAATTTTTTATATTGTATTCAAGACGCCCTTTTTGGCCAGCAGGTAGCTCGAAATATTGATTTTCTTTTTTTGCTTCAATGACGAGGATAGAGCGGGGAACCTTAAAGGTATAATCGGTATATTCCTTCTGGTAATTATCTTCTGGAAATACTTCGCACCTTTCCCAGCCAAGGCATTCAAAAATTAATCGATCAATTAAATGGAGCCGAGTTGCTGCTTCATTTCGGTTTCCTTCTTTCCCTTCATACCAAGAGATTAACGCTTTTAAGTTTTTTCTACCCTCTTCATAATCCAACATTTTGATACCTTAGTAATTGCAACTCACTTTCCTTTATTTATACCTGAAAACAGTATATGGTGCTATCCATAATCCTTTATACTTTCAAAAATTCTAATAAACAACTAATTTTGATGATTCAGTGCAATCATTGCGCTGGAGAAAGCTTGGATATCACCAAGTCTGTGTTCAATCAAGTGCTGAACAATGGCCAAATCCAGTTTCTGGTAGTTATGCACTGCAATATTGCGAAAGCCGGTCATTTTCTGTAAACGATCGCTTAGCTGTGCATCTATGAGTCCTGCCTCTTGTAACAGAGTAAACATGTCACGACTGGTCTGTGGAAGCCCGAGTTTTTTCACTCGAAGATATGGGCTGCCAAATCAATGGACGCTTCACAGGCCCTTTGCAGATTCAGGATAATGGCATCCTGGCGCAAAAAGCTGGTTCTGAACTCTTCCTTATAACCATCATAGTCTTCATGGATTCGCTTGAGGCATCGCTCGATAATCGCTGCCTTGTTGAGAATAATGTCATCCATTAGCCAAAAACCCGTTTATCTTGCTGTATTGCCTCAATAATCCCTTGTCGCTCCTCATTAAAGCGTACATACATGCTGAGGGCCACCATTTCAAAGGTTTGGCAGGCAACTTCATCCGTGGTAAAAATTCGTTGACCTGTTTGAATTACCTGCATACGCATGACTGTAGACGCGCTTTGTAAATCGACCAAATCCACATGCCGGTTTACAAGGCTGCCAATTTCTCCAGCACACTCCCAAAGGGCAACTGGATCAACGGGGCGGGGGAATAAGGCTGCTAAGTCCAGGTCACTCTCGGCGTTATCTTGCCCAGAGCCAACACTTCCGAATAAATATAAGCCCTGAAGCACTGGAAAGCGTGCTTGGATAGTTTCCCGGATGACAAGAAGCAACCGCTGAAATTCATCGTCATTTAAAAGTGCCGAAATCATCTTTCCATTTTACAGTGAAGAGGGGGTAATGAGCCAAATCCTGCTACCGAAGATAGCGTCTTCAAAAGTTTTCGGTCCCGACAACATGCCTTGTAGGGTTTTGAAGTCTCTTAAGCCCACCTGTAGCATGAATGTGGCGTGTTCTGGCTCAGGTTTCATATAAAAGTTGGCCCTCCCGCTGGCAAGTTCCCAGAATATGGTGGGAAGAAGTTTGCCATTTTTCCCAGTCTGATTCAGAAAAGACCAGTATATCGACGCCAACCATGGAATCTTGAACAGTAAGTCTTGCTTGATGCCAAATGCTCAAGACTGAGTCTCCTTCAAGGCGCTCATTGGGCAGGATGACGATAAAATCCACGTCCGATTGTCCATGAGCAGTCCCTCGCGCGTATGAACCTATCAAATAGACCTGTTTTGCGTGAACGGACAGACCGATTTTTTGGGCCATATCCTGGATATCTGAATGTTCCACAGAAAGCCGCTCACATTTGCAGTATTGGCAATACCAAGATTCTTTAATTCAAGTAGCCCGCTATGCAAACAGTGGATAAATAGACAAAAAACCAGAAAAAATTCTGGTTTTACTGTTTATTGAACCATAGTTCTATATTTGAGGACAAATTTGAGAAAGAAAAATGGTGCCACCTCGCAGAATTGAACTGCGGACACGCGGATTTTCAGTCCGCTGCTCTACCAACTGAGCTAAGGTGGCATCTGCTTGACTATGCAACCCATTAAGCCCGAAACGAGAACGTATGTCAAGCAAGATATGACGATTTTGTGGAGACAAAGACTCAACAAGGAGGAGTCTTCAATGGCGCAATTGAGATACTTAGTATAAATAAAACAGTTATTCCAGTGTCACATCCTGCCAAAATCACAAGAAGAATACAGTTCTTAGAGGCTATCTGAGAAGTGCAACAAATTGAGTGTTTAGGTCGTCTTTCCCTGTAAAGTTGGGAGGGAAGCACAATGGACACTCAAAAGCGATATACCAGTGACTTAAGCGACAAGCAGTGGCGGTATTTA
>CABHPA010000091.1 GCA_902168245.1 Candidatus Melainabacteria bacterium
CTGGCTACGAATGGCTGCGATAATCTGCTCTTCTGTAAATCTGGAAATCTTCATTGCTTAAGGTTCCTTTCTTCCCATGAATAAAAACCTCAAGTTTTAAATGGTTCCCTATATGGGGCGCAGATCAGGATCTAAAAACAGGAACCCGGTCAATTAAACGAATACTGCCGGATCTACATGGAACCGCTCAGCCAGTTTACGGATATGCTCCAGGTTGTTCAGCTTTCGCTCGCCTTTCAGCACCTGGGACACATTTCCCTGACTGCCAAAGATATCAGCCAAGTCAGACTGCTTAACACCTTGGGCTTCCATCAGGAATTTAAGCATTTCAACTGGATTTGCACTGATAGCCGGGTAAATTTTATCCTCATAGCGAGCAATAGCATCACCCAATAAGTCCATAAAGATTTGCACCGGATGATCCGGCACATCTCCGATTTCATCCATCAGCGCCCCGGCTAATTCAATGGCCCGATCATGAGATTCTTCATCCTGAATATTGAGGTATTGCAGGATAAAAGCCGCATTCTGGTCTGAGGCCGCTTCAATGAAAGTCTTTATGTCGCTGTTTCCAAGATTCCTTGCTGTATTCGGCATGGGTCATGATCTCCCGAATAAAGACCGTCTGCGTATTGAAATGGATCGATGCCGCTAGACGGTACTTGTTACCTGAGATATCAAACACGAAACCTCTTACTACAATGTCCAGCTTGTTCCCGAACACCTGCTTTAGGCTATCCGGTGACTCAAAGCGATTTTTTGTCATTGCCTCATACCATACATCAAGCGAGGTGCTTGAATCTGGATGCTGAGCTTTAAAATTATCAACAGGTTTACGAGTTAGGACTCTCATGAATTCATTTTATTTCATTTTGAAATATTTAACAAGCCCTAAATTTCATTTTGAAATATTCTTTAACAAAAACCACCTGCTCTGTAAACAATTATTAAGCCAAATTACAGTATCTATAATTGGCATCTAAAAATCTTATGCCGCTAGGTCTAGAAGGACCTTAACCCTCATTAAAGCTTCGCTATAGCGGCATAGACACACGAACAAGCCTAGAAACTATTGAATTATAGGCCTTTATGACAATTTAATGGCATATTCAGCCTATTTAAAAGCAACCTAGAACAAATAGAGTCTCTTTAAGCCCATTTTATGTCCCGTTTATGTCCAGCTATTTCCTTTTCACATCCTGAAAATATGTATATTGACTGGTTTTTTGGATCTTGGCACTGTTAAAAGGGGACATAAAACACCCTGAAAAAGACATAAAATCCTCAAAATCTCAAGAAAAAGCAGACATAAAGTCTGGAAACACTGGCCTTTATTGGCTATCAAACCAGCATTGAACTGAAAATCCGCGTGTCCGCAGTTCAATTCTGCGAGGTGGCACCATTTTCTCCTTAAAGCTTCGGTTTCTACCGAAGTTTTTTTGTTGCTTATTTACAAGGATTTACCCCATGGATGATCTCAATCTTCTCTCCCTCAGCCAAGTCCGTCATGACTTACAGTTATTCCCCAAACGCTTTGAAACCAATCCGTATCCGGTATTGATTGAACAGCACGGGAAACCGGTTATGGCACTCCTACCCATTGAACTCTACGCCGTTATGGAAGGAGCCATGGATTACATCGAAGAAAAAGGCTTGCAGACCTTCTTTGAAAACTGGCTAGAACAGGAAAACCAAGCCCTTGAGTTAGAGAATGCATCGGAAACTGTAGAGGATACTCCTAACAAAACGGATATCTCAGAAGAAGATCTATTAGGCGTTTTTCGAGAAGACGGCATGCTGGAGAGCCCTGAATTTCGGGCCATGCTCAAAGAACGTTTTACCAAAACGCTGGCTGAACTGGAAGCCCTAGAAACCCAAGTGACTCATGCCCCATAACCGTTGACTCTCCTTGGCCTTAGAGCGATAAATCACTCGTTCTTTAAAGCATAGGAGAGAATTCAATATGTCTAAGCGAGTTTATCAGCGGGTCAAAACACTGCCTCCAGACTTTTGGAGTCCTGCGCTAAGACAAGCCTTTGATCTGTGGGTCATTGATATGAAACAAGGCATGCGTCCTTATACGCTTCGCTCCGCCCAGAATTTTGAGCACCGTTTTATCCGTTACACCCGGTTGGGTTGGGAAGGGCAAAGCAATTCCCTCACTCTAGCTGAAGCCTTTCAGCAGTCCCATGTTTATCGGGTGCTCAGTCAGTATCCAGTGGAAAGTTATTCTAACCGGCACAATATGCTCTATAGCCTAATTAGTTTTGCCAAATTTCTGATTGCCATGGGACTCCTAGAGGAGGATACCTTAACCCGGTTGCGGAAACTTCGGCCAAAACGGGTCACCCCTCCTCGTAAAACCGTCTTGCGGGAAGAAGCTCAAATCAATGCCTTGCGAAAAACAATCAAAACCAAGCGTTATGAAGCTGATTATAGCCGTATTTTGGATCAAACTTTATTAGAAACTTTTATCCATACGGGGCTGCGTATCGCAGAACTGTGCCACCTCAATCTGAACGATGTAAACCTGAGTGAAGGCACTATCCATGTGATATTGGGCAAAGGCCGGAAAAGCCGAAAGGTGGGTATTCTTTCAGTTTTGGCCACTTATTTGGCAAATTACCTGACAGTTCGTTCGGGCCGGGTGGCGACTGAAAGACAAGCATTTTTCTTGAATCGACGAGGCACCCGGCTCAAAACAGCTGATGTAACTCGACGGTTACTGAAGCTCTCTAAATTAGCCAATATTCCCATTACAGCCCATGGTCTTCGACGCACGTTTGCCACCTACTACGCCAATCAAGGTAAACCCTTGCATCTCATTCAACTGGCACTTGGACATTCAGACATTCGCACCACCCAAGAGTACCTCATGAGTGATGAAGCCCAAGTCATACAAGCCATGCAAGGCTGGTAACGTCGATTGACGAAGCCCAAGCAGAATGGTACTTCTATTGATATGAAAGCTTATCAATGGCAAGATTTGAATGAAAGCGAATCCCTGATAAGGGTGAGGTCCGGTGTTCAAGTCACCGATGACCCACCATTTTAAAATATCGATATCAGCCCCTCAAAGGCTGATTTTTTGTATGCCATCCGATTAATCCCAAAAAACAACCATTAAATTCCTCTAGTATCTAATACTAGCAGTATGGTCAAGACTCCGATATTGATGAGCAAAATAGTACTTGTTACAATATAATCAATCTAGCTTGGGTAAGATTTGTTGCCCCTACAGCAGCGGTTAGAAATATGTGGATTTTATATGTCTGTCCTTGGAATAAAGGTCTCTCCTTCCTTATTGTGGTATGCAATTGCAACAGGCACGCAGGAAACTCCATCATTTATTAATCTTAAAGCTGACTTTAGAGTTCCCTTTCCTAAAGCAATATCAAACTCAAATGAGAAGGTAGTTTACCTTTTTAACGAAACCATCAGTATTCTTGAAAGAAATAAAGGCATAAAGCTAATAGTTATCAAGGAAAATGAATTTACTAAATTTTCCGAAAAGTCAACTAACCGATTCTCTAGTAATCTCGACGGAGTAATTATGGCTGTGGGTGCTGCCAAAGGTATTCCAGTTAAAAAAATTCTTTATGCTTCTTTGGGAATAAAAAAAGCACAACTATTGCAAACAGCAGCAGCCTTGGCAGGAGCAACAGAAAAATACTGGGGTGAAGATGTTGCGGATGTAATTCTTGCTGCTAAATCAGGGTTATGATAATGATTTTTTCTGCAGGTCAAACATTATATAAATACCAATTAATTTCTCAATTAGGCCAGGGCAATTTTGGCCAGGTTTGGCTTGCTAAGGATATTACCTTGGATAAAATAGTAGCTATAAAAATGCTGCTTTCTGCTTCATTAGACCCAGCATTGTTAGATGAGGCCAAAAATGGTTGTCGCTATAATCATCCTAATTTAGTGAAAATTCATTATGCAGATATTCTTACTCTTGAAAACCAAGTTGTTACGATCATTGCTCAAGATTACCATAGTGAAGGATCGGTTATAGGTCGACTGAATTCGGAAAATTTCTTACCTATTAGGGACGCTTTGAAATATTCTCGAGAAATACTTTGCGGTTTAGAGCATCTCCATGAAAAAGAATTTCTCCATAATGATATAAAACCTTCGAATATTCTTATCTCAGAGGCGAATACTGCTATCCTTGCTGATTATGGAATTTCTCTAGCTTATAATCCCAAAGATGGAGCCAAAACATCATCATTCTATAGAATACACTGTGCTCCTGAAACCCACCGGGAAAATCATATTCATCCACAATCAGATATTTATCAAGTTGGTTGCACCCTCTATAGACTTGTCAATGGAATAGGAAGTATAAAAGATGATTTCTATCGTTTGAAAGATATCAATCTTTTTAACCAACATAAAGAAAAAGGGAAAATACCCAATAAAAATGGATATACACAGTTTATCCCAACTCAACTTAAGAAGTTTATTAACAAAGCAGTAGACTTTAACCCTACCCAGCGCTTTCAATCAGCTTTAGAAATGAGAAGAGCTATAGAGAGGTTGAATTTCTTAGGGGATTGGACAATAGGAAATGATGGGTTGCCAGTAGGTAGAAGTGGTGACTATCGTTTTACTTATGAAATTGAGATTAGACCAAAGATGAAATTCAGTCTAATCACCTGGAAAGAGCATTTATATACCAATAGACGCACAAAAGTGGGTGCCTATACACAATGTAATTTAAATAAAACTCAACTTGGAGTTCTTCAAAAAGAAGTAATTAACAAAGTAATCAATGGCTCTTTGTAAATCCAGAAAGTTACCCTATCTTAGTTAATAATTTGCAATACAGTTGCCTATCATAATTTTATTCCAGAGTTATGCACGAGTCCTAGGAGCTTATACATCAGGTCTCACCCTAATCGGAACTGAGGTCTAAAAATATTTGTACTGTGCAAATAGAATAACCTGCTAATGCTTCAGTATATATATTACACATATCCTCATGAGTGTAACGCCAGAATTTCAAGCTGTTATCATTGTCGAGAAGATGCGTTTTAAGAGACAATGAGATTACTTATGGCTCTTGAAGAGTACATGGAGAAGCCTATTTTCAATATCAAATGCCTGAGTAGGCTAGTAAGTAAAAGCTTCTAAAGCCAAAACAGGAGAATTTGTATGGCCATTAAGAAATCCGAACTCTATTCCTCCCTCTGGTCAGGCTGTGACGAGCTGCGTGGGGGTATGGACGCTAGCCAATATAAAGATTACGTACTGGTGCTACTATTCATAAAATACATCAGCGACAAATACGCCGGTCAGCCGTATGCGCCCATCACCATCCCGAAAGGGGCGAGTTTTAAGGATATGGTCGCTGGAAACGGTATCGTAATTTTGAGCCGATTTTGAACAAAACGGCAGTCAAAATTTGAGCCACCCTTTTTGAGCTGAGTCGTCTTACTGAACGGTTCCCCAAGTGAGGTGGCAGTAGGACAATGAAGG
>CABHPA010000092.1 GCA_902168245.1 Candidatus Melainabacteria bacterium
CATCTACGCAGTGAATCACAGTTTTTAACTAAATAGACGATAATCGTAAATAGTCCCACTTCATCATTTTAGGACTCTTGAATGTACACAGCCTTCCCAGTAAAGCCCTATAGCGGTTTCACCTTGGCCGAGCTCTTAATCTGCCTGGCCATTCTTGGCGAGATTGCGACCTTTACTATTCCCAAAGTTGTCACTTCCCAACAGAATGGACAGTATAATGCGGTTACTAAAGAAGCGGCCTCTATGTTTGCGGCCGCATTTCAAACATACAAGTTGAACGGCCTTCTGACATCCACCACCAATGCAAAAGATTTAACACCGTATCTAAACTATAGTTCCTATACTACCAATTTGACTCTTGACAATGCTTATGGCTATACGACTCTGGATTGTGCCACAAACGGGTGTGTTAAACTCCATAGTGGTGCGGTTATATGGTTTGATGGCAATGGGATTGGTGGCACCAACACCACAACTAATGCGTTGAATTTTGTAGTAGATCCAGATGGACATGTCACAGATGGAACAACTAATGGGCCTGGAAAATCTGTTTTCTTTTTCATCTATCCAAATGGGCGATTGGCCACAGTAACCACTATTACCAGCGGCACGGTAAACGCTTCTGGTTATTGGCCCGGTGGGCCTGTTGCAGGCGCGGATCCTCCTTGGTTTAGTTGGTAGAGCTTAACAGAATTAGCGGATCCGTTCCAAGCCAAGTCGGAAAGCTGTCTCAATGGGATGTGTATTATGCTCTGCCGCATTTACCAATTCGGCAAATAATTTTGATTTTTGTGTCTCGTCCATGGGCTGATCCATAACCCCAGGGAAGCAAGTGTTAAACTCATCTATAGCGGCTTGCTGTCTCTCCAGTTTCTCTAAATAGTTCTCCATTTTTTATACACTTTAAATTCAGATGTGCTGTAGTTTATTGGTGCTTTCTCTCAACTTCAAGGCAGGATGAAAAATTCCTCAGCGATCAAAGTTTCGGGTTTTAGAGCGCCGGAAATGACACTAGCCAATGCCGCATAGGGCTTTCCGCCTGAAACGATCTCCAGGTGTGAAAATAGCAAAAGGCAGCCCGCTACAAAAATGCCCTGTGCCCGCATGGAATGTTGCTGACAGCCGTCGAGGCCAATCCCACTTTTGAGTACCCGAAAGACCTCCTCAATTTTCCAGCGCAAACGGTAAAGTGCTTGTATGGCCTGTCTTTCCAGCAGCATTCGATTACAAAAGAGAAAATGTTTTCGTTCTCGTACAATTTTCAATTTCACGCCATTTTTTAAGAAACCTTCGATTTCGCCATAGCTGTAGCGGCTTGAAATTATAAACGGTCATGCTTGCAAACGAGGCAAATTTCTGCCAGGAATAAATGCAACTGGAGGGGGTGTCGGGCTAGGATTATTTGCAACTGTGCTTGAAAACAACGAGATGTGCTTGCAATTATCGGAGTTGTGCCAGGATTAATTGCAAATGACGAGAAGCGTAATGGCGCCAGGGATTCTCAATGAGGTAGACCCTATCGATACGGCAAGCCTGAGACAGTTTTTGCGTCTCTCTAGGGTTCTTTTTGTGTTTTCGAGATAGATTCTCATAAGGGTAGCCCGGCGGCCAACAGCCGGTTCTGAATTTCCGTGGCTCGATTTGGCTCCAGCTGGCCGCTGAACAAGGCCCTCACTTCGGCAGGCTTGACATCAAACTGTGCCACCAAGTCTTTCATCCGATACCCATGACGGGTTAGCGTTGGCTCCAGGTCATTCAATTGCTTGGATAGTACGCTTTCCACCAGTGAGGCAGAAATGGGCTGCTCACCAGTTAAATAACCAGCCTCCAGAGCCAGCGCCAAATGCTGCTGGACTTGCAAGGGGGTGCGCAGTTTGCTGGCCAGTAAATCAATGGCCTCAATGCTCAGAATGGCTTCCGGCTCAACTTGACCATCCGTACAAGCCTTCAAGAGCCAATAAATATATTCCCGCTGACTGCCCGTAATCCCGTCCAGCGTGAAGACATCCGTCCGGTAACCAATCTCCTCCATGGTGGGCCGCCGCAAATCATTCCGCAACTTGGGATGCCCGGCCAGTATAACCGATAACCGGCCCTCGCCATCTTCCACCACTTCCATCAGGCGTTTAAGACCAGTCAACGTCTGGCTACTCAAATCATGCGCCTCATCGATAAACAAGGCTACGGTCCGCTTGCTCTTTTTCACCAGCTCCCGCAAATCTCGCTCCCGCTTCTCCCCCTGCTGCGGAATCTGGAAATGCTTGTCGGATGACAAATCATAAAACAAGGCGTTAACCAGCGTGGTCAGCCGAACATGGTGCTTTTCCACTGCCAGCGACTTGGACACCAGAATCCGGTTTTCCTCTCGAAGCTGTTGTTGCAACCGCCGCAAAGTCACGGTCTTCCCACTGCCAATTACACCACAAACGGCTACTAGACGTCCTTCCAGGATGGAACCCTTGATATCCTTCAGCATCTGCTGGTGGTGCTTGGTTTCATAATAGCCAGCCTGGCTCAAGGGCTTCACTAGCCCGTAATGCTCCATCACATCAATCCGCATGACTTGCCTTCTCCCTAAAATAAGACCGTATTCGCTCGAAAACCACCCGACGAACCAGGGTTTCTGCTAAAACTTGCTCAATAAACGCTCTGTCCTCTGCCCCAAGCTTAGATAAGGGCAGCCCCAAATCATCCGCAATCGCCAATTTGGCAGTGACGCCATTGGGAAAGTGAGCTTCCAATATTATCTGAGACTCGAAAGGCTGACTGGGAATGACCTCATTTCCAGCGTCAACAGGCTTGACCAACTGCACATCTTCTCCGGACAAGGCCGCTATGGGTACCCCAACTTGGCCCGCCAGCTGACGAATCCGATCGGCTCGCTCCATCGACTTGCTGCGCTTAAACGCACGGTAACGGCCCAATGGAATCGGACCAGAGACCGGCTGGTATGGGCCGAAGCGCTCTCCGCCAAATTCCACATACAACTCATTGTCAAACAAGCCCCACAACAGCAGAACTTGCTCCCCGGCAAGCGACGGCTCCACCTCATAAGCGGTGCCATCAACTGTTACTCGCGCATCAATGCCCACTTTGCGACGCTCCGGCTCTCGGGCAAACCGACAAAACTGCTCCCAACTGCACATCTCCCGGTATCCTTCTTTGGGCAGGTGGGCCAACCAGTCCTCCATCCGAGAACGTCCCTCAGAACGGTGAGGCTGGTCGTTATACCGCAGCAGATAATGAAACAGCCATTCATTGGCTTGAGCTTCGGTTTCCGGCTTGTGAAAATGATACAGCGTCTCATGAGCCTCTTTCACCGTCCGAAACGGGCGTTCCACTTTCCCTTTGGAACGGGCGGTCACCCTCGTACCGTCTTTGCCGGCAGGAACATGCATGTGCCATTCTATGCCCAGGGCGAGCATGACATTCTGAAACACCCGACTCTTCCCGACAGGGCCGCTATCCATATAAATCGACTTGGGAATCCCTTGAAACGGAAATCGTGGATCCGGCTTGGGGGCCATTGCCTTAAACAAAAAGCGCAAGGCCGACTCCGCATCCTCCCCATACACGCAGCGATATTCCGTATAAGATACCCCACTGCGGTCATCTGCAACGCTAAACATCATCAGGGTGGGTGTCCCTTTACCCGGATCCACCCATTCCGGCTTATCAATGTGCTTTAAGTCCGAAGGAGACATATCAAAATGCCAGCAGGCATTACTCTCTTCCGCTTCAAACCGGACTGCCGGAGGCTGACGGGTCAGACGTGGTTGATCCAAATGCCACTGCCGCAAATAAACATCCACCGTGCTTCGGTGGAGCAGCCCTTCAGGCACACGAATTAACCCCTGGGGTGTCTCAATTCCATACTCCTCCAATAATTGAATGGCGCGCTTCGTAGATAAATGCCGCCCCTGCTTGTTGGTCGTCCTCAACTTAAGCGCGGCAACCAACTCACAATACCGCTCTAATTCGCCTTTCGGTAAAACACGTGGCTTGCCGCGATCCGCCCGGTGAGCATTTTTTAATTTGGGGAAAGCCTGCAACGCCCGATATACTGTCGTGGGAGAAACTCCATACACTTCTGCTACCGCCTCCACCTGAACCTTTCGCTCAGGACTCCGCTTGGGAAGACGATCCAGCCGCTGGCGCAATTGCAGCAGCGAATCCACTGGAATCTCCTTACCCCGCACGTTCTTCACTGGCAAATGCACGATACACGGAAGCCCGGCCAATACCCAGCCGCCGAGCAATCTCAGTGGCTCCCAGTCGTTCAACATCCCGCAACCGTTGTACCTCTGAACGATCTACCGAACGCTTTCGCCCTCGATAAACTCCACGGGCTTTGGCCGCAGCAATACCATCTAATTGCCGTTCCCGGCGGAGATTGGTTTCAAATTCCGCAAAAACGCCCAGCATATCCAGAAAGGCTTTTCCAGAAGCACTATCCGTATCTACAGGTTGCTCCGTTGCCTTCAATGCAATGCCACGCTCCTTAAGCAGAAAGACAATGTCCTGCAAATCTTTAATACTCCGAGCCAACCGGTCAACTCGGGTAACCATCAGGGTATCACCCCGCTGTATGAACTCTAATAAAAGTTTCAACTCAACCCGGCCAGTACGGCTGGAACCACTGGCAATCTCTGATCGGATTAAATCGCATCCAGCAGCTTGTAGCAGGGATTCTTGTAAACTCAAATCTTGGTCTGCCGTAGAAACACGGGCATATCCATATAGGGTCATGGTGATGATTGTCTCATTAGACTTTAGAACTCGTGCCGATACCGTATCATAAATACAAAAAGAACCCTAGAGAGACGCAAAAACTGTCTCAGGCTTGCCGTATCGATAGGGTCTACCTCAATGAGAAATCCCGATGCCAGCCCACTTCCCCTCATTTGCAATTAATCCTGGCACAACTGCGATAATTGCAAGCACGTTCCGTCGTTTTCAAGCACAGTTGCAATTAATCCTAGCCCGATACCCCCTCCAGTTGCATTTATTCCTGGCAGAAATTCCCCTCGTTTGCAAGCATGACCGTTTATAAATGCAAGCGCCTACAGTTAATATCCATGACCGGCACCAGCAGTTCCCCTTTGTCGCTCCATTGCTGAGGAGCCTCCTCTGTTTTGCTACCGGTTAACGGTAATGCACCCAAGGTATTCACCCGCAGCCCATAGGATTTCACCCCTTTTTCAGTCAAATAAGGGTGTTCATTAGCCAAATCCCCCGCAATCCAATGGGCGGCCACCGCATCGGCGGTTTGAGCGGCAATGGCTTCCCGTTCCTTGGCCCGAAGTACTCTTTTTTCCGCAGCCTCTGCATCCAGACGCGCCCGATCTCGGGCATTCAGAATCCGGGTGCGTTGTGAAGCTTTCCAGTTGGCCTCATACCCGGTTTTGTGGTTTTTAATGTACCCTGCTGGATGCCCATCCGAAAAACCGGTATAAGCCCCGTTTTTCTCACCAGGCTTGTCCCCTTCCACCGGCACCCGACGTAACTCCCCGTCCATCACTGGAGTACCATCCAATTGCAATCCGGCAGCCCGCAAAGCTGAAGAAAATTCGGCCTGAGGATCTGGGGAATCTTGAAGCAGCACCTCACTGCGATTTTTGGCCCAGCGCTCCAGCAATTCCGGGTCAGCACTGGGAGGAGCATACCAGGACTTTTCTTCCCGATCCCACCGAGCGCCCAGGGCTTTAGCCTCGTTCTTTTCGGCATACGGGACATCCAGATAAACCCGCTCTTCATTTGGCAAGCGGGCATTCCCTTCCGCCAACGCCAGAACCGGCACCTGAATTTGTAACGTTTCCTGTTCGGTGGGTTGTTGCTGTTGCATCTCACGTCCCCTCAGGTATTTCACCATCCGCTCCGCATCTGAAGCGGCCCGGAAGATTTCACGCGGGTCTTCTTGCAGGGCTTTAATCCAGGAGCCAATATAGGCCACATGCTGCTCAGGGTCATGCCCAATACTGAGCTGTTCTCCCAGCATCATGGAAGCTATTTCGGCCCGGAGTTCTTCCTTGGCATAGCCTTCTGAGCCAAACGGATGCTGCAAATCCCGGTTCAACCTGCTTGGATGGCCGGTCCAATGGCCTGCCTCATGCAAGGCTGTGGCGTAATAGGCGTCCGCCGTGGGGAACTGCTCCCGGAGCGGCAGCGTGATGATATCGCTGGAAGGCCGGTAAAAGGCCCGATTCCCTGGCATATGCTGAATCACGGCCCCGGAATCTTTCAGGATAGCTTCCGCTTCCGTATGGCGCTCCCATTCGGATAAAGCTGGTCGGATTAGTTCCGGGAGTCCGCTGATTTGGTTGGCGTTGAAGACGGTGGCCGATCGCACTTTGGGTTTTTGCAGGCGCACGGTGACTTTGACCGGTTTCCCTGCTTCATCCAAGACAGGGTTTCCTTCTTCATCCCGCTTGGGAAGAGTATCCTGCCATTTCCAAAATTGAATGGTGGTGCCTTTTTCCCCTTTATTGACCTGCGCCCCGATGCTTTCTGACTGCTTGTAAGTTAGCCAACGGCTATCGCCATATCCGCGAGCCTCTGCGACCGAGAGCAACCAGATGGCATTAAACCCCTGATAATTATTCCCAGTGGTGGGATTATAGGGCAGATAGCGCTCCCCGGCTTTCCAGGGTTTGACCCAGGGGGCGGTCCCCATTTCCAGCTGGCGGATAATGGATTGGGAAACGGTTTCGGCGTAATCTTTCTGGTTCATGCGCCAAAGCCCTCCATCTCAATCTCAGACTCCATGGCATCCTGCTCAGTAATGGCAGTTTCTTCAAAGGCTCCCCAGGCTTCGGCTTCATCGGGATCGAGTTCAATCACGACGCCGGGTATGCCAAAATCGGCCATGCTTTGGCTGATAATGGGTTGAAATTCTTTCTCCATGGTCATCTCCTCAAAACGAACAATTAGTAACTGGAATGGGTACTAGGTGAAAACGCAGTGATAGCTGAAACGTATCAGCTAGCCAGGCTGGCGCCTGGTTCCAATGCTGTTAGTCAGAATGCGGGGCTTGGGTGGTTACTGGCTGAGTAACTAAGCGTCTGTTTGGGTGCTCTTCTTGCAAAGCGGTCAGCCAGTTTTCTAATTCAATCCGGTGCAATCCCCGCAGGGTTTCAATGATGGGGTCATCGCCTGCATGCGGGTCTTTTGGCACCTGATAGCCTTCGTAGTAGTCAATCGTCATTTGGTGTCTCTCCTCTACTCGGTTTGGGAAAAGGCGGCTTCCAAAGATTTAGAGATGGGGACGGCCCGGTAAACGGTCGTATCTGCCGTATAGGGGTTTTCAGGCATGCCCCCTAACGGATCCACCGGCAAGGTCGGTTTGGGTTTGGCTTGGGCCAAAGTGTTTCGAGCTACGCTCCTGGAAGGAGGTGGGGCTTTGATCATGATCTTGACGCCCTTGCCCCGGTAATACTTGGCCACATACCCGTTTTGAAAACCTCGTTCATAATTGCCGGTGTTGTAAGCGGACAGGGCAGCTTTTAGCGCATCCTGGCCAGGACCAAAGTGCCGAACTGCCCCAGCGTATCCACGGCTTAAAATCCGGCTGCCCGCTTTGAGATTGGTGCAGGGATCCAGGATTTGCTCGACGGTGTAACCCAGGCCGCGCAAATTATTGGAATTAATTTGCATCAGGCCCAGATCCACACTGTAGCCAAGACCCATATAATAGCGAGCTTGGCGAGCGGCCTCTTGCGCATTAGTGGGACGAGCCAAACGCTTAGCAGGACCGTTTACCCCCAGGGCAAAGGCATTGCCCCCGCTTTCTACCTGGATGATGGCGGCCATCGTGACAGGTGCGACATTGGGGGCACATTGCTGCATCATATCGAATGAAGGCATCATGACTGCTTGCTCACGGGCCAGATGCGGCGAATGGGTGCATTGATGACGCTGATGGGAAGCGGGCCAAAATAGCGTCCATCCAGACTATCGGGTATATAGTGAGAAATGAACCAGACTTGACCGGGTTGAACGGTATAGGTCCCAAACGGATACGGTGTTAAAGGACGATGTTTCTCATCTTCTGTCATTGGTCTGGAGTTGGGAATTAGATGGCCGTTGACGGTCGCGCCTTTGCTGTTGAGCGTGATACGATCCCCGGCCAAAGCGGCAATCGGTTTTATAACGGGGACGTTGTCGTTTTCACAGGTCCCTTTCCAATTGCCTAGCAGGTAGCCCCGTTTTTTCCATCCGTTCGGTATTGATGAGGCGGGCATACAAAAACTGACAATGACACCGTGTTTTAGTGGTGTTTGATATGCTTGATATAAGCCGGTTGGGACGGAAGATGTCGGGTTGTAAATGAGTCCGAGTGGGGTCATATGGGCGAGTGCATCTGGAAAAGCATTCCAGTACAAACCAAATGAGAGGATTAAAAATGTCAGGGAAAGCAGTATTTTATCTTTCAGCAGTATCGGTTTTCTCATGGTGTCCTCGTTTATTGACTTAATGGGATAACAGGCGTTGTGTTTCAATGCCAAATCCAGACGGGACGGGCGAGACCCTGAACCAGGCTCAGGGGCATTGACCCAAAATAGCGACTATCAAAACTGTGGGGAATATGGGTAGAGACTAGCCAGACTTCATCAGTGTGGACTGAGTAACGCCGGGCTGCCAGGTAGGGCAAAAGCCGGTTCTGACTGTCTCGGGTCAAAATGGCACTGTGGGGCAGCTTTTTTCCATTGACCATCACCCCTGCGGGAGAAAGATCGATCGTATCTCCTGCAACGGCAATGACGGGCTTGAGCAAAGGCTCATACTGACCACGGCATTGTCCGTAGCCCAGATACCCTCGTGCTCTGGCCAACTGAAACAGTGACGTATTCTCCGGGCAAGCAATGACCACTTGGCCGCGCTGCAATGGCCCTGAGAGGGACT
The DNA here is from genome assembly GCA_902168245.1 of Candidatus Melainabacteria bacterium. GTDB lineage: Bacteria > Cyanobacteriota > Vampirovibrionia > Vampirovibrionales > Vampirovibrionaceae > Vampirovibrio. The sequence goes on from CABHPA010000092.1 coordinate 8,902, forward strand.
GTAGTTGCCAGATCCCCTCGGGCATGGAAGGGCTTAGATTCAGGCGATAGCCATTCCCGTAAGACAGCGCCACGGCCAGACTCAAGAGAAACAGGGCCACCAGAATGGATCGCGGTAGCGTGGACTTGGCTGTTCTTTTGCGGTTTATTGCCATATTTCACTCAACCGCTTTCTCGGCGGCATGGCTAAAGGAACGGTTTCTTTCTTGGGTTCCAGGCGATCTGTTTTAGGCGGCGGAGCCAATTTGGCCCGTTCCGAGAAAACCGGATCCACAAAATAGAGAATCTGGGTGCCGTAAATGGGAGCAAACCCGGCTGTGAAAATCAGCATGGCTCCGGGTTTCAGAATCTCGCCACTCCTCTCATCTTTTTCAGGTCCAGGTAAGCGCTGGCATTCATCCGAGGTTAACAAGGGGCGAGCGACGGTCTGGTAGGACTGGTTCACATTTTGTAAGATGGCCCCAAACCGATGTCCAGAGGTGGAGACATCTTCCACGGTGACGGTGGTGGTCCCGGTCATTTTCGAGAGCCATTCGGCGGTTTCCGGCTTGTTGGGGGCATAGGCCACACGAACATGGCAATTGGATAAGATACTTTCATCCTGGCCGTAAGCGGCCCGGAGCTGGGAAATATCCTGCATGATCAAATAGGCTTTAATGCCGTAACCGGCAATAAAGGCCAGTGCTTCCTGAAAGATTTCCAGACGCCCAAAGCTGGGAAATTCATCTAGCATCAGCAAGAGCCGGTGCTGGTAATTGGCCTGGGGCTGCCCGTCTTTAAACTGGATTTCTTCCCGGGTCAGAGTGCGGACGATTTGATTTAAAATCAGCCGCATTAATGGCTTCAGCCGGTCCTTATCGGCCGGGCGAACCACCAGATATAGGGAAACCGGGTGGGTATGGTGCATCAGATCCCGGATGGAAAAATCACTGCGCTGAATGTTGGCTTTGACCAGAGGATCGCGGTAAATGGTCAGATAAGAACGCGTAGAAGATAGAATGGAGCCCCGTTCTTCATTGGGCGTGTTCAGCATATCCCGAGCGGCAGAGGCGACTACGGAATGAGTGGTCATCTGGTTTGGCGTCTTGCTATTGCCCTGGTGCTTGAATGCCAGCATTTCATCATAGAGTTTGGAAATATCCTGGTTGGGGTCGGATAAGGCCAATGCCACATCCCACAAACTGGTGTGAAGTGGTTCGGCATCAGGATTTTGCTCATTGTGGATTTTGGCTTTATAGAGCAAATGAAGAATCAGTCCGGTTAAAAACGCATGAGCGGTTTTCATCCAGTGATCATTTAAGCCTTTCCCATCCGGATCGACAATAATGCTGACCAGGTTCTGAACATCCGCCACTTCGGAATCGGTGCCAATGCGGACTTCATCTAGGGGATTGAAGCCGCAGCTACCGCTTTCTGCTGCCGGGTCAAATTTCAGCACCTTATTGCCCGCCTGGGTTTGCCGCCAGCCTGCGGTTAAATTCCAGAGTTCCCCTTTCATGTCATGCACAATGGTGGAATGGGGCCAGGAGAGTAAGGTGGGAATCACCAGTCCCACCCCTTTTCCACTTCTGGTGGGGGCAATGGCGGCAATATGCTCGGGTCCGTTGTGGCGCAAATAACGGGTCTGTCCTTTGGGATCGACCCAAGCGCCCACATACACCCCACTTCCGCGTTTGCCGGGTTTGGGGATCAACCCGGTTCTCCGCACTTCGGTTTCCGTGGCCCAGTGGGCTGTCCCATGGAGTCCGTCGTGTTTCTTTGATTTTCGGTTGGTAAAGCCCTGAATCAGCGCTGCAATCAGCAGGATCCCGACATAGGCTGCAAGGGACACAATATCCAATTGATCAAACAACAGTTTAGCTTTTCGGTAATACTGAAATTGCCAGAGATTCCAGGCAAAGGGATTATAGATGTGTCCTAGCCAAGGGCTCCCGAGTGCGCGCTGATAGCCGAAATGATACGCCATGTATTGAGTCAAGGCACAATTCACACTGGTAATGGCCACCACCAGAAAAACCAGCCCCCAGAAAGCAGGTTGTGCCTTGCTGGCCTGAAAAGTCGGTGGGCGCATCAGGAGGCTCCCCCGGAATGAGCCGCTGTTTCCGACCAGGGCGGTAAGATCAGGTCTTTATTGACCATGATATTAAAGACATAACCGGGTCGAATGGTCAGGGTTGGGGGTTGATTCAATCCCCGAGCCACGGTGGCGGTGCCCAACTGGTTCATCTGCATGCCCAGTGATCCGGCAATCATTTGCTGGCTGGAATAGCTATAGTCCCCTTTTTGGGCGCGGGGTTGCGATAACTGGACGCCAGCGGTAATGGCCGAGAGCATCAAGGCATTGCGGAAGGTGGGCCAGAAATGGGTGTTGGTTTTATCCGTAAACCCGGCATAGCCTGCCTGATCGGTGCCGCTCATGGCCCCTAGATTCACGCTGGAAGCGTCTGGGTAAATCAGTCGATTCCAGATTACCAATACCCGTTTTTGTCCGTTGACCACCTGGTGGTCATAACTGCCCACCAGACGGCTGCCTTGGGGAATTAACAGGTAGCCGCCGGTTGCGGTGTCGTAGACATTTTGAGAAACCTGGGCCAGGATCTGTCCGGGTAGATCGCTATTGACGCCACCAATCATCACCGAGGGAATCACGGTACCTGCTTTGATTTCAAAGGGGGAAACCGCTTGCACCCGGGTATGCAGGAGATAGTTGCTGGTATCGGGTGATTCAGAAAGGAGATTTCCCTTTCCGGAGGGCGGCTGTGACTCATCGGAATGGCCAGGAACGGGTTCACCGGTTCCAGGGCCTTGTCGCTTGACCCCACCGTACAAGGTGGCCAGTTGAGCGCCATTGCTGCTATAAACCGTGGTATCGGCTCTCAGTGCCTGTTGATAAAGCGCTTGGCGATTCTCTTCCAGTTGTTGCCATTGCTGCTGGCGTTCCTGCCATTGTTGAAACTGAGCCTGCTGATAAGGGTTCATGGGAGGCGTCGCCGGAACGGTTTCATTCAATGCTTGATCAGAGGCTGGAACCGTTAAATCGGTTGGATTGGGGTCAGGGGGATTGTGTTGGGGCGCATTATGTTGAATGACACCTGCTTTGGGATAACGGTCCAAGAAATCCGGGGTTTGAGCCACATCGCTTTTGGGCGTTTCAGCTGCTTTGGCCTGGATTTGAGCGGCGTTGGATTTGGCAAAAATGGTGCCGCCGATCACACAGGCGACCACCAGCATAAAGCCACCCGCAATATAGAGAGCCACATTGGAAATGCGTTTAATGTTAGGTTGAGAACGGGTTTGTTGAGGCAAATGATCTGGGGTGTCTGCTTGTGGCTCGGCTGGTGAAAAGAGTCGATCCCAAAACCGCTGTTTTTGCATGGATTTATTCCTTTTTCTGGCTGCTGATGCGGATGCTGAATGGGCTGGTGGCCAGCAATAGATGATTCTGACTGAATGCAAAGAATCGATTGGCTTCTTTATCGGGCAGTTGTATCTGAAGCCAGAGGCCGTTATCCAACCTATTTACCTGGTAACGGAGTAACACCGCCTGTGAGTTTTGTTGAAGTGAGGGGACCAGATGAAAACCCGCTACTTGGAGTTCGGCCACCAGGGCACTGGTCAGTGGATTGTGTTGCTGCCCTTTGGTGGGGGGAGCCAGTAGCAAGGTGGTTGGATTGGAGGGGAATTCGTCAATCAGAAACGCGGTGATGACTGCGGCAAGCTGGCGGGCTTGAGCTTCGCTGAGAGGACTAATCCAGGAGCGGATTTTAATACCCGGGGCCTGGCGTTTTAACATCCGTTGACGTGCCCATGTCGCCAGTGCTAATGGGCCGATAGGGCACATGCGCTGATAGGATGGGGCCGCTGTTTTGATGCCGCGCTGTTGCTTGGCTCCTGTTACAGGAGGAGGGACAGAAATGATGGGATCCGTGATGGGGGAATGTAACCAGGGCAACCCGGAAGGCGGAGTCGCAATCACGGAATTCATGGATTGTTGCACCACATGCCCGGTGAGGGTAGTGGCATTCAGCCGTTCAATACTTTCAAGGGGCTTTTTTTCAGGAATAAAGGAGTAATGCTGCTGAATCGGTGGCTTTTTATGGATAGCAGCCCGTTTTGAACGCGAAACCACTCTTGGATGAGCCACATGGGGCGTGCTCGCTTCTGCTGACAAGCTTAGAACGCCATAGATGAGAGTCAGAGCAATGAGGATTCGGTACATGCTTTTACCCGCCTTCTTTCACGATTTCCACTCGCTGCTGGTGACGGCCTACTCCGGTAATCAAGGCCGCTTTATCCAGGACTTTATCTACTACATAGCGATTTTCAATCAATCGGTAATTAACCAGTTGTTCCTGGTTGCCTGGGCCTAGAATGACCAGGGCAGGGGCCTCCCGGTATCGGGCCGATTCCGGGAACTGGATATAGGTTTTATGCTGATCCGAATAGACACGAACCGGCTTCCAGTGGGTGGCATCCCCCTGAATCCGGTAATTGAAATTGAGGGCGGCATTGGCAAGCACTGGGGATTCGGCATAATGGGTTCGAGCTTGCAGGGTTTGTTGCTGGTGTTTGGCATTAAAGGCATCCCACTGGGCTTGTACGTCCTCGGGGTAAGCAAAGGACACACTGGGCATCCAGCTTTCTTTTTTGCTGACCATGCGCAGGTTATAGGTGCGACGGTTGGTATGCACCAAGAGATTGGTGCTTAGTCCCACATCGGCGGGTTTAATGACCAGATGAATCACGGTTTTTTCCCCGCTGCCACTGCTGGCGGGCGTTACCTTCCAGCGGGGAGCATCGCCCACATCCACCTGGCTGACCTCTTCACCGGGTTGCAGGGAAACATCGCAAGCATACAGTGGGGCGCAGATTACCGAGGGTAACGTGCTGCCGAAGGTGAAAACCACGGAGCCATCTTCTCCCAGAACCGGCAGAACGGGTCTGTTTTTCCATTGATTGGACAGACTGACCGCTTTTTGTTCTTTGGGGCTGAGTTGAACCGTATCGGGAGAAAGTTGAGGTAGCGGGCCATAGATTTTGGAGGTGGAGGCATAGATGCCTGCGGGCATGTAGGTTGATTGAATGGCTGCATTTTCAATGGCGGGCACTTGCTGGGCCACGGCCCCGACAGCCGATAAGGCGGGAATCAGGGTACTTAGAGCCAGAAGGATACTTCGATTGTTCGGCATGGTTGTGATGCTCCTCTCTTAAAGTTTCTGGGACCAGTGAAAGCTTTTGACATAAACTCCCAACGGATTGAGTAGAACGCCAGTTTCATCGCTGGGCGGATCAATGAGTACGGTAATATTGGCTTGCATGGGCAGCGTCTGGATCAAATCCCCTTTGGTAGAGTGGACCGATTCGCTCCATTCGACCTGCCAGGTATCCTCACTGATGGGCAACACGGAATGGATGTCCACGTTCACCCCTTCTTTTTGGGCCCGTTCAAAAGGGTCATGCCGGGTCAGGTATTCATTCAGCAGGGTATGGGCGGCATCATTGCGCCGCAGCATGCCATAGGCTTCTTGGATGTTCATGCGCTCCGCCCCGGCATCCTGATAAACCGAGCGGACATTGGCAATCCATCTGGCCAATTGGGTCCGAATGATCCGCTGGTCTGCCTTGGCGGCTACATCCGCTCTTTGAATGGCCGCAGAGGCTCCCAGTTTATCCACTTCCACCACATACGGAATGAATTTGCTTTGGGTACTGGTATAGACCAGACCGCCCACACTCAATAACGCAACACCAAGCGCAATCAGGGTAGTGCGCCGCCAGGCCTGCTCCCGGGAAATGTAATCCCCGTAGCGTTCGTTCCATTCCCGGCGAGCGGCCATATAGTGGCTTTGCAAAGTTTCTTCAGGTTCCTGGGCTGGTTCTATCCCCATTGCTCTTGGGATTTTAAGAACCCGTTCAGGGGTGTTGCTGGTATATATTGGCTTCATGAGGGTTTTTGCTCCCGTTAGTTATCATCTTGTCCGTAAATGCGGTTATCATCGCGGCGATTGGGGGCATCTGGCGGGTTGGGCCGAGAGCCGTCCGTGCCGTTATTGTCTCTGGCGGCCAGCGCCTCGCGTTTTTCCTTCAGATAATTGGCCTGATCGTGCATGGAATTGCCCATTTGAGCGGGCATATTGCCGTAACGAACTTCCCCTCGTGCGCGGGCGGCCAGATTCTGTTTTACGGCCTTGCCGGTGTTTTGGGCCATTTTGCCCCCAAAGGCCAAATGCCGAGCCGCTTGCTGAGGCCAGTCGTTGGACGCCTTGTCCGTTCCCTCTTTCCCCTCGGTTTGACCGCCTTTATCATTTTCCTGTTCTTTGGTCAGGTGATGCGCGCCAGAGAGGGTGGAGCCTACGCCATACATGCTTGCGGCTGCGGAGATTCCGGCGGCAACGGCCCCGGCAATGGTGGAAGATAAGGCATGGCCATTGGACATGGGATCGCCATTGATCAAGCTTCTAAACATATCGGGAACGGCTTTGGTCACCGCCCAAAAAACCAGACAGGCGCAAGCCATCATCAGGAAATCTTCCAGATCCATGTTGCTGGTCTGGGCCTGATGAGCCCAGTCATTCAAGAGTTGTTGCCCTAAGCCCATAATCAGCTGAATCAGGAAGAGTTTAATACCCACAGCCAAAGCATATCGAATCGTGGTGACCGCAATATCCCGGGTCCAGCTGGCTCCGCCAAAACCCATCAGGATGACGCCTGAGGAGATCAGCAGATAACTTTCCACCAATGCCATGATGAGAATGGCGGTCATACCGGCAAAACTCAGCAAAATCATTATGGCGGCGGCCGCCAATAAAAGGCTGTCTCCCGGGTCATAGATGCTCATGGAACTGATAATTTTATGGATGATGACCATACCCGCATCAATCACGTTGGAGGGATACAGGACACCGGTTCCGCCTGCGGCAGAAACCGCTGCACTGCCAGCCAGTCTGCAACTGTCCACAATGGCATGGCCCCAGTTGGCTGAGTTCATCAATAGGGTGAGGAAAAAGCCGATATAAAGCACCCGGTTAAACAGTTCTGCCAGAAACTCTTCAAAAACCGCGCCTTTCAGGAGGAGTCGAATGGATGTAATGGTAAACTCAATGCCCGCCAGTAGCCAAAACAGCCTCAAGGCATAAATGCGGAGTTGGTTCTCCCAGGCGGTCGGACCGTTTTTAAAGGTGTCGATCATTCTGTCCAAAAAATTATTGGTATTCATGGCATGGGCATCGGGGGAAATCGCCAAAAACAGTAAGATTAAGAGACCGCTGAAGAGTGCCCAGCGGGAGAAATGTTTTGGAAACACAGGCTTATCCTTTCTGCTAGTAGCCTTTACCGTCGTTATAGGGGTTTGGCTTCCACTCACGGCGCTTGAAAATCGGATGTGGTAATTGGGGGCAAGTTACGGGTGGTGGACAGACGACCACGGGCCTCGCTGGTACTACTGGAATGGAGTGGGTATCAAGGGTGTGGGTGATCAAACTGCTTGCCACGATACTGGCCAAAATGGCCAGAAAGAGCTTATAAGCAGGAAGCTGAAGCGAGTAATTGAGCCAATAGATTAAAATATCCATGATTAATAGCCTTTACCATCGTTATAGGGGTTTGTTGTCCAGGTGTTATACAGCTTTTGCCGGTTGGCCTGTCGCAGGGCTTCTCGATCCTGTTGCAGGGCCAGGTAATTGGCCTGCATTTGGAGTTGCATCATCATCAGCTGGCGCAGTTTCATCACCTGATCCACTTGTTGGCCAGCCATCATGTTGGCGACTTGCAAGGCCTGCATCCGGCCTTCCGCAGAGGAGGCCATTCCTTGCAATCGTTGCAATAAAGCCTGGTCATTCTGAAGTTGGGTGGCCTGCATGCCCAGGCCTTTTAGGGTGTATAACGTGTTGTCACTGCCTTCTTTGGACCATTGATTGTATTTGTTTTGCCAGTCCAGGGTGCCCATTTTTTGATTCAGGTAGGAATGATACGTGCCGTAGCGATTGGCAAATTGCCCATCCAGATTGCTCGCTGAATACGCCAGGGACCGACTTTTTTGCATCAACATGCTCAATTGCTGAAAATCCCGCATGGCTTGTCCCCATAACTGGGTGGGGACGGATTTGGAATTCAGGATCATATCCTGGTATTGGCCAAATTCTGCTTTGAGTTGTTGGGCCTGATTGGCCAATTGCTTGACCATCATGGCTTTGTTCATCAGTTGCGTCCATTCCGTACCGCAATTGGTGCAATAGACGGCATCGGCACTGGAAGCCGATTCAGGAAACCGTCCGCCTATGAGAATGGACAAGGCTATCAGGCCTGTCCCTATAACTCCTTTAATTAAGCAAGGCTTCATAATTGACCCTCCGTTCTTTGAGCCAGATAATTGGCCAGTTCTCACCATGTTCCTCTTTTAAAGCTTTTAAATGAGCAATCGTCTGCTTGTCGGAGACGGCCACAAAAGAGAGCGCTACAGGTCCCAAATTGAGTTCAAATAACCGGCGGCCTGCCCCGGAAACATAGTAATAATGCCGTTTTTTAATCCCGTTTTTAATGATCTGGATTTGCGCTTCATTCAGCCCCATAATGGTATACAAATCTTTGGGTCCAAAATGCTGCTCGGTGCCCTTTTTATCGGCTTCTTCATTGGGCAAGAGGATTTTGGTGGGGCACGATTCCACCAGGACATCAAAAATGCCGGAACGAACGGCATCCGATAAACTTTGAGTGGCCAGTACCACAGCACAATTGGCTTTCCTCAGAACTTTGAGCCATTCCCGAATTTTTTCCCGAAAGACCGGATGCCCCAGCATCACCCAGGCTTCATCCAACACCAGTAAGGCAGGTTGGCCTTTGAGGGATTTTTCAAAGCGGCGAAACAGATACAGCAGTACCGGAATGGCGGCTTTATCGCCCATGCCCATTAGCTCTTCAACCTCAATGACCGTGAAATGACTATCCCGCAAACCGTCCTGCTCACTATCCAGCAGACTGCCCAGGTTGCCGCTGACGGTATAGTAATTCAAGGCGGAGCGAACTTCTTCATCCTGCAAGGTGGACAGATAATCGGTCAGAGACCGGTGTTCTGGTTCGGTCGCATCTCGAAACAGTTTTAATGCCTTAAAGATGCTCTCTTTTTGTCTGGGGGTAGGCGATTTACCCGCTTGCAGCTCAAAACAGGTTTCCAGCCATTCTGCCGCTGCGGTCATATCGTTTTCGGTTTCTAAGGATAATAATGGCGTAAACTGTGGGCTATTGCTGGCCCCAATGTCATAATGGTTTCCGCCTACTGCATGGGTTAAGGCCCAGAGTGAATTGCCCTTATCAAAGGCAAAGACGCTGGCATTGGGGTATCGCAGAAATTGCGCCACTTTGGTAGCCAGAAGCGTGGATTTCCCGGAACCCGTTGGGCCAAAGACCAACGTATGTCCCACATCCCCTTGGTGCAGGTGAAATCGAAACGGGGTTGAGCCGGATGTGGCCCCAAACATTAACGGGGGTGAATTGGGTGGATAGAGCGGATTGGGGCAAGTTTCCGCACCGGCAAACACGCTGGAGGAACTCATCAGATCGGCAAAATTCTGAGTGCTAATCAAGGCGCGGCGAACATTGGGATGCGCATGGCCGGGTAAACTGCCCAGCCAAGCTTCCAGGGTGTTAATGGTTTCTAACCGAGCGGCAAACCCTTCGCGCTGAATCTCCCGAATCATAATCCGGGCATTTTCCTCTAACGTGTCCAAGTCCGGCCCCATTAAGACGACCACCGAGGTGAAATAACCAAATCCCACCAGACCCGAATGGGCATCGTTCATGGCCGCTTCTGCCTGGTGGGCCATATGGGCGGCATCATCATTGCGCAAACTGGTATGAATTTTAAACACTTGGTTTAAGAATGGGGTTTCTTTTTGTTTCCAGGTGCGGCGATTGGCCTTCATTGCTCCCGTGCTTTGGTGCGAGGATAAGCAAATGTGGCGATTGGCCAGATAAAAGGAAATGGCAAAATGGTCAAAAATATTCAGCATGTTGGGAAAGGATTCCATGGGAAAACCTTCCAGAGACACGCAGCAGATATAGTTTTCACCGATTTTGGGCGTATCGCCGACCCAGAGTTCCTGGCTGCCCAAAAAACTATCCAGATACATGGCCGGAATGTTCAGGGGGTGATGCAATCCGGTCAGTCGGGCATGGAAAAATTCCACCAGATCATCCCGTAAGTGTTCTCGGCCGTAGGCGTCGGTAAACAAATAACTTCTCATTCGTTCCATGGTCAGGACGGTACTGACCAAATCCTCAAAATCCTGGATCATCTTTTTGAAGGCTTGTAGCTGTTTATCCCGGTATTGAAGGGGCTGGTTAGTTTCTTGGCGATACATGAGATCGGTAAGCTTACTGTTCTGGGGGCTGGGTGGCGTATAGGTCAGGATGAGTGCCAAATGGGTTTCAAAATGGTTGCCCTGGGTCTCAAAGCTTTCCCGAAATTCGGCGTCAATCAGTTGGGTAATGAAATCGGGGAAGGCGGATCGACTGGCATCTGGATACCCAGAGGCAGGCACCCGCACCGCATATTGGTTAATGATCACATCGCCATTAAAATGGGCCAGACCATTGTTCAGGATGGCGGTTAAATAGTTCCGTTCCCCAAATGTGGCGCTGGCGGTATCTGGGCCTTGGTAAAACCAACCGACCGTATAGGAACCGTCCTTGCCTTCGATAATCCCGTCATCTACCAGCATGGCGGGATTGATTAAATTGGATACGCCTTTTTCGGGGGTATGATAGGGTTTGAGTGAATGCATGGTTTCCCCTCTGATTGCTTACCGTCTGGGCTTGGGTGGATAATAGGACTGGTACTGAATGTGGCGGAGATAGACTTGACTCAGGTAAGGATCTTTTTTGGCCATTTGCCTGAACAGGCCGAGAAAAACCACCCAGAGTACCGCGCAGATCCCGGTGACCCACCAGCTTTGCGAGCTGATAATCAAGCCTGCGCAGACCAAAGCGGTGAACATGACCAATTTGCGTTCTCCGCCTAAAAACAGGTTGGCTCGGTGAAAGGCCCGATAAAACGGGGTGCGGCGTAATTGACTCATTAAAAAGCGGCCCCGGCAGTCGAAAAAAGTCCGGATAATAGATTAGAGGCCATAATAACCAAGGAAATCACCAACACTAGCATAATACCCCGGCGCATGAATTCATTAATCTCGCCGCCCCAGATGAGCATACCGCCACAGCCAATAATGCCGAGTAAAGAAATGGTATAAGCCACAGGCCCCTGGATACTGCGTTGGATGGTCTGTAAGGGTGTTTCCCAGGGCAGGCCACCACCGCCTGCGGCACTGGCTTGAGCGGCTTCTGGAAAAAGAAACGTCAAAACTAATAGCCCGCTTAGTAAACTGAAAGCCAGAATCAAATGTTTGGAATATTGGATCATGAAACCTCCTCTGAAAAAGTAAACAAGCCGCAGCCCGGCTGATTTAAAGCCGGAGGGATGAAAACCTGTTTGAAAACAAAACGAACGCGAAAATGACAGTTTAGTCTAAAAGATACTCCCCTTTCTGATACCCATGGACAGTGACGAGTTCCTCGACTTTCCGTCCTGCTGGAGTTTTTGCAATGGCAATAATTAAATCAACGGCTTCCCCAATCAGCGTATGCATCGAGGCAGGCGTTGCTTCTGCAATAAGCTGTTCCAGACGGATTAAACCGGCCTTGGCGTTGTTAGCATGCACAGTGGCCACGCCACCAGGATGGCCTGTGTTCCAAGCTTTCAATAAGGCAAGCGCCTCGGGACCTCGGACCTCACCGACCAGAATGCGATCCGGGCGCAAGCGCATGGTGGTTTTCAAAAGACGCAACATATCCACTTGATCGGTGGAATGCAACAAGACCGCATTTTTGGCACTGCATTGAATTTCAGCCGTATCTTCAATAATCACCAGCCGATGCTCGGGGTGGATTTCGACGATGCCTGCAATAATGGCGTTGGTCAGCGTGGTTTTTCCAGAGCCTGTGCCGCCCACGACCAAAATATTGCGGCGATTGGCAATGGCCTCTCGAATGACGGCTGTTTGTTCTGGTGTTAAAATGCCATCATTGAGGTAGTCAGTCAGTGTCATGATTTTGGAGGCTTTTTTACGGATGGTAAAAACAGGTGCAGGGACCACAGGCGGCAGAATGGCTTCAAACCGTTCTCCGGTTGGTAATTCTCGCTCCAGAATTGGATTGTCCCGTGTAATCGTATCCTTGTGATAAGCCGCCACACTGCCGATTAAGGATTCTGCCTGAGAGGGCATCAGGGTGCTAATGGGCTCCATGACTCCGCCTAGATATTCTACCCACAAGGTGCCATCGGCATTCAGCATGAGTTCAATAACGGTGGGTGTTTTCAGTAAGGTCAGGATTTTGGAACCCAGTAAGCGGTTGATTTTCTCAACGGCTCGGCTGGTTTCCGCGCTGAAAACGCCGATATTCAACGGTTGATGTGGTTCCCCCGAAATGACCATTGATTAAAACCTGCCTACTACTCTTACTCTGATTTTTTAAAAACCATAGGATAGATTATATTGGTAGGGTAAAAGCATTGCAAGCAGAATTTATGACTGGGTAGATTTTATTATGGTTAATAATATAAATATAAGGTTAATTACTGGGCTTTAGCAATTCGTGAAGGGGTTGACCGAGCGCCTGGGCTAACTTACTGGCTGTTGTAAGGCTGATATTGATTTCGGCCCGTTCCAGTGCGATGAATAAATTGGGGTGGATATCTGACAATTCGGCAGCCTCTTTTTGGGTCAGATTGAGGGCCTTGCGTGCCTGCTTGAAGTTCTGACTCAACACTTTCCGTTCATAGGGTATTCCATCTGAGTTATCGATTTGTTGCGCATAATCAACCCAGAGGGCGTCGCGGTCCAGATGCGCATGTTTGGCATAATCGGGTTGCAAGAGTTGGTATAACGGCACTTTTACGGCTTGGGACATTAAGGCCATCGTGTCAATTCCAACATTGGAGATAAGTCGTTCCACATTGGATAAGTACGGTTGTGCCAGCTGAGTTTTTTCATGGATGTCCATTTGGCGCAATCCAGCTGCTAGCCGTGCAATTTTGTAATTTTTCGCAAAGACACGCTGCTCAAAAAGAACTGGCTTTTTGTTTTCCAGCTTTGGCATATACAACTCTCTTTATCCAGGGTTCAGGTCAAGCCCTGCCTCTCTTGATGGATGAGGCAGTAATATGAACCCTCCTGAAATGCAATTATGCGATCCGGCATGTGAGAATTGCAACCGGGAAACTCAACTATTTATGCAATTGTCAAAGTACGCTTACCAAAGTTGAGACGTTTGGCCAATATCCAGCAGATTTTGCAGTTCCAGCACCAGTTCGGCAATGGCTGCTGCCTCGGATGGAGAGCGAGCCTGAATGTTGGCCCAGGCTACCGAAAAACGCTCTGGCAGGGGTTCGGCCTGCTGAATCAGCTTGATCATCTTGAGTTTGGCCAAGCCGGAGGCATGGGCTTCCTGGTACTGTTTTTCCAAGATGGGGCAGACAATGCCAAAGGCGTCTTGAGCACTTATTGGATTCATGGTTAGGCGCCTGTTTTCTGGCCGTTTGTGTGGTTAGGCCGCTCATCGATGGCTTGGATCGATTTCCATACCTGAGGTGGCCTCGGTAAGGGCTGATCATACCGTAACAGTCTAGCCGCAATGAGTTTGGCAAAGGTGTTTCTTGGATGCTGCTCAGCGGGCGGTTTTTCAAACATGATCAGGACAACCTCTCCTGGTTGTATTAAGATGAGGAACAACCACTGCTCCAATTCGGGCGGTGGTTTTGCTGTTTTAAGGTTTGTTGTAGTGACTATAACACATTGTCCATGAAAAATTCCAATACCCATTTATCAACTCGTCTTCGAGAGTTGAGGGGTGAGAAGCCCTTAACGGAAGTGGAGCGGCAGACCGGTGTCCCAAGAGGGAATCTGCTTCGGTATGAGCAAGGGGTTTATTTGCCGAAGGCCAAAGTGCTTAAAACGCTTGCAGGGTATTATCAAATTCCGTATCAGGCTCTAAAATGCTTATATTATGATGATTTATATTCAAACGATCCTGAAGAGCTAGACATAGTATTATATTGGGCTAAAAGCAAATCCCAATAACCTCAGTGGATCTTGCCAAGCCATAGTCTGGCATTTGCATGGGCATTTCAGGGCGGGAGTACATCGATTTTGGGAAATCAGAATGGTATAATGCCCCTTGTTGCTGCTGTATGGACAGTGACATACCCTGCCACTTGGCCCATCCTGATGGTGTACAGGCTCACCCGGTGTATCTTCAGAGGTATAAATGGGAAGCAAGGTGCAATTCCTTGCCAGCGACAATAGAAAACATTCGGCTCCAATTGAATGTAAATGCTTTCCTCTAGGCAGTTTAATAATTGGTTTGTATAAAAACAACATTGTTGTGGAGGGGGCGCGGTACACGCGAGTTAAGAGTTCTGGGCTATCCTTTCCGGACGTGTTGGGCGGATAGCCAAGCTTGGGAGAGTGCTGGATATTTGTTGTTCAGGACATTGGCATACACCAGCAGTCGATTCCGTAGTTCCGGATATTGATCCAGAGCTTTTATGCCAGCGGTCCAGTGAGCCAATTGCGCGAACCGTTTCTGTTGGCCCAATCGTAGGGCCCGTTTATGCGGCGGTAAGAAACCACCTTGCGCATAATCGCGCAGGCAGAGTTCCAATTGATCGGCAATGGCTGTGACCACGGTTAAACACAGGGGCTGCCATAGTGTCATGAGCATACTGTACTCCTCGGGAAATGAAATGGAAGGGTCTTTTGGGAAGAATTTAGCCCCCGCATTGGTTTTGGGTTAGAGATCCAGTTTTTTAACTTTCATGCCCATCTGATTATCCTGGGTAGTGGTATTTTCCTTCGGGGTGGGTAAATTCGCTAAAATGTCCTGAACCGGCTTTTTACCTCCCTTGGACGGTGAAACCAGTTTCAGGTAAAATTCCTCTCGTAGCGCGCTTAGGAAGCGTTCCACCTCGGTGGTTCCTTTCTCCACATAGGTATGGGTGACTTGAGCAACCGCCTCCAGGGTGGGTTCGGCTTTGAACTCCTGGCAGGTGGCAAAGTATTTCTGGATATAGGTTACCAGGGCCAGAATATGATCGGCCATAAAGTCCTGGTTGTCATCCGATAAGACATATAGATAATTCATGGCTTTGTGTAACAGCTCATTCTGGTCATATTCGCGGCGTTTATTCTTGGATTTGTGCAAGCCCAGAATTTTGTCGCTGCCAAGCGTCCGAAAGGAATTTTCTCGCTCATGGGCATCGAATTCCCGATTGGCAATCAGCATCAGGGATTCGCTAATAATACTGCGAATCTCATCCGGTAAAATAATGATTAGTTTAAAAGCTTGGGATAATTTGGGTTGGCGGTCATACCAGCGTTTAAATGTGGGTTGTGTCATTTTGGGAGGTATCCGGAAGTCATCATTACAAAAAATGCCAATGGTCTTTGTGATGGCAAAAAAAGGGTTTCAAGAAAGTAATACCCATTTGGGGCAACCGTTAATCAGTAATAGAAAAACCTGCTGTGGTCCTGTTTTTGTCAAGAAAAACCTTCTCATTGAACTCAGTAGAAATCTATAATTTTCAACTGAGTTCAGTGGCGGCCCGGGTTAGAGATAGATCGGCTGTTGTCCGTCTTGCCCAACTCAGTTGAATTTGTCACAATGGCTAAAGAATCGTTTGAGTTTCAAGCATGTGTAGCAGCACGTATTTGTTGTTTCTTTGTGCATTTAGATTTTAGACTGGATTTAAGGCACGTTTGAAAGGAAGTTAGGAATGGGGCAGGGTAAACAGGCTAAAGTGTTATCGGACAGGCAAATAAAGTCTAGCTTGGCCTATTTGGAGAGTGCCCGTTATCCTTTACGGGATCGGGTTTTGTTTTTGCTCTCTACCAAAGCGGGTTTACGCGCCAAAGAGATTGCCCATCTCCAATGGTGGATGGTGACGGATGCCGAAGGTGCGTTATCTGACTGTATTACGTTGGATGATCAGGCCAGTAAGGGGCGTTCAGGTCGGACCATTCCCATGCACCGGCAATTGGTGGCTGCTTTAGAAACGCTCCAGAAAGCAGATTCTAGGGAATCAGAAGATTTTATTATTGTCAGTGAGCGTGGAAGCCAGATGCGGGCCAGTTCCATTGTGGGTTGGTTTCAGCGTTTATACGAAAATCTGGGCTTCGAGGGTTGTTCTTCTCATTCCGGACGGCGTACCTTTATTACCAATGCCGCTCGCAAAGTCTCTTTGGTGGGGGCTAGCCTGCGAGATGTGCAACAACTCGCTGGTCATGCCTCTTTGAATACCACTCAACGCTATGTAGAAGGGGATTCAGAAGCAAAGCGGAAATTGATTGGTCTGATCTGAGCGGGTTTTCGTGATTTTTTAGGTTTTAGCGCTTATGCATTGGGCTTTTGAGGTGGGTTTAACATGCAAATGCCTTGATGGGCGATCGAAAACGGGGCTGCTGGCTGGTGGGCTTATTAAGGCCTCAAAAAGGCTAAAGAGATGTTGAGATACCTGAACTTGTATTTAAACGTTTTTACGGGCTCCTGGGTAAAAATCAGCTTGGAGATCGTGCACTTGGGATCTTCCGGGTTTTGCTCAGTCCATTGAAAGCAGATTGTCCCGGTTTTTGTTTAAGAACGGTGCGCCTGCTATTTTCCTACCGGTCCGATGGAACTGGCTGCAATAGCCAACTTGTGCCCATAGACACCTGCTTTCAAATTTCTGAGGAAATAGGCTCTGGGTCTTTCCGCCTGGGGTCGGTTGGCGACATCCCGTAAGCCTTTCAGAACGACATCGGCCCCGTAATCCTTGCACAGGTTGGTTAATTCTTTTTGGAAAATGCCCCAGCCGCCTTTGATGAACTCTTTGGAGGCTTGAACAAAGACGGGGTGGTTGTCTACAATCCCCATAATATCCCCGTATTGGGCATGCAAGGCTCCCAGTTCGGCATTTTTCCATTGTATTTCTGCTGAACCTGTTTCTGGCTGAGTCTGAGGCCAGGGTCCATAGTTGCACTGACAGGTTTGGGGAGACTGCTGGCATTTTCCACAGGGGCGCAGGTGGGGTTTGGCTGTGTTGGATGACTTGCGTTCAATAATCCTGGGGCGCCCGTGGGCCAGTTTCACCCGGACGGGTTTGCCGGTTATTTCTGAAAACGTTTGTTCTAGTAACGGCACGACCCGTTTTCTCTCCAATATTTCCAATAGATTCCAGGATTTCACGCCGATGATGGCCCAGCCTCTCTCCAAACTGTCCAGATAAGCGTTATCTTGAACCAGAAAGGCAATATCACTGCGTTTTTCTTGGAGATGGTAGCAGGCGTCCTTCCATAGCTTGAGCTTGTTGGGGATATCGGTCTGCAAGAGCATTATCTGGCCTCCAACCCTTTACGCACGGCATGTGTGAAAACAGCGCCTCGACTATCAGCTCCTTGGTACTCTTTAGCCTGTTTGGCTGCCCACAAAACCCGCTCTAGTGTGTATTCCTTGGCGAAGTAAATCAAACCGCCCAGATCTGTACCCCATCCGCCCTCTTCAACGGGCTTCTGAATACGCTTAAAGAACGGATGATTTTTCATCACGCCACGGATGTCGCCATAACGTTCAAGAAGCATGGCCACTTGTGGGTTATTGGTGGGGTTCTGGAACCGAGCCAGGGGGTATTCTGGTTTCACGGTGGGAGGTGTCGTGAGATTAGATACGGGCATCGCGTTGGGAGCTGTCGAGCTGCTTGATCTGGTTTCTGGCTTGGTTTGCTCCAATTCTGGGCTGACCTGATACCGTAACCGGACGGAGCGCCCTAGCACTTGCGAGAAGGCTTGTTTGATGACTGTGCCATAGCGTCTGTCGATAATGCTCAAGCTGAAATCTGTACCAGTGGCCAGGGTGATTTCCTGCTCAGTTATCGATACCAGATGGCAAGGTACAATCCAGGTTTCGTAGGCGGCTAAGCTCAGCTCAGACTGGAGTATCTTCTGGACGGTTTGCCAGAGAAAGCCAATTGAGGAGGGCTCAGAAACGCCTTCCTGGGAGCCCTGTAATTTTTGAGCCTTATAGGAACTCATAAAGCTAGTAGCTTGAGTAAAGCAAGCAAAATTTTCCAATCTCTCAATCTTCCAATCTTCGATCGATTTGCCTTCGGCAAATCTAGTTAGTAGACCAAGATCTTGCTCTACTGAGTTCCTACCTTCCCGGACGTGCGCGTTTGAAAGGCCCAGCGTGACGCCGCCCAGCTCGGGCTGGGCTTCTTTAGAAGCAGTATTAAACTGCTCGATCCATTGTCGAGTGCTCATTCTCTTCTATCCTTCTACTCCATAGCCAAGCTTGCCTGTTCATGAACCAGGCGCTATAATGACTACAAAGATTTTTGAAAAACTATAATGATTAAACTTAGCCCCAAAGTGTTTGCGCACTGGGGCTTTTTTATTTTGCCTCCCCCGTTTCCAGGGTCTATAATGATTAAACTGATCGGATCTTAAACGAGGATCATCATTCGATCAACTATTTGTTTAATCATTACCCATCATTACTAATCATTTGATAGCGATTTTTAATAATTGAAAGGCATCATCATGAATGATCAAGCCATTGTGCCTGAATCATTAGAACCATTTAAAGAGATGACGATTCGTGATTACGCATTGTTCACCGGCATCCCTGAGGCCACTATAAGGTCACGTGTACGGATGGGCAAGATGATTACTGTGGACATTGAGGTTGATGGGAAGATACAAAGAGGGATTAGAGTCCCACTTTCAAAGCTGCATGCAAATGATGAGAAATCATTAGGTGATGATGCTCAATCATCTGACCAATCATCACCCACTATCAATCAATCATCCCAGTCATCATCTGATGACTATCGATTAATCATTGAAAAATATGAATCCATCATCACTAATCGTGAAGCCATGATTAAAGATTACGAAAAAAAAATCAAAGAATTAGAAAAACAGTTGAGTCAATCCTATATAAGCCTAGCCCGTTTAACGGAAGCGGCCAAGAATAAAGATGACATCATTCAGACCAAAGATGAGGTCATTCAAGCCAAGGAACAGGCCATAAATGCCGCAAATGCCGCTGTGATGCTCATGGAGCAGCAGAAGCAAACTTTAGATGCTCAGACACCTAAACAGTTAGAAACAGCTCTTAAAAAGCCTTGGTGGCGGTTCGGTATTTAAACGGTGCCATAGTGACAGAATTGCCCAGAAAACAAAAATTTATTTAAACAAGTCACTATGTTTTTGGTCAGTCTTCGGCTAATATGGAAAATAATTCCGTATTAGCCGAAGGTGTGACATGTTTAAGACGCGAACCATATCGAAAACCATTCAGCGGGTATCTGAATTATTTCCAATATTATTGTTAACGGGGCCTCGGCAGGTTGGTAAGACAACGCTTTTAGAAGCCTGTGCCAGTGAGGGGCGCGGATATGTGACCCTGGATGATATCGAACAACGGGAATTGGCTTTACGAGAGCCGAACTTGTTTCTTCAACGTCATCAGCCACCTGTGATTATAGATGAAGTTCAATATGCGCCAAACCTTTTTCCCGCGATCAAAATGATAGTGGATCAAAGTAGGCAGCCTGGGCTGTTTTGGCTTACTGGCTCGCAAAAATTTCATCTCATGCAGGGCATCACGGAGACGCTAGCGGGCCGAGTAGCGATTTTAGACTTGCTAGGGCTTTCACAAGCTGAACTATATGACCGGCAGGACGATCAAGCTTTCTTACCCACACTTCAATGGTTAGAGCATGCTCGAAAACAGCCGCGAGGCCCTTCACAACTGATGGATGTCTACCGGGCAATCTGGTTAGGCTCTTTCCCGAGGTTAGTATTAAGTGGTGGTGATGCCCGGGATATATTCTATAGCTCATATATTCAAACCTATATCCAGCGGGATGTTCGGGCATTAACGCGGGTTGGGGATGAAATGGTCTTTCAACGTTTCCTGAGAGCCAGTGCTGCACGGACGGGACAATTGATTAATTATGCAGACTTGGCAAGAGATGTAGATGTGGATCAAAAGACAATCAAGGCTTGGTTATCCATTATGGAAACATCGGGACTGATCTATCTTTTGCAACCGTACCATACGAATGTTACCAGTCGAATCATTAAGACACCCAAGCTTTATTTTTTGGATACGGGTTTATGTGCCTATCTAGCACAATGGTCCACACCGGAATCTTTAGAGGCCGGGGCAATGTCAGGTGCAATACTAGAAACATTCATGTTATCAGAAATTTTGAAAAGTTACTGGCATCATGGGAAAGCGGCCAATTTTTATTTTTATCGCGATCGTGATCAAAAAGAAGTCGATTTGCTGATTGAACAGGACAATTGCCTATATCCGGTGGAGTTTAAAAAAAGTGCTGCACCCAGCCAAGATGCGATGCGGAATTTTCAAACACTGGGAAAACTGGATCGGGCAATCGGCTCTGGTGCTGTTATTTGCCTTAAAGAAAGTGATTTGCCATTATCATCCACAGTGAACGCGGTACCGGTCAGCTATCTATGAGAATAGCAGCACTGGGGCTTGATTAAGCCTCAGTCAGTTTAATGAAAGTCAGATATCGGTTTAAATTTTATAGCCCATCATTTCCAGGATAAGCTTGGCGGTGATCACGGCCAGTAAAATCACCCCGGCAGCGAGCAGACAATAGCCTCCAATTTTAGCGGCCTGGTTGGCTTGTTGCAGGGCGGCCAGTTCTTGAGTGGCGGCTTGTTTGAGTCGGGCTTCCCAGTGTTCCCCCACCCGTTTCAGTTGTTCTTCCAAGTGATTGCCGGTGCGCTCAATCATGTTGGCCGTGAGATCCTTGGCTTTTTCTATTTCCAGGCGGGTCAAGGCTGCAATCTCATGTTCCGCATTTTTGAGACAGGTTTGAATATGCTCTGTATAGGCGCTCAGGAGTTCATGGTTGAGAGCCACCAGGGAAAGAATGGGGTCATCGGGATGGATTTGCAGATCCCGTACCAGTTGCTGATTGGTTCTACGGATAATCTGGTTTAAATCCAGCCCCGACTGAATTGTCGGAGCTGGCGGTGTGGAGCGGTTTTCCATCTCAATCCTCATCAGATGGCGAGCTCCAGTTGTTCATAGATGCTGCGTTGAATGATCTTCAAGCGTTGCTTGGACATGACCCGAAAAACATCACTACCCAGGGCTTCCTGGAAGGTGAAGCGCTTTTTGAGCATGGCGGCCAAATCATTTCCATAGGTGTTTTCTGTGCGCTTGGGCAAGCGGATAATGGCTGAGACCCGGTCTTTATTGTCCAGATAGGCTTTCATCTCTTCAAAGGTCTTGCCGTTGGCTTCAATGGGGCCAAAATGTTCATTCAACCACACCACCACCTGGACGCCTTCCGGCAGTTGCGAGGTGAGATTTACAAAGTCACTGACGGTATTATCTTGGGCCAAGCCACCCGCGATCACCGAATGAATCACCACTTCTTTCCCTGCTTCCTGAATGGCGCTAAAGGCTTCATTGTCCAACAAATAGCTAGACAATGGTGTAAAGGAAGCGGCCCCGTTATCGACCACCACATTGGAGGTGGTGTCAAAGATTTCTTCCATCATGTCATCAAAACGGCGTTCATCGATTAGGTTGTTGGTTTCCATAAGCGCCACAGAGCGGACTTTGAGGGCTGGAAAACTGGAGAAGGTGGCATTGACCGGATCGGTATCCAGGCAGAGCACATCCGGATCTTCTTGCTGAATGTATTGAGCAATCAGGGCGGAGACAAAGCTTTTGCCAATGCCGCCTTTGCCTTGCAGGATAAAGTGCACTTTTTTCATGGAACCCTCTTTTTCTTGCTTAGTATAGCTGACTTGGGTCTGGGATTCTGGGGCCAGGGATAAATCGTTTTCCGGTGGCTCGGCTGGGTTCTTGTTTTTGCTCATCCGTCCCTCTTTCTATGGTTTCAGGTTGTGAAATGTCCCGGGTATCCACTGCTGGAATGGGCGATGCTGCCGTTTTTGGGGTTTGTTTGCGCACATGATAGGTGAATTGCTGATAAGACAGGCCGGTTAACTGGTCTTCCAGTTCCCGGTAGATTTTTTTCAGGGGCCATCCCTGGGTCATCAATTGTTGAATACGGTTGGCATGGGCCGCGTAAGCAATGCGTCCATCTCCCCAAGCGGCGCGTTCTACACCTGGTTTCTGTTCTGGTGTTTGATCCATGATTGCCTCAATGAAATGCAAAAACTTTCAATGGAAATCAATAAAACTCAGTTTCTCTCTATGACTAGCAAATTCTATCATAAAGATGCGCTGAAGAAAAGCTACTATTTTTCAATTATATTCAGTCACATGCAATCACATCCAATACCCCTTGCTCTCAATTGCAAAAACTTTCAACCAATTTCAATGGACTCCATTCGCACCCTTGCAAAACATTCAGCCAGATTCAACCAAATGCAAATCCATTTGCCCAGAAAGAATCCCCGCTGAGCCAATTGCAATTTATGGAATGATTCCGCAAAATAATGAAGGCAGGATAGGGATTGTACCCGTACACGCTAAAGCGCGTCCGTGTCCAATCCAGCACCTTACTCAGCACTGTGTGCCTCGACGGGAATCCTGCTCTGCGAGGCCATTTAACACCAAGGAAAGGGGAGGTGTGATTGATGGGCAAAGCACAAGGGAACCGTCCGCGAGGGAACCGGATTGATGTCTGGACGGATCAGGCAGAACTGGCTGAAATCACTGCCCGCTGCCAGGCGTTAAAGTTGTCGCGGTCGGAATATTTACGCAATCTGGGCCTGGGTTATGAACCCAAGGGGCAGTTTGATCAAGAGGCCATCCGGGAACTGGTAAGATTGCATGCAGATCAAGGCCGTCTGGGTGGACTTTTAAAACTCTGGTTATCTGAACGCAAGGGGGAAGGGGCGAGCGCCAGTGACGTGCGTTCGGTCTTGCAGCAAATTGAAAGTTTGCAACAGCAAATGGCCCGTTTGGTGATGAAAGAGAAAAATCGGCGATGATTGCCAAACGGATTGATCGGGTTGGGAAGACCTCCAGTTTTCAGCGACTGGGACATTATGTCTTGGAAGCCAAAAACTCGGATGCCGCCATTTTATGGACTCGCACTGCCGAGTATGTGGTGGATCTGAAGGGCGCGGGCGAAAAAGTGCTTTGGTCCCGTCTGTCTAATTGTGAGGCGGAATTGCCGGTACTGGCCATTGCCGAAATCGAAGCCACCCAAGCCCAAAACACCCGCAGTAAAGCGGATAAAACCTATCATCTGGTGATCTCCTTTCGGGAAGGGGAGCGTCCCAGCCAGGAACAGCTGGAAGGTATCGAAGACGCTTTCTGCCAATCTTTGGGTTATGGGGAGCACCAGCGGATTAGCGCGGTGCACCAGGACACGGATAATATTCATTTGCATGTGGCGATTAATAAGGTGCATCCCCAGACCCTGAAGGTACAGGAGCCGTACCGGGATTTTTACATTTTGAATGATTTGTGTCAGCAGATGGAGCAAAAATATGGTCTGGCGGTGGATAACCGGATTGGCCATGGGAAGCGCCAAGGACGGGCTGGGGATCTGGAAGCCCATCGCGGGGAGCAATCGTTGCTCAGCTGGATTCGGGAAAATTTAGGGGAAGCCCTCCAGCAAGTCAAAGCGCAGGGCAACAGTTGGGCCGATCTCCATGCGGTGCTGGCCGAGCATGATTTGGTGATTAAACCGCGCGGGTCTGGTCTGGTCATTGCGACCGCAGATGGCAGCCTAGGCGTCAAAGCCAGTTCCGTGGATCGGGGTTTCTCGTTTAAGTCTTTAACGGATCGATTTGGGGAATACCAGCCACCCCAGCAGGAGGCTCACCAGCACGCGCAATATGAAAAAATGGGGAATGTATCCAAACCAGAGCAGTTTTATCAACGAGGGCCACGACAACGGCATCCGGGAGCCAACTCGTTATGGGTGCAATACCAGCACGAGAAAGACCGCCAGTTTCAAGCCAAGGCGCAGGCCTTGCATGGATTGAGAGCGGACTATGATCACGACCGCTTGAAACTCAAGGACTGGTACCGGGAGCGCCGGGCTTCTGTCAAAGCGAATGGCTATTTGAGCGCTTCATCCAAACGGAAGCTGTATCAAGCGCTATCAACGGAGATGAAAGCTGAATTTGCCAAGCGGAAAGCGTTTGTGCAAGAGCAGCGGCAGCAGATTCATGTGCAATACAGTCTCCCCTCCTGGGAACAATGGCTGGTTCAACATGCGGAACAGGGGAATCGGGATGCCTTGGGTGTGCTGCGTAGCCGTCAGCAAACCCAAAAACGCTTGGCGCAAGCCTTGCTGACGGCAGAGAATCGGGAGGCGGCCCAGCATATTCTGTGGTCTCATTTAAAACCAATGACCCGCAAAAATGGGGATGTCTGCTACCGATTGAAGGATGGGGGCCAGGTGGAGGATGTGGCGGATGCGGTCCATGTTCCGGCCGTGACGGAAGCTTCGGCGTTACTGGCTTTGACATTAGCCCAGGAGCGCTTTCCGGGCCAAGCCCTGATAGTGGAAGGCAACACGGCTTTTAAAGTCAAAGTAGCCGAGATGGCGGTGAGCCAGGGGTTGGCGCTACGGTTTGCCGATCTGGACTTGGAGAAAACCCGCGAGCGTTTGATGATGGCTCGGCAAATAGCGGCGGAGGAACAGCAGAAAGAGCAAACTCCCCAAAAGGCCCTGGAGAAAACCCAGAAACCCGATCGTGGGCAACGGCCGGATACTGGTCGGGGTTCTTTGAGATAATCCTGATGTCTGGCGGATGCCCAGCCGTGTATAATGGGGAAGCCTCTGTGAATACAGAGCGCGAAGGATCCATGACCCATCTATGGAGGAGCAGTCGAGATGAACAAAGAAGAGTTAATCCAGGAAGTGGCTAAAAAGGCCAAAATTTCCCAGAAACAAGTAGATGAAACACTGGTTTCCTTAGTGGACACCATTGAAAAGACAGTCTCCAAAGGCAAGAAAGTGACTTTAATTGGGTTTGGTACGTTTGAACCCCGCAAGCGGGCTGCCCGGACAGGCCGAAATCCCCAGACGGGCAAAGAATTGCAAATTGCCGCGAAAACGGTGCCTGCCTTTACACCGGGCAAACGATTCAAGGAAGCCATGGGCAAGAAGTAAAATGAATTCCAGGAGCCTGTCTGGGTATGACAGGCTCCTGGCTCTCTGGGAAAGCGTGCATGTATAAAGCCAAACTCAAACGGGACAAGAAGATTGAGGATTATCTGCAAACCTCATCCTGGCAAGAGGTTCAGGAGCGGTTTAATGGCCGTTTCTTACAGGCGGATGAGTCCTTTGAGCTGCTCTGGTTTGTCGATGTGATTTACCGTTGCCCGGGCGGAGCCACCATCCAAATTCAGGATCAGCGAACTGTGTCAGATGAACCCACCGCCGAATTGGATGCCTCCCTTGAAAATTCAGATGGGGATAGCGGTAGTGAGTACCCTAATGGCGAACTGTCGCCGACAGACTGAAAATCTCTTGTAGTTGCTGGTTGGACAATTCGGTAATCCAGTTTTCCCCAGTTGCCACCGTGAGATTAGCGAGTTCTTGTTTGGCTTTAATCATTTCATCGATTTTCTCTTCAAAAGTGCCCAGGGTAATCATCCGGTGCACCAGCACATTCCGGTTTTGGCCAATCCGGTAGGCTCGATCCGTGGCCTGGTTTTCCACCGCCGGGTTCCACCACAGATCATAATGAATCACATTGGAGGCGGCGGTCAGGTTCAAGCCCGTTCCTCCGGCTTTTAAGGAGAGGATCATGAGGCGAGATTGGCGATCTTCTTGAAACAGACGAACCATCTCATCCCGCTTGGCTCTGGGCAGGCCACCATGGAAAAACAAGGCTGAGGTCTTCAGTTCGTCTTGAATCATCCGAACCAAAAGCTCCCCCATTTCTCGGTATTGGGTAAAGATGAGCGCTTTTTCCCCTCTCTCCAGCAGACTCTTTAAGGTGGCCATGGTTTTGGCGGCCTTGCCAGATAACTCCGAGGAAGCATTGCCCTGATTGGCAAAGTGGGTGGGATGATTGCAAATTTGTTTTAGGGTTGTCATGAGCTTGAAGATCAAGCCCTTGCGCTCAATGCCCTCGCTACTTTGAATCTCGTTCAGGATCCGATCCACCACATTCTGGTAAATGGCCGCTTGTGCTTGGGTTAGATAACAGTATTCATCCATGGTTAGCTTATCCGGCAGATCGGCAATAATACTTTTATCCGTTTTCAAACGCCGCAAGAGAAATGGGGCGGTGGCCCGCTTGAGTTTTTCAATGCTTTGGGTATCCCGGGTCTTTTCAATGGGATTGGCCAGTTCGGTTTTAAACTGGCTCAACGTGCCCAAATAACCGGGGTTGATAAAATCAAACAGGTTCCATAATTCGGTCAGTCGGTTTTCCACCGGGGTGCCGGTCATAGCAATCACATGCTGGGCCTTTAAGGATTTAATGGCTTTGGTTTGGGCGGTTTCCGAGTTTTTAATATTTTGCGCCTCATCCACTACCAAAAAGGCCCAGGCTTTGCTGGCAAATTTGGCCAGATCGCGGCGAAAGACGCCAAAGCTGGTAATCACCACATCTGCCTGCTTGAGATCCAGTCGCCGCTCATGCCCATGATAGATACTCACCTTCAGGGAGGGGGCAAAGCGAGCGCATTCCTTTTCCCAATTGCCAATGAGGGTGGTAGGACACACCACCAGAGAGGGAACCTGCTGTTTCCCCTGGCTTTTGGCATGCAAGAACAGGGTAATAATCTGAATGGTTTTGCCCAGGCCCATATCATCGGCGATACAAGAGCCAAAACCCTTTTGACTGTTGGTCCACAACCAGCGAAAGCCCCGCTCCTGGTAAGGCCGCAGGGTGGCCTGAAGATTGCCTGGCACGCAGACCTCTTCCACGCGGGTCAGGTCATCCAGAACCCGCTGCAAGGCCGTATCCGCTTGAAAGGGTAAGCCACGCACTTCTCCCGTCATGGCGGCATACAATGCCTGCATGGGAGAGGCCAAATCCGGCAGGGGCTCTTTGAGCTTGCGTAAAATGGTTTGCACTTCCTCCGGACTCAAGAGCACATACTGGTCCTTGAATTTGACTAGGCCACCGGTTTGTTTGACCAATTTTCGAAACTCCTGAGCCGAGATCCGCTCGTCTCCCAGCGCGATTTCGTAAGAGAAAGCGAGCATCTCATCCAGATTCAGGTAACTGGCCCCAGTTTCATTGGATTTGCGCAATTTGGCTTTCATTTGCAAGTTAGGGGATACCAGTTTTTTCAAGGCTTTGGGTAAGATCAGCTGGATGCCCAGCACATCCAGGACTGGGGCGGTGTTCAGGAGTAATGCAGACATGCGTTCCAGGCTGACCACCGGAGCGGTTGTCCCCTGTTGATCCACAATGACTTTGAGTTCCGGCAGATAGCCGCCTGCCATAATCAACTGTCGGGAGACGTCTTGCTGAACCGTTAAGAGAGGCTGATTAAAGAGACTGGATGACGCTGGTTTCTTTCGTTTGGCGTCCGTTGTTTCAAAGAGGCGGGCAAACGGGACGATGGGATCCAGGGCGCTTTTTCGGTTCAGGACATCCACAAACACCTTAAAAGATTCGCGCGGGGCGGTTTCAATGCGAATCACCGGGGCAATATCCCGTTTGCCCAAGTGCAATTTTTCCAGCCAGTTGGCAATACTGCCGCCAATGCGACGCTCGGTAAAGCGACTGGGACGAAACAGGGTATCTTCGCAAAACAAAGTCACTATCCGGTTTTCACTGGACCTGACTGGTTGAGCCAGGATGGTATGAATGATATGGGTGATAAACAGGCTCAATAACTCAGACAACCCAGCGGGTGCGAGAAACTTCATTTTGTAATGGGCGATCTCACGGGGCATGACCGCCTCCAATTGGGTGATGACCGCTTTCACCACAGGCTGCCCTATTAGGGGAACATACCGGATCCGAAAGGCTTCCGTGTTTTCATACAGGCAATCGGGGACAAATAAATTGGCCTGCACCAGGGCCAGGGCACAGGATGCTACCAGATTCAGGAAGAGAAAGCTGTCACTGGCCTGATGTGAATCAATCGTTAAAGACGCCCTCAAAAAATAATCCAGCCCGGGTCCCAAAGGCGTCAGTGCCAGCGCTTTATAACTGGCCGGTTTAAAGCGGGTGTCTGGTGTTCCCAAGCTCCACAGACGCGTCATTTCCAAGGCAACCGGTTCTGACGGTTGGAAGGCGGCCTGAAGCTGGGCTGTTTCTATGTCTAGTTGGGATTCATTGATAGCGATTTTGAGACGGCACAGATGACGGGGACTGTACTCATCTTGAATCCATTCCAGCTGAAACAGTCGCTCCGCCAGGATTGGGGTTTCATCCAGATCTGAAAAGAGGCGTTCGGCTTCTGTGGGAACCTGGTGATACAGGTTTTCCAGAAAGTCCTTGAAGTTGCCTTCGGTGTAAAAAGGCGGATTATCTGGCAGGAGGGCTAATACCGGGCGGATGTCATGGCGAGGAAAGCGGAAACTGAAAGACTCAGGGTTGGGGGACGAAGGGATCGTGTTCAGCGTTTCAGGAGACGCACAGGCGCTTAAGGCAGGGTGGGGTCGCGTAATGGCGGGACTGGTTTCTCCTGCCTCTGCATTTCCGATAAGTTCTGCCGTGGGCAAACCTTTGAGGTTAAAGAGCAGGAAGGGATCCCGGTCAATTTCGTTGGCTAGAATGTAATAGACGGCGGCCAGATGCTTGCAGGGATTGCTGCTGTCCGGGCAGGAGCAGCGGGCTTGTAAATCTTTCCAGCGTGTGGGTAACAGGGGGATGCCTTTGGCTTGCAGCAAGGATAATAACCCTTCTGGCAAGGTTCCCAGGCCTAGTTCAATGCTTAAAGAGGGTTGTTGGGTAATTACATCCCGTAGAATCAGGGTGTCTTTTTTTGAAAACGGGGTGAGGGCAATTTTAATGTCATACGAGTCATAAAAGGAGCCTTTGACCCGGGCGGCAATCTGATGGCCACTGACCGAGACACTGAGCACTCGCCCGGTATTGGCATAGCTTTTGCCGCGAGCCAGTCGGTTGGAATCAATTCGCTCCAGTGCTTCGACCCAAGCTCTTCCCCAAGGCGTATTTCCATAGGTTTTGCGTTTGGCCTTGAGCATGGCGGGTTAATCCAGGAGGAGGGCTTCTGCCGTGTCCCAGCCTAAGTCGGCTTCAACAGAGACATCCACGGTGGGATAAGCGGGCAGACTATTGGAAAGGTTTTTCTCTTTCTGGAGCTTCAGTGCTGTGACTTGTTCAAAGGCATCCGCAATGGATTGTCGGGCAAAGTCCCGTTCTTCTCCGCCATGGATGGTACTCAATGCTTTGTGGGAATTGCGCAGGGCTTGTAAAATGGCATTCAGTTTCTGTAATTCCCGCTCCTGTTGCTCTTGCGCAAAGCCAGGGCGAATATACTCGCGCATCTTCTGGGCCTCCGGGTAAACCTGAGTGGACTCCTACACCGAACTATTCAATGAAGATGCCTGAATGTCAATCCAGATGAATGGAAACCGGCCATTTCCCCTTGGCGGAACCCGGCGGTTGTCCGATAATAGACACCCGTCATCCCCTCAATTTGGATAAGTCCATGACCCGGAGCAAGATTGGTACGGATATGGCCAGCCGGATTTATCTGGTGGGCACACAGGTCTTTAAAAATGCGGCGGATGCCACAGAATATGCGTATCAGGCCCGGCAAAAATGGATCAAGGTCTACCAGCACCCGCTGAAAAAGCCTCTGAATAAAAACCGGATTCCCTTGATCCCCCTGTTTTTAAAGGAGTATCTGGATACCCAGCTGGAACATATTGGCACGTACCGCCAAAACGGGACATCCACGATTTATTATGCGGTGTTTAAAAGCGAGGGGATGGTGGATGTTATCTCGTTTTAGTCAAGCATTTCAGAGGAAATTTCCCCCATAGCCCCTGACCGGGGCTTTTTTTCTGAAATGGGTTGCTTGCAGGATGGGGTACCGATGTTCATCGTTCAGGATAAAAGAAGTTTTTCCAATATGGACTTTTTCACAGCCTCTTCACGCCAGAGGCTGTTTTTATGAGAAGGGAAGCGGGTTAACCGGGGATTCATCGGGCAAGCCAGAAAAGGGAACCGTGAACAGATTGTTACAATTGAGCCTTGGCCCCATTTTTTTCGCTACACTGGAAAAAAATACCATACTCCCACTCTAACATTCCCTAAAAAACCTGCCTAGTGCAGGCGAAGGCACCTACTCCCACGCAAGCCTCTATCGCTGGAGGCTTTTTGTTTTTAGTTTTGGGTGGTTGGCAAGTAATACCGAGTGGCCCTGGGGCCAGCCCCTGGACGCAATTCGGTGTTTAGATGGGCATAATGTTTTTTCATGATGAGGGAAAAAGAAGCCCGCACAGAGGCTTCAGCGGCTTGTGGCCATTGTTGCTGAAGGCACTGGTAAATGGTTTGCGCGCAAAACGGTTCAGACTGCTCCAGAAACTGCTCAACCAGCGTTTTAATCTGACTGGCCAGTTCCCCTCGGTGCAAGGTGGTATTGGGCTTCTGAGAACGCCGATCAGGCTCTGGATTTGGCCTGAGAGCCTTATTGACAGACCGCTTTTGCGGTTCATGCAGGGAAAAGCTGTGACAAAAGGCTTTTAACTCGTCCAACGAGGTGAAAGAAATGGGCATATGGTGATTTCCGGTGATAAACACAATGAACGCACTCACCATAGCATGAACATGCCCTCACGAGGCAAAAAAAGAGCCCCTGAATTAGATTCCAGCGGGCTTCCTCAAATATTCATCACCTTTTATAGTTCCAGCAATTAAAACAGAAACAGGCGCAAAATTGCCCATGGGGAGGAAAATTCAGCTGATTTTCAATCGAAGCCGGGATTCCAGGCGGGAATAGCGTTTGCCTGCTTCCGAGTGCTTCAAGGCAATCCACAGTGCCTTTTTGCTGCCTAGTAGAATGACCAGCTTTTTCCCACGGGTCACCCCGGTATAGAGCAGATTCCGCCGCAGCATCTGGAAATGCTGGGTATGCAAGACAACGACCACCACCGGATATTCAGAGCCCTGGCTTTTATGAATCGTGCAGGCATAGGCCAGCACCACTTCATCCAGCTCATCCCAGTCATAGGCAATCAGGCGACCATCAAAGTCAATGGTGACTTCTTTTTCCAGTTCATTAATATTTTGAATTAAGCCTAAATCCCCGTTAAACACCTCTTTTTCATAGTTATTCTCAATCTGCATGACCTTATCCCCCACGCAGAAGCGGGTGCCAAACCGTTCAACGGTGAGAAGCGGGTTGGGATTCAGGGCTTTTTGCAGTTCCAGATTCAGGGACCGCGCTCCCAAGCCAGAGCGGTTCATGGGAGCCAACACCTGAATATCGGCAATGGGCTTATAACCAAACCGCTGGGGAATGCGTTCTTTGACCAGTTTAATGAGCAAAGTTTGAACCTGCTCAGGTTCCTGGGCTTCAATAAAATAAAAATCACTCAGCTCCTCGGTAGGGGCTTTGAGCGGCGGCATTTTTCCTTCATTAATCCGGTGAGCGGAAGTAATAATCTGGCTTTGAGCGGCCTGGCGAAAGATTTCAGTGAGCCTTACGACTGGGACGGCTTGAGAGGCAATGAGATCAGACAGTACATTCCCCGGTCCCACACTGGGCAATTGATCCACGTCGCCCACAATCAACACCGCCGCTTCGGTGGGAACGGCTTGCAGCAATTTGTTCATCAGGACCACATCCATCATGGAGCTTTCATCCAGAACCAGGACATCACAAGAGAGCGGCTTTTCCCGGTTATGGGTAAACTGCGCGGAGGTCGGATCAAAGGCCAATAGCCGGTGAACGGTTTTAGCTTCCAATCCGGTGCTTTCAGAAAGCCGTTTCGCTGCCCGTCCAGTGGGAGCTGTAAGCAGACAGGTTAATTTTTTGGCGGTAAAGATTTTGAGAATGCTATTGACCAGGGTGGTTTTTCCCACGCCAGGGCCACCGGTAATGACCAGGACTTTGGCTTGGGTGGCCAGAGTCACCGCTGCTTTTTGGGATTCCGCAAGCATCAGCCCCGTTTGGGTTTCCACCCAGTCGATAGCTTTTTCAATTTGAATAGCGGGCAACGGGTGTTTTCCGGCCTGGAGTCTCTGGAGTTGCTCTGCTAGCTCGATTTCAGCCCGGTATAAATGCCGCAGATAAATCCACATCTCTTCCTCCAGAGTGTCCTGAACCAAGCGGCCTTCTTGAATCTCCTGTTGAATCGCAGTTTGGATAATGTCTGGCGGGATTTCCAGCAGTTTCACCGCCTCTTCCAACAATAAGGCAAGTGGAAAGGCGCAATGCCCCTCTTCCGAGAGTGTCAGCAAGACATGGTTGATCCCGGCTTGAGCCCGAATCAGGGAATGGCGATCAATGCCCAGCTTTTGGGCCAGTTGATCGGCGGTTTTAAAGCCAATGCCGCGAATGTCATGGGCCAATCGGTAGGGATTGGCCTGAACAATTTCAACCGATTGCTCCCCGTAGGTCTTGTAAATCCGAACGGCCCGCATGGTGCCAATGCCATGGGATTGCAGAAAGACCATGATTTGGCGGACTACACGTTGTTCCTGCCAGCCTTGTACGATCTTGCGGTATCGCACCTGGCCAATCCCCTCAACCGACAGTAAGCGTTGGGGTTCTTGTTCAATAATCTCAAAAACAGTCGCCCCAAAGGCTTTAATCAGTTTGCTGGCATAATGGGGGCCAATGCCTTTAATGAGTCCTGAACCCAGATATTTCTCCATGCCTTCTAACGTGGTGGGTGGAATGGTGCGGAGGGTTTGGGCTTTGAATTGTAGGCCATGCTGGTGATCGTTGAACCACTGGCCTTGGGCTTCGATATGCTCCCCGGCGGTGGCATGGGCATTATAGCCCACTACCGTAATCAGGTCTTTTTGTCCGGCTACCAACACTTTTAGCACGCAAAAGCCGTTTTCAGCATTATGATAGGTGACCCGTTCAACCGGCCCTTCCAGGAGTTCTAGCTGTGGTATTGGTTTGACGGATTCCATTCTCTATCATCCACGGTTCTGGTACTCAATGACGATTAGCAGCTCAAAAAGCTCCTGGTCATGATGAGGGCTGGTTGGCCAGTCTGCCTTGCTGCATACCCCTGATCCGGTTATTGTAAGGCAGAAGCCGACCCATTTTCAAAAAAACGGCTTGGCAAAAAACCGATTCATTCTGCTTGGACTCATGGGCGCGTCGGCGCAGCATTGGCCAGGTTGTCCTGAATAACTTGAGTCAGACCTGCTTTTTGCGCAGTACAAGGATTTTTTCTTGACCAGCTGATGTCTGAACAAGTCTGGCAATGTGCGTAGGGCGATATCCAGCAGAAAGCCTACTGCAACGATAATGAGCAGAACACCTTCCCCATGCCACAGTGAATCCCAATATCCTTTCGGTACTTTTCCAGCAGCCAACAAGGCAAACAGGCATCCCACGCCGAATAAGCCAAAAGCAACCAGTAAGACAATGGAATAGGCAATCCGTAATGTGCTCTGTACGATAAAGGCGAGTCCTAAAACGCCCCAAATGCAGACTGTTGCTAGATGGATTACTGGATCGAGGAGAAATTCTGGCCAGCGGGTGGGCGTTTTTTCCCCAGGCTGTTCCCGTAAGAGTTCTCGTTGTTCTTGCCGAGAGAGCAAAGGGGAACGGTTTTTTCCAAAGCGACGATTTTTCTTAAAAGGCACCAGGTTATTGGGATTTTTAGTATCCCAAAACGGAATATCCATGGTGGCTTTTCCTCCTCTTTAAAATTTAAAGGTGCGATTGTTCCGCTTTTTACTGAGGTGGCGGCGATAGTCCCAAGGGCGTTGGCCGCCATTTTCTTGTTGCCAGACGCCGAGATGGTGGGCTTGTGCATACTGCTGGGCAGGCAGATAGGCTCCATGAGAATATTGCTGGTAATCATAGGCAAATCCTTGCTGTACCATGACTTGATTGATATTTCGGGTGCCCAGGAATACTGTGCAGACCTTGCGGTCATAACTCTTGCCCTCGCACTGAAGGGCGATATTCTGGCCTATGACCAAGTTATTCAAGGTATTTCTAGCTTGGGAACCATACCGTTGCTTGATTTCTGGGGCATCGATGCCCGCCAATCGGATCTTATTGCCTTGGCAAGTGGTCAATGTATCCCCCGTGAACCTGACAGACTTGGACTGCATGGGCAGAACCGGCTGAGAGTGTCAGCTGCCCGAACAGTAATAGGCCCAGTAGCAGTGTTTTCATTGTAGTTCATCCATGACGCCGGATAAGACAGAGGGTTGATGCGCTTCAATCAAGGTTTTGGGGTTGAATATTTCCGATTCCACGTCAATTGAGTCCGGGAATGTTAGGACATCCAGGGTTTTAGTGGCTGGTAAGCCTCTAGCGGCGTTTTTGCCTTTCAGTTGGCGAAGCAAATCCACTTGTTCAAAGGCATAGGCAATGGCATGAATGGCCAAGGTCTTTTCCTCCCCGCCGTTGATGGTCCCCAGGCTCTTGTGGCAATTTCGCAGGGCTTGCAGGATGGCGGTCAGCTTTTTGGTTTCCCGGCCCAGCTGCTCTTTTTGAAAGCCTTGTATGTTGCAGAATAAAAAAGGAAGCCTGACCGACCGTTGAAAGCCTCGGTGTTCAGCCACCGTCACAAAGCTTGGTCGTCAGGCTTTGCTTCGTCGTAATCGTCCGAACAGTTGCCTGGTGGAAACGGCATTATAAAAACGTACCGTTTTTGAGTAAAACGGCGGCGTAAAAGTGTACCATCCCGGAACCCGGTTTTTTTTCTGTTAAAGCAGCAGAAATCCCGGGAGGAATGGTTGTTGAAAGACGCGTGTATGCAAGAAATAGTGCGCAAGGCATATTTACGGGATGGAAAGAGTAAAAGGCAGATTGCCAGAGAGCTTGGAATCCACCGGGATACGGTGACCCGGCTGTTGAAATATGAAGCGGGCGAGCCACCGCGTTACCATTTAAGCCGGAGCAAGGACAAGCCGGTGGTTGGCCGTTATCTGGGCATTATTGAAGCCTGGCTGGAGGCTGACCGGTCTGCGCCCCCGAAGCAGCGGCATACGGCGCACCGGATTTGGGAGCGGCTGTGTGAGGAGTACGGCTTTGCTGGGTCTGAACGACGGATTCGGGAAGTGGTGGCTGAACTTCGCCAGAAACCGAAGGAATCCTACCTGCCCCTGGGTTTTGAGCCGGGAGAGATGGGCCAAATGGACTGGATCGAAGACATGCGGGCAGAGATTGCCGGAGAGATGTCTCTGGTCCAGGTATTCGGCATGGTGT
Organism: Candidatus Melainabacteria bacterium; assembly: GCA_902168245.1. GTDB lineage: Bacteria > Cyanobacteriota > Vampirovibrionia > Vampirovibrionales > Vampirovibrionaceae > Vampirovibrio. Next base: position 44,262 of record CABHPA010000092.1, read on the forward strand.
TGAACCACTCAGGAGACCTGTATTTTGAAGGCTTTTTGCGAGCCACGCAGGAAGCGTTTTTTCAGGGGCATGCCCATTCCTTCGAGTCCTTTGGCGGCGTTCCTCACACGGTGACCTACGATAACCTAAAAGCCGCAGTGCAAAAGGTATTGCAAGGTAAGAACCGGCAAGAGAACGAGCGCTTTGTGGCCTTTCGAAGCGCCTATCTGTTTGACAGCCGGTTTTGTCAGCCTGCCAAAGGCAACGAGAAAGGCCGGATTGAGAATATGGTCAAATTTGTGGAACGGAACCTGTTCACACCGGTGCCTCGGGTGGCCAGTTTGCAGGAGTTGAACGCCCTGTTACGGCAGCGCTGCCTGGCTTACCGCCAGCGAGTTCAAGCCAGACAAACCCAGAGCGTGGGAGAGCGTCTGGAAGCCGAACAGCCCTTACTGTTGCCGCTCCCGGTACGGCCACCGGAGTGCTGCCGGATTGTGACGGTGAAGGTGGATAAAACTTCTTTGGTTCAGTTTGAAACCAACCGCTATTCGGTTCCATCCGAGTACGCTTACCGAATTCTGTGGCTAAAAGCCTTCGTAGACCGGGTGGAAATCACGGATCAGGAAACGGTGATTGCCAGTCACCCCCGCTTACTGGGGAAATACGGCGAATCCATTCGGTTTGAGCATTACCGCAAGGTGCTGGAGCGAAAACCCGGCGGCCTCCAGCACTTGCGGGCAACGGATAAGGAGCCGTTACCCGAAAAGGTGCGCCAAACGGGAAGCGTTCCCTTCCCAAAAGCCACCGTTCATCCGCCGGATCTGAGCAAGTACCGTCAATTAAGGAGAACTTCATATGAGCCAAGCCCTGATTCTGGAAACGCATCTGAAAAAACTGCGGCTGCCCAACATGCTCAAACATTACCACAAGCTGGCGGCTGAAGCCGCCCAGCATAACAAGACCCATGAGCAATATCTGCTCACGCTGCTGGAAGAAGAAGTGCGGAGTCGGGAGGAAAACACCCGGACCAACCGCATTCGCCAGGCCCACTTTCCCACAGCGAAAACGCTCAGCCAATTTGACTTCGCCAGTCTCCCGGCGCTCAACAAACCACAGGTCTTGAGGCTGGCGCAGGGGGAATATCTGGAGAAAGCGGAAAACATTGTCCTTCTAGGAAATTCAGGCACTGGCAAAACACACATCGCCACGGCATTGGGTATGGAAGCCTGTGCCCAAGGGAAAAAGGTGCTTTTTCATACTGCTGCCGAGCTGGTCAACTTGCTGACAGAGGCCCAGTCGCAATATCGTCTGAGCCGGGTGGAACACCGATTGAGTCAGGTGGATTTGCTGATTGTGGATGAACTGGGGTATCTGACGTTGGCTGAAAATGGACTGAAGCTCCTGTTTTCGCTCTTGTCCAAGCGGCACGAAAAGAAATCCACGATGATTACCACCAATCTGCCTTTTGAGCAGTGGGGCGACATTTTCGGCGACCCGGCCATGACGGTTGCCCTGGTGGACCGCCTGGCCCATTATTGCCATCTCCTGGAAATGAACGGCGACAGCTACCGATTTAAGGAAGGCTTGCGCAAAAAAGAAGCCGCCGCCTGAGTTTAAAGAAATGCAAACGCCCTCGGCCTCCGGGGGCGTTTTTTCTTGGGAAAAGGTTGACTGTAGAAAGCCTATTCAAAAGTCTCTGGCCAAGCCTGCGACTTTCAAACAGCCTTCCTACAGCCGGTTTTCGTATGACTGTCGACGACGAGGTTTAAGTTTGAAAATGGTACACTTTTTGGCCGCCGAAGTGGTACGGTTTTTCATTGCCATTTGCAGTCATTTGGCAGGTATCTCCCGCAGTGTGGACAAATACGTGGCCAGGAATCCCAACGAGGCGTTGGTAGCCCGTATGAAAGAGCTGGCTTTTGAACATATTCACTACGGGTATCGACGGATCTGGGCCTTATTGAAGCGTGAACACTGGGACGTGAGTTTGAAGCGCGTCAAGCGTCTGTGGAAATTGAACCACTTACAAGTACCTCAGCGTAAGCCAAAACAGCGGCGACGTGGCCCCTGTGTTGAACAATACCCGTGCCAGGCATTGGCCCCCAACCATGTCTGGAGTCTGGATTTCGTAGCGGACCGCCTGGGTCATGGGGGACGCTTGCGCATGCTGACTGTAGTCGACGAGTTTACCCGGGAATGCCTGACTATTCGGGTGGAACGTTCTCTGAAAGCCAAAGATGTTCAGGAGACGCTCGCTCAAGTGGCCAAAGAGCGAGGCTATCCTTGCTATCTCAGAAGTGACAACGGCTCAGAATTCATTGAGAAATCCCTACAAAAATGGCTGAAAGACAAAGGCATTGATTCTATTTTCATTGAGCCTAGTTCTCCTTGGCAAAATGGTCTACAGCCGTTTACGAATGAAATGAGTGTTACGGATGTGGGTACCCGAATGGGTGCAAGTGTGAATCGTTTAACGGTAAATTAAGAACCGAATGCCTCAATGCCACCTGGTTCAGAACCCTTCGAGAAGCCAAAGTGCTGATTGAAATGTGGCGGAATGAATATAATACGTTTCGACCACACCGGGCGCTCAAGCTACTGACTCCATCTAAATTTGCTCAACGCTGGGCTTTAGCAAACACCGCTTAATCCTTTTCCCACCGAACAGTATACGCGAAAATCGAGCTGTATCAAGGAAACTTGCTTACTCGCAATCAACTTCACCCTACCGCTATTTCCTTGACACAGCCCGATTTCTGCTGAATTTAGCTTCTAGGGAAAAAGAAATAAAATGGTCAGTCTCCTTTATGCTAAAATCTCCCAACCTCTACCTCAAGTGGATCTAAAAAAGGAACCCAGTCATTAAGATACCGTATTCTGGCCAGTATCTACAACGGTGAAAATTTGTGGAATTAATTAAAACCAGGAAAAGAGGTGAAGTCTGTAATCTTGCTGTGTGTATAATCCTCTCTGACTCCAGAACGTTCAAAGATGTAAGTTTTGTCTGAATAATTGGTACCACTTCAACTTCTGGCTTAGATAGCGCTATTTTCCCAGCCTTCAGCGCATGCCATGACCGCACAAATCGTTATCACCAAGATATCCAGTAAATTATGCTCGACTTTATATTCACAACGCGGATCTTCCAAATCGGAAAATTAATTTAGGAATCTATTTTGCAAGGCTGCGTCCCCTATAGCCTAGACACAGCCTTGCTGTAGCTCCTTAAATTGTCAGCAATTTCTCAGGTGTTTGCCCTGATGAATAGGCTGGCGTAAGCTGAGAACATTCCCATCGGGATCGTTGAAGAACGCCAATTTGTCCCCATGAATGGGGCCTATTACGGGTTGTATCTCAATGCCTTTCTTAATCAGTTCTTCCCGCGTTTTTTCAATATCCCGAACAGCAAACGAGGTCGACTCACCCCCACTATTTACTGGATTAGCCACCTCTTCCAGCCCAATTGAAAACTGATCCACGCCTGGAACATGGAGTTGTGCCCAGGTTGGTGTATTGAAACGGGGCTCAGGCACAAAGCCCAGGTTCTCCTCGTACCATTTAACGGAATTCTGTAAATTACTCACGCTCAACTTCATCACCACGGCATAAGCATCTAAATTGTCTTTGCTTCTCATGTCGGATAAAATTCCTGTTTGCTAAAACCAAAGCTTACTCTCTTTTATTCCATTTCCATTTTCAGGGTGGTAGTGTTTTATTCAACTTCTCCGGATAGGGGAGGGTTAGGGTGGAGGTGATCCGTTCCTATTGAATGGAAATGGTATTACGAACGCTCTCTACTTTACCGGGAAAAAGGCGGGGCAAGTCGTCGGCAAAGACTCTGTTGAAACGCCTTCGCAAGTGTTTTTAAATTCCAGGTCGCCGTTTTTATCCGTACTTAGCTCCCAAACAGTGTCGTAGTCCTGAAAGCTCCAAGTCGGTATATTAGAGGCGGCCTTGGAATCCTTATAGAGTGTCCCTAGCAAATACTTGACACTTGCTTCAATATGAACATGCTCCCAAGGCACCAGAATTGAGGCGCCTGCTTTTCTGCCTTGAAAATAGGGAGACTCTTTGTTAAAGAGCGCTTCGGCGAGATCCTCAGCATCCTGCCATTGGAAAGGGGCAAGGGTAAGCGGCAGATCATGCTGAATGGCAAAGGGTGCTATTGTCAAAGCAGGGCGAATATACGAGTAGGCGGCACCGCCATCAATAATATTGGAGGGGTCGGAGGTGAACACGTAGTCCGGTTTGCGATCCTTCATAATTTTCAACAGAATGGCATTAGCTCCCAGTGCGCGCCATTGTCCTTGGCAAACGTAATTGCCATTTTCAAAATTCCCGTTCGGGTGCGCTTCAACATGCCGAACAAAATAAACTGACTGCGACGCATACGCTTTTAAGTGGGCCGGTTTTTTAACCTTAATCGTCACGGGAGACTGGGGACAAGCGCTGTGTTGTGTGAGTGAAATCGCCGGATACTGAGCGGATGGCTGAATATGATCCGAGTAAGTATCTACCCTGAACGCGCCAGTATGACCCGAAAGGACGACATAATGGCTAGGATCTTGCTTGGAAATGGTTGACCCCGTCAGGTTTTTCACAATCGCCTGCATCACCGAGTCCGGCATCGCCATAATATAAATGCCACGTGCCTGGTTGGCGAGAATATTCTGAACAAAATAGGCCGGTGAGTTATAAGTGGAAGCACTCCCCTGATTTAAGGATTGCGTTTTGACTCCTAAATTATTTAGCAGAGCAAATGGCTCAATGCTTTCAACGGCAGCCATACTATTTGTGACAGTTTCTTCATTAAAAGCATATACCTGACGAATCTGCTTTGTTTTCCCCGCCGTCAAGTTATTGAGCAATTGCGCAAACTGGAGGGCGTGATTGAGACCGGCTACCGACAGATTGTTTGTTTTATAGGCTTCTCCTTTTTTAATGTCCCCTTGCTCAAACGTGGGTGTTAAAACAAAGTTCCAATCATTCAGATTCAAGGCCGGTGCGGCTGTTTGGGCCATGCTGCTGAAAGTGTTTAGAAGCCCAAAACATGCAAACAAAATTGCCAATTTTTTCATATGCTGATGTTTTCTCCAAATGAATTAGGGTTATTTTTTATCAAATCCCCATTGAGACCATTTTTCTGTAATTTTCTTTTGCAGAGGAATCGGATAATTGGTTTCAAAGCTTAGAACTTGCTCCAGAGGCTGATTTAATTGCTGCTGAATTTGCAGGCAACTATAGGCAACCAGTCCACCGCGTCCGCGTAATTTAGTCGCAACATCTAGATAAATCTGCAAACCAGTTCCATCCGAATCATACTGGGGATAGAAAAAGACGCCCTGGTCCGGGTTATTCCGTGTGGCCAATGCCCACGAAACTTTCACAATATCATCGGGCGGAATATCCTCGCCAACCACGATAATCTTTGCGGTTGTTTTCCCGATATGGTGCGTCCAGAACACTTCAGCAATCTTATCAATAAACTCTTTCACCGTCATGCCGGTTAAACGGTGCCAATCATCCCGAACACGTACTACCAGCCAATGCGAGGAAGCCTCAAATGGACTGAAGCAGTCAATCACCGGTAAGCCGGATTGTTCAAAGAACATTCTGGCTGTGGTCGACAGGCAAAAGCAGCCCAGCATCAAGGTAGAATCAATCGGAATCCCCGGAATGCAAATCGGTAGAATAGCCTTGTTCCTGAAAGTAATACAACTAATTTTTGCCAAGGGTTTCAAGCTGGCTTCATGCGCCAGATAGCCTGGAAATTCCCCGAATGGGCCTTCCGCTACGGATTGAGTAGCGCTCACGACCCCTTCAATGATAATTTCACAATTGGCGGGCACCATCACATCGCAGGTTTCTGCTTTAACCATCTCTAAGCCCTCACCGAGGAGAGAAGAAGCATACAGGTATTCATCGTGCCAGGCCGGTGGCGCTGCTGATAGCAACACGGTTGCTGCCGGGGGAACGCCCAAGGCGATGACGAAAGGACAATCCTTGCCTTGCGCTGTCCACATCTGGTAAATCATACCGTTGTGTTGGAAGGGCAGCCACAAACCGACAATTTCGTTTTTGGAATAGTGCGGTTCATACGCATGATCATGCCCTGTGGGATTCACATGCTTGGGTGCCGGCGGCTGAGTGTTGTCTTGGGGCAGCGAGCCTGCAATCATGGCCCGGCTGAAGGACCAGTTCGTCCATGCATCTTTATCTACAGTGTAAGCGCCTTCTGGAACTTTTTCCCCGGCAGGAGTTCTCACCATAATGGCCCCAGCTGTTTGAAAATAACGTCCCCCGTCTCCGTCGTGCAAAATCGGAGCCGGGATTTTCCGTAGGTCCACCTGATCGCCGGTCCAGATATTTTCCTTACAGGGCGCGTCGTTGCGAGCCACGATAATCGGATCATGCGGTTCTGCAGTGATGGCTTCCAGAAGTGCATCCTGAATTTCCAATAGCTCGGAATCCTCGGGGAGTCCCAACATCAAGGCCAAACGCTGCCAACGCTTTCCGGGCTCACTGCTGACGGTGGGGCCCATTTCCGCCGCTCGGAACTCAGGGGCGTCCTTCACGCGATTGAAGATAGGCATTGCGCTTTCCGTTTCGCAGGCATGGCGCAGGATGGCTCCCATTTCAAGGTACCAATCCACTTCGTCGTTGATTTCAACCACTTCTCCACGTTCCGCAAGCAGCGCTAAGTAGTCCCGGTAGGATTTGGGAATTTTGTTGCGATCAATCGTCAGTTTTCTTCTATTGGTCGCGGCCAATTGCTCGGTTTTATCCGCCAAAATGGTCATCATTGTATTTCCTCTCGTGCTTTTCTAACTCATTCCCTTAAACGGGGACAGCCAAGCGGGGGTGAAGCAGCTTCTTCTCATTTGGGGTGGCATTCAGATTATTGGCAAGCTGTGCCGCCAACGCAAAGGATTGCGCGACGCCTGTCAATGTAGGGTTCCACGATCCGGGCCGGGGGAAGAGCATACTGCCCAGTCCGTAAATATTCGTGAATTGGTGCATTCTGCCATCGGGGCGAGTCACCGAAGTTTTGGCATCGTCTCCCATCCAAAGCGTACCGGCTTCATGCACCAGACCCTGGTTGCGAATTGAGGCGGGTGGCTCCGGTTCCCAGGTAAAGGAGCCATCGCTTTGATTGTGCTGGTATTCAATGGGTGCATTGCCCACCAATGCTTTCATTACGTCGTAGGTCATTTTATCCATCGCGTCCCAGAAACGCTCATCCGTCGGCCTCATTTGAATGCTGACTTCCGACTCGCCATTACTTGTCGTGGTGACGTAATTCCATGACTTGGCGGAAGGCTCTCCCAGAAATTCTCCCATGGAATGCAACATAAACACCACGTACTTGGGATCCTGGTAGGTTTTCACGGCTTCTGGCGTGGAAGCATCCGGGAGAATGCGGTATAACACATCCAAACTTTCCCTAGGCGTGGGGTTATGAACGACGCTCACATGCGTGTGCATTAAACGATTGGTTGTTTTATCCTTCCCCGATACATAATACGCCACCGCCTGTAATTGATTGGTCAAACCAGGAACAGCATCCGCCGGAACCCGGGCAGCCAGCCAGGAGCGAATATGCCCGCAAAGGTTTTTGCCCGCCAATGGATCTTTGGGGAAGGATCGGGTCAGAATAAATCCGGCCTCCAGTGTATTACATGCCAGAATTACGTTGGCTTTTCCCACTTTTAGCGTTCCGGCGACGGTTTGAATTTCGCTGATCCGATTGTCTTTTTCAATGAGTTTTTCCACTTCCGCATTGATAACCACTTTTAATCGGGTGGGATATGCCTGGATATCGCTAACCAAAACGGAAATAGGAGAAAATTTGGCCCACTCTTCCGGCGGTACGCCTTGCCCGGTCGCCATTGCGGAATCAAGGCCGCTAGGGCTTTGCTGGGGGCTTGCGCCGCTGATATTAGCGATTTGGCTAAAAAGACGTTCCCGCATGGTGGCTTGTAACGAATCGTTTTGATTCCCTGGTGTTTTTAGCGAATATCGACGGCCCATGTATTCTCCCGTCTCGTACCATTGCGAGTTCAGACGGTCGATTGCTTCCTCGGGCCAATCGGGCATTTCCGTCTGATCGGGCTGCGGCGTCCAGGCGTTCCAGAAAAGGGCGCGGCCTCCTACATACGGAATTTGCGGCATGAAGTTTAAATTGGGTGTTCCCTTGTAAACCCAGGGGCGAATGCCGGTGGTGGTATTCAGGTTAATATACGTGGGAGGAATGTTTTGAATATGATCGGGAATCAGGTAATTGCCTTTTTCCACAATCAATATCTTGGCTTTGGAATCCAACTGAAGCAGGCGATGCGCAAAACTGCTTCCGTAAGCGCCTGCGCCAATAACGATAAAATCAAATTCATCGCTTTTAACTTGCTCAAAGGTCGAGAAATAAAGAGCGTCCATTTCATTCGTTGCGGTCATCACAATTCTCCCAAATGTATTCAATAATAATTCAGTTTTAAGAATCTGTACTTACCGTAAAGGATTAGGCAGGGAAGGATTAATACGGTTTAAAAAAATCTGCCAGGAAGGGCAAGGGCATAGAAATCGAGTCGAGGCTTATCAAGCTCCGGAGCCCCCTCCCGCTATCAAGGAGGAGGGGTGCTCAGAGCAGAGAGTACTAAGGGTAGTAAGCGCGGCTTTGAATGGCTGCGGGCTGAGAATTGTAGGTCCGAACGGCAACCGGGTTCACGTTGGACAGCAGGTTTTCCATATCCTGCTTCATCGGATGCGAACTGGTTCCCATCGTCAGTGTCACGGCTTGGGACGCACTTTCGTTGAGGAAATAGGTTGGCATTGGCTGCAGAATATTCCAGCGACAGCCAATCATTTGCTTATCGTGTGTGCCATATTCGGTGATGGGAGAGAAGTTGCCGGGAATGGGAGTTAAGCCAGCCGTGTTGACAACACAGGTGAAAATAGCCTGATTGGAATCCGTGGGGTCATCCACTCGGAATCCCCAGGTGCTGACCCACTCGGGATTATAGTGCGGGGTATTGTTACGCACCGGATTTTGGGATGCCAAATTGACTTTGAAACTGGTTTTAAACTTCGGCTCTCCAAAAAGTTGCATGCCTGCCGCAATGGCAATATCTGCGTCGCAGGGAACCCACACCCGATGGTTCCCGTAGAGCTTGGTTTGATCCCCATTTTCCAAATAATCCTGGTAACTAATCGGCTCAATTTGCGACTTTCGTTTTTCAGGATAGGCCACAATATTGAGTTCCAGCTCTTGGGTAATGGCCGCACCGCAGCTAGACCACTGCTCAGGCGGCACATCAATGCCAGAGGCGAACTGTCCCGAGTAAAGCTGAAAGTTAAAACTAACCAGGGCTTGATCGTTAAAAAGAGCGGGTAATAATCCCGTATCTTTAAGGTAGGGGATCACACGCTCTTTGGGAACGGCATAGAACACGCCCACATTGGTGAGTGAAGCATAGTAAAAGGGCATGGTAAACGGATACGGAACACTCGGTAAAGCCTCTTTAGCGACTGGTGAAGTCTGATTAGACATTGTGATAGGCATGTGCAAATTTTCCTTTCATGGTTATTAGGACAAATAGGATAGATGGATTAACGGCCTCTGTAAGGCGAGTCTTGTAGAGCGCTAGCAATCCGACTGGGATCGAAGTACTGGCGCATCAGGGTAATCTGGTAGTTTTCATTGAACTGGTAGCGAATCGCCCACTCGTAGTGATACGGAACGCCGCCTGCTTTCGTGGTTCCCTGTTCACCACCATAGGTCATGGCTTGTAAGTCCTGAATAAATGTAAAGTCCCCCCCGGCGCTCCCGAAACTTACCGTTTCGTTCAGGAGCGTCCAGAAGCGAGAAAAGCCGGTATGTCCGTAGAAAGTGCCTGTATAAGGGACACTGCTTGGGCCGGTGATATCCCAAATCACATCAGGCGTCATGCACGAGAGCGCCAAATTGAGATTACCAGTTGCGTAAGCCTGCTGGAGTCGATCCAGGGTCTCTTGTACGCTGCCCGAAGCTTCTGACGCACTACTGGAAGCGCTAGGATGAGCCTTGTTCTTACTACTTAAATTGCCAACATTAGAAGTTTGAATGCTTGTCATTGCTTTCGCCTTTCCAAAAGGGCACCCGCCAGCCGATGGTTTCTCTGCACTCGGGGACGGTATGCGATAAGCGGATACGGATTCAGAAGTTACAGATTCCAGGGATATTGATTGGGGGGGGACATATTCAAACGTGGGAACACAGTGGAACCCCGGCTGCCCGGGAAACGGGTTTTCCGTAATCGCCCGGAACTCGTTGCGAAGGGAACACATGGCGACCACCGCCGGTAACAGTTTCTCCGGTTCGCCCGTCAAGGCTTGCTGAAGTTGCTCCAGCAGTTGGCAATAGCGTTGGTTAAACGCGTAGACCGCGTCTTTTTCCTCACCTGGTGGATAGTCCCACAATTTAACGTTATCGGGAACCTTAAGGGCGTTGTCCCAATTGACGACCAGCGGTTCTCCAGTCGGACCACTTTTGACAGTATCGCCTTCTTTATAGAGGCGGCCTTCTTTTAATTCATTAAAACGGAAGTAATGGGCAACCTCTCGAAAGCCTCCTTGGCGCTCACTCTCCTTGCCTGTCCACTCCTCCTGATCGGTTCCCTCCCCCTGTGCCTTAATCAAGCGCAACGCACTTATGGCAGAAGGCAGATCGTTTACGAGGACAACCCCTCCCCCACCATCGTAGTAAAACGCATGGGGAGGTACTTGCAGGGCGGCATCGCCACAAAAGATGGCGTCTTCTCCGAATTGCTCCACGGCGGAGCGCAAACGCCCCTCAATATAGGTGTAGAACTCTCCAATGGTCATATCACTGAGCAATTGACGGGCAACCACTTCAGGGCGAATATACTTGGGATGTTCAATCTGCATGCCTTGTGCAACAGCTGCTTTAGAAAAGCCTAATAAGCTGATTCTGATCCCATCAATGTTATAAGGAAGGTACGATGGATAACGCGGCAGGAAGTTGGGCGAATTAACCTTGGGCGTTCCGCCAATGGCGTTGAGTACATTGGCTGCAAGCACAAAATGCAGCATTTCCTCTACCACGATGGAGCGAATAGATTCCACAACATACCAGTCGCTTTGATCATTCAATGTATACAGCATGGTGAGGTATGGCGGAATCGTGGCATGTTCCAGACCCATTGCATTTTGCAGTAAGGTCCGTAGATATTGGAGTTCGTCTTCAAGGACAGGGTAGCAGCTAACCTTCACAAACCCTGTCGATTTAAAGGAGGCAACGGCTGCCGCTTCGCGCGACTGTGTAATCGTACCCATTGATTAATGATCCCTTTCCAGAATATGAGACGCGGTCTTAAACGTAAGTGCGGTCATGGTTAGCGTAGGATTGGACGTTCCCAGCGTGGGCATACTGCCACAACCGATGACATAGAGATTGGGATGCCCCCAGGCCCGCTGTGTTGTATCCACGACCGAGTTGCGGGATGTGGTTCCCATGCGATGCGTCCCCGCGGCATGCCCCACCCCGCACCAAGTATACCCCTGCCCGTTGCGGGTAAAATAACCGGGGTCTGTCGAGTTGTATTGGGTCGCATCCTGAATATTCAAATAGGAAAATATTTGTTGAGCGACTTCCCGACCATATACCAGGCCCGCTTGTGTGTAATCATCCACGTTGTAATGAATCACGGGGCGGTAATTACCCAGACGATCGCGCCATGCGTCATCAATCGTAATGCGATTTAACGCATTCGGGAGTTGCTCGGTCATCATATCCAGGCGTATCTGGCGCGGAACATCGCTACCCAGGCGTTGACGCAAATGCCTCCCAAAAGAATGTTCGTCATCAATCAGGGAAAGCGTGGTGTCGCCAGGCTCATTGCGAGGCCAACTCCAACCCCAATTGCCTATTTCAAGCACAAAACCCGCCTTTTCCCTGCGTTGTGGCCCCCCTCGATAATTCACCAGGGTGGATGTTAATCCCGGTCCTCTGAATGCGCCAATCGACTCCGGAGCCAACCCCCAGGATAAAATTGCCGGGTGATCCATGAGGTTTCGTCCCAACTGTCCGCTTTCCGAACAAAGCCCCGATGCCTTTAAAAGCACGGCATTCTCAATCGCATTGGCCGCCAAAACAATCCAGGGAGCTGATAGCTCAATGTCTTGGTGCGCCGTTGACTGGTCATCAAACCAAACTTTGCATAAAAGTTTATGAATGATTCCTGTTTCAGGATCCGCAATTAAGCGTGATACAACCGTCTGGGTCAAAATATCAATGGACGTTTGTTCCAGTGTTTTCAAGCTGTTATAGCGGGCTTGAATCGGACAAATGGGGATACAGCTGGAGTTCCCCATGCAGCGCTGCCCGACTGCCGGATTCCCCGCCGCCCCGTGCGGCTTATATCCCTTGCCATTTTGGTAGTTGCCGTTCGGAATACTGTTTCGCCCCTGGGGAATAGAGCGGATTTCCGAGAGCTGTTCTCCCGGCAAGGTTTTCCCTGCCAAGCCGCGTGTTATCCACTGATCCAGATACGTCGGCGGAATCCGATGCATCGGATAAACATAGCCGGACTCAAAATGAATGCCGTGATACTGCTGTTCCTCCACTTCCGCCGAAACCCCGATGGTCTCTTCCGCCAAGGCATAGTATGGGAGGAGATCGTCATAAGTCAAAGGCCAGTCAACCGCCTGATCAAATAGTGATTTCATGGCGAAGTCTTCCGGCAACATCCGTGGACAACTGCCAAACCAATGAAGAGAAGTGCCTCCCAGACGACGCACATAATTGCTTTCAAAGGGGTAAGGTCCCATTTGCACAAAATAACCTTTGTGCGACGGGATGTTTTTCGGCGTCAGCGCTTCGACATCAGTTACTTCCGGTTGTGGGGCGTTCGGAGAATTGGGGTAGGGAGAGTTGGGCGTTTTGGCCAGAGCATTCATATAATGCCGCACATACTTCAAATGTTGCGAATAGGCAGGGCCTTCTCCCGCACCCGCTTCCAGCAATAAGACACGTTTACCGGCATCTCGCATTAGCTTGCCCAGAATACTGCCCGCAAATCCGGAGCCCACAATAATTACATCGTAGGCGCCAGCGGTTGCTTCCTGCCAGGTAATTTTACGCACTGCCAACCCCGTTGAGATCGTTGACGATATTGTGCGCCGCCCACAAGGTTAGCGCGGACATGGTGAGTGTGGGGTTGGAAGTCCCCATTGTCACCATATTGCCGCAGCCTACCAGATAGAGGTTGGGGTGTTGCCAGGTGCGCTGTTGCGGATTCACGACAGATTTTTCTGGCGTACTGCCCATGCAGTGTGTTCCCGCAAAATGACCCGCGCCGTTGAAGGAAAGATTGACGCCGTTATAGGTAAAAAATCCAGATTGGTTCGGCGTATACTGGCTAGCGTCCTGAATATTGGCTTTGCGAAAAATGGCTTGCGCCGTTTCGGAAGCACTCAAAAAACCGGCTTGCGTATAGAGCGATAAATCATAATGAATAATCGGGCGATAATTCCCCAACGCATCTTTAAATGCCGGATCAATCGTTACCCGGTTATTATAGTCCGGTAACTGCTCCACCAAAATGCCAAAGCGGAATTGTCGGCTTACCTGATCCTGAAGGGTTTGACGCAGCGCTTTTCCAATCAAGCCGTTCGTATCCACTGCGATTTCAACGTTGGATTGCGGCGCATTGGCAGGCCAGAGCCAGCCATCATTCCCCATTTCCATGCGAAAAGGGGCACGCTTGGATCGAAACAATCCTGTGCGCATATCCTCAATACCGGAGGTGGCCAGCGGTCCCCGCATGGGCCAGAGCGGGCCATCCTGCGCCGTTCCCCAAGCCAGCAGTTCCGGGTGATCCATCAAGTGCCGACCGACTAGATCGTTTCCCGTACAGGCTTTCGAGGCTAGAAGCAACAGGGCATTGGAAACGGCATGGGCCGCCAGAACATACCGCTTGGCGCGAACCACATGTTCGGTATACTGCGGGTTGTCTTTACTTAGGTAATGTTTGAAGCGAATCCCGGTAATTTCCTGACTCTCGGGATCAATCAGCAATTCCGAAGCCACGCTCTGGGGCAAAATATCCAGATAATCAGGATGAGCCTCGTTGAGCGTTTTAAATGCATTGTATTTGGCTTGAATCGGACAGATAGGTACGCAACTACTATTGCCCATGCAGCGATCCCCAACGGCAGGGTTTCCCACTGCCCCTCGGGGTTTGTAGCCCTGCCCGTGGTTATATGCATCATTGGGAATACTGTTTCGAGACGCAGGTGTTCCGCGCACTTTTAGCTTGAAGGTTTGTCCACTATCCTCAATCGGTAAGCCATCTACCGCTTGCGCCAGTTGATTATCGCTCCAGCTGCGAGGTAAGGCATGCATGGGATACACATAGCCCTTGGGGAATTCCACGCCCAAATAGCTTTGCTCTTCTACCTCGGCGGAAACACCCAGTTCAAACTCGGCTTTCCTGTACCACGGTTCGAGATCCTCGTAGCATATCGGCCAATCGCGACCTACACCGTAACGGGTGTATACCGAAAAATCGTCCGGCAACATCCGTAACGATGTTCCCAGCCAGTGCAGTGTGGTGCCACCCAAATAACGTGTATAAGTGGAGCTGAAAGGTAACGGGCCATACTGAACGAAGTACCCGTCTTCATCCGGCTTTCCGGGGGGGATGCGCTTCACATCCGTTTCCAGGGGCTCGGACGCATTTTCGTTGACTGGATAAGGCGCGTTCGGAATTTTAATTAGCGCTTTGTGATAGGTCTTTAAAAATTCCAGGTAACCAGCATAGGACATCCCCGTGGTGGTTCCCGCCTCCACAATCAGGCAGCGTTTTTTGTCGTGAGTCAAAGTTTTTGCCACCAGTGAGCCGGAAATGCCCCCCCCTACAATCACCACATCGTAGGTCTGTTTTAGGGCTTCTTCTACCGTGACAATTCTCATGACTGCACCTCTTCGTGACTCAGCTTGGCACGAAGCAGTTCAGGAGGAGAGGCCCATGCACCAAAACCCTGTTGTTTTGCCCCTTGAGGATGCGCCTTAATGGCGTCCCACACCAGGCCTTCCTGATAGGATTGCGAACTCAGAATTTCCGTTTTGGAGGGATCTTCCGGGTTATACCATTGCCCCAGATACCAGAGCTTGATAATGCTCCGTACGAGTGGCGTTAAGGCTTGCGGACCGGATTGAATCAGCGCTTTTTTCTGGGCATCTGAAAGCAATTGGACTTTTTCGAATTCGGAAAGTAGTGTTAAAAATTCGCTGCCGCTACGCTGTTTAACCCATTCATAATAAACAGACGCCATGCCTGTTCCCATGAGCTCAAAGCGACTGAATCCGGTTAAATAAACTGAGAAACTAATAAACGTATCCAAAGATGAAGCCGTACGACTGACGCCCATATTTAATAATCCACCTCTTTAGAAAACGGTGCAAAGTAGCGAAAGGTGTAGCTTATCCTCTCCTCAGTGTTGCAAAAGCAGACTGCAAGGAGGCGAAAAAAACCTGCCAATTTCAAAACAAAACTTAAAACTAAGCCAACCTGAAAATTATTTATCAATATTAAAGATGATAACGTCATTATTGTAAAGCTTTTTAATTGACTGAGCTTGGCACCCTAGGCCTTACCCGGGATTATATGCTCCCAGCCAGGGCTCTCAAGGAATAAGTCCGATCCCACATAGCTGAATTGCTTTGTCCTTGACCGCCCTGGCTTTCCACTATGCCGCACTTTCAGGAGGAAAGGAAAAGAAATGGGTGGGTTGGGGGGCTCAAATTTTACTAATTTTACTTGCCGTTTGCAGCATTTGCCTATGATTAAGTTGTTTAATTGAATTAAGGATAAGGACAGCTGCAAATGAAGCTGAGAAGATAGCCTCCAAGCAACCTGAGGAAAAACTGTAAAACAGTAAAACTGTAGGGAGATACCCTCTTATAGTCTTAGGATTTTAATGGTATAAAGTACCATATACAGTTTTACAGTTTATTCTTTTATTACTAATTTAGATCACTTCGTAGTTCACGAAGCCGTCACTTAAAAACCTCTCGCTATAAGGATTTTAACTAAAGCTATTAATCAAAAAAGTGAGCTTTTTGTAGGGAAAATAAACTGTCAGAAAGCGGTATAAACGGAAAGACAGATCCAGTTTAAGAGGCTTCCGCGTCTAATGTATTGTAGGATAGCGGTTTACGCCCATTGTCAGGTAAATAGATATGAACACCAAAGGGTTCCCCTTCTGGCCCTGTATGCTCTATCTCTTGCTTATCTTTCCACCCAAAACGGTTCTTGACATTGAAGATCCAGACCGCTGCACTAAAGCCTTTCAGTTGCCCACATGCAGCTGCAATGCCCATCTTTTCCCAAAACAATAGGCTAGCAGAAAGGCCAACCTCTTTGGACTCAGGATGCTGGTTTAGCCAGGTATAGAGGGTCTGCTTGGAAACCATGACTTCCCCGGCAAAGGACTCAAATGAAAGGCCTTTGCGCATATGCACAAGCAGTTGATCACAATAGTGCTCTTGGTATTTGCTGGGTCTAGGCATTTTCTTTTATGGCGTCTAGTTATTCGTTACTAACTCTATTTTACAAGCCTAAAAGCCATTTGAATACAAGATCCAATTGGCTTTTAGCGTGTTGGGATAGAGGAAACTCCTGCTCAAACTTTGAGCTATGACGATCCTAAAAAATTTGGAGGCTAAGAGCCTGTATTCACAGACAAGGTAGTTTGTGGATAATGTTTGGATAGAGGAGGAGTGGGTATGCCCTATTCAAGCGATTTAAGCGATGCTGAATGGTTATTGGTGGAAGATTTATTTGCCGTCGGCAACTATGGTACGAGTCGCCAACATGCAGTTCGTGATTTGCTGAACGCTGTTTTTTATTT
>CABHPA010000093.1 GCA_902168245.1 Candidatus Melainabacteria bacterium
GTTTAGATGAAGTGGAAAACCAATTAGAAGCTCAATTAAAGCACTTCTACGATAATCCAGGCCTGGTACAATCCATTGTCGGTTATGGATGGATTCTAAATGCCCTTAATTGATGGAATTGGTATGAAAAGCTGAAATATTCTTATTTCGCCGCTTGGAAATAGATCAGGAACAGCAACAGCGCAGGCAGGCCCAGCAGAACCAGCCATACATAGACGGACAGGTTTGCGCCGGGACGAATGTACACATCCGGCTGGTAGGAAAAGCCGCCGGTTTCCGTATCTTCGTACATAACTGGTTTTTGCATGGGGACATCCTTTGCAAGGGGATTATGACGTATACGTCTATTCTATTACGAGTGCAGTGCCGGGGATATAGTTTTTTACGATAGCGGCCCGTAGTGGATAGATGCTAGATGATCCGTTCTTTTAAGGCTTTCAGGGCTGCCGCCGTTCGATCTTCAACTTCCAGCTTCTGAAAAATGTTCTTGAGGTGGGTTTTCACCGTGTTCATGCTGATGCACAGGCGCTCGGAAATCTCCGCGTTGTTCAAGCCCTGGGTAACCAGCTTTAAAACGTCGATTTCTCGGTCCGTCAGCAGGGCGAGTACGCTGGTTTCTTCAGACGCTTCGCTTTTGGCGCCGTTTCGTTCCCCTTGTAACTGGCTCATTACAATCCGGGCAATCTTGGGATCGATCCAGCAGGCTCCATGCGCCGTAGACAGAATGACATGCACCAGCATGTCCGGCGGGGTTTCCTTCAGGCAGTAAGAGTTTGCGCCGGAGTTAAAGGCGTCCAGCACGTCCTCCTCATCTTCATGGGAGGTGAGCATGACCACTTTCACGTCAGGGAACTGCTTTTTAATGAGCTGGGTGGCGCGAACCCCGTCCATAATGGGCATGCCAATATCCATTAGCACCACGTGGGGTTGCAACTTGCCCACCATGTCAATGGCCTGGGTGCCTTCCTCGGCTTCGCCCACCAGCTCCACTTCGTTCTGGGCGGCTTTCAGGGTTGTTTTAATGCTGATGCGAGTCAGGCGGGAGTCATCTACCACCATGACCCTGATTTTGCTAGGCGTGTCGGCGTCTGTCACGGAAGAGCCTCCTGTCCTGGGCAGCCTGTTTGTTCTGGGGCAGCACAAAGCTTACCATGGAGCCTTCCCCTTCAGTGCTTTCCACCCATAGCGTCCCGTTATGGGCTTGCAGCACCTGGTGACAGTTGTAGAGTCCAAGGCCAATGCTCATAGGGTTTCGGCCTTTGCTGGCGGCAAATTGTTTAAAGAGCGAGGACAAATCATCGTTTGAGAACCCGATACCGGAATCCTGGACAGTGACCAGTAGCCGATCTGTTAATTTTAACGGATATTTTAAAGTTGTATATTGAAAAGAACTTACTTTATAGAGCGTATCATTGCCATAATAAGCTTCACCTGCAATTTTACACTGAATCGATCCATGAATAGGCGTGTTAATAATAGCATTACTAATCAGGTTATGCAGAACACGTTTAATTTCCAAACGATCGGCATATACGATTGCCTCATCTCCCAAAGTGGCCGTTGTGTCATCGATTTCAAGGGCAATGCTTTTTTCCTGGGCCAGTGAGAGCAATTCTCCCACGGTTTCGCTCATCAGGTTCGAAAGATTAAAGGACTCAAACATCAGGGCAACCTCGCCGGAGTCGTATCGGTAGACCTCCAGCAAGCCGTTTACCAGCGACAGGCAGGAGCGGTTAGAAGATTGCAGGATGTCCAGCACCTCTGCCTGCTCCGAGGAAACCGGCCCGTAAGCTTGCTTGATGAAATAGGAAAGCGTCTGCTTTTCCGCCAGCAGGGGAACTTTCAGGTCATGGGTGAGCGTGGCGACGAATTCGTCTTTCATCTTATGCTCCTGCCTCAGCCGTTTAATCATGCGGTTAAAGGCTTCGCCCAATTGCTTAATCTCGTATACGCCGGTTACCGCAACCTCGTCCTGATCCTTGTTTACATTCTCGCGGCTGAGCGTGTTGACCTGGTTGATTAATTTGAGCAGGGGCTGGGTAATGGTGCGTCCGGCCATCATGGCCAGCAATACCGAAAAAATTAAACTGGCCACCGCAATTACGTAAATCCCCAGGTAGTACTTGCCTAGTAGTAACTGGGTCTGGGTGAGCGGAAGCAAATGGACGACCTGCCCGATTTTGCGATGCTCCAGGGAGTACAGGTTGGTTCTCAGCAGGCGGTACTGGGTTTTATTGACCTCCACGGTCGCGGGCAGCTCATTGGGAATGTCCAGGTTTTGCAGGGTTGCCAGAATTTCCGGCGCCGGGACGTAATACGCTAATTTAGGGCTGCTGGCGATTAAAAGGGGCTGCGGCGCGGTGTCGGATGTTTCCAGCACCCAGATTTGGGTTTGCAGGTTGGGTTGTTGCCGGTAAATTCGGTTTAAAAAGGTGGCGTCCAATGGGGCACCCAAAAACAGGGAGGTGTTTGCAGGCTGGTTGCCTCCGCTTTGGCTGAGCAGGTAAATGTGGTTTTGAATGCGGGCGAAAAACGGGGATTGGTTTCTGCGTTGTTGAAACAGCGGCAATAAATCGGGCATGTTTTGCTGAAAGTGGGTAATGGATTGCCCTGGGCCGGGCAACAGGCTGCCGCTTTGCCTCGCATGATCAATGCCCAGGCATAAACCGGCCTGGTTCCTAACGCAAATGTTTCCGATGTCGGTTGCGTCGAACAGCTTTTCCGCCGTATTCGACAGGGCGCTTTCCATCAGGTTTTTGCTGAGGGTCAACTGGTCGTTGGCGGCCTCATCCATATGGCTTGCCAGCAGCGAAGTGGTGAAGATGATCACCGTAATCAGCGGGATGGCCAGCAAAAACAGGAACAGCAACAGGAACCGGGTGGTAATGGTATCCACCACGACGGGCGATTTGGGTTGTCTCACTTGAATGAAAGCCTGTATAGCCTTACTAAAAAATAGCCTTAAAGAGCCGGTATACACAATACTCTCCCAGTATGGGCGGAGGTTCCTCCATTGTAATTGATTTTTTCTCATTTCATAATGATGAAATGAAAGCCTCCGAATTCGCCATACAGCGCGATAAGCGCTATCAGCAGGTGCTTCGCCGGGATAACGCCCGGCAACGGGCGCGCCGTTTTGCGCATCATCTCGGTGTTTTGTATGAGAACTGGCTGGTTCGTCCGCAGTGGGAAAAACTGGGCCGCGCTCTTGCCGTTTCAGGCGCTGGCCGCCCCAAGCTGACCACTTGTATTATGACCATGAACTCGGCCCAGCGGATTCGCCCGTTGCTACAATATATCCGACGCTTTTCCGATGAAATTGTGGTGGGCGTGGACAGCAAAACCACGGATGACACCTTGGCCGCCTGCGAAGGCTTGGCGGACGAGCTGTTTGTAATCCAGAGCGACGCGCTAACCTGTAACGCCGGGCTGGAGCCATTGGTGGATCGGTGTCATGGCGATTGGGTGCTGCGACTGGATGACGATGAGTTTCCCGAACCCCATTTTGAAAAGCTCATGACTGGCTTAATCGCCACCGAACGCTATACCCACTATAAAATTCCCCGGTTGCATTTAAGCGCCATTGATCCGCTGATGTGGATTAACGACGGCTACCTCTATCCCGATTACCAGATGCGATTGTTCCGGAACGATAAATCCCTGCTCAAGTTTCCCGGCGCGGTGGGGCATCTGGGCATTGAATGCGCGGGCCGCAAAGGACGCCTGAACAGCGTGAACCTGGTGCATCTGAACCTAGCGATTAACCCGCGCTTTAAACGGGAAGCCAAGCTGAAAACCTACATAGAGCGCCTGAATGGGGGGTGGGTTCACCCGGTGAATGAACATGCCCTGCTCTTTGAGGATTTTAACTACCAGGTTAAGCCGTACCAATACCCGGATACGGAATTTTGCCGCCTGCTGAGCGAAACGGTTCGCCACCAGCGGGATTGGTATGAGGCGCAATGCATGGCCTTAATGCGGTGGTAAGGGTTTCCCCATTGTCATCCGCTGTAAACTAAGGCGCTTTGGCCGGTTGTTGGTTAACTTCGTGCAGGAATTCCTGCTGCTTGCGCGTCATTTTGAGGACAAACCACAGGCGCAGGAACCGTTTTAAAGCCGACTTGTACTGCTGGGAGTCCTTGCCGTACTCCTTTCCGATGCTTAGCAAGCTCCGCTCCGCTTTGCAGACATCGTTTCTCAGCAATTGCTGCTCCAATTTCGGCATGGGTTCTCCAGTAACATCAAGTGGTTCGGTGTCCCGCATTTTCTAAGGTTGTGCCTGATGGCGGGAAATTTGAAAGTGTCTAATATAGAAAAAAACGAATTGATAGGTAATATTGCCTATTTTTATATAATCCGGATGAGCATTTCGTAAATAACGATGTGCAGGTGAGGGCGATCAACGATGAACAGCGTTGCCGGAATTATGGTAGCGCCTGCTCCAGCGCGTTTGGCATGATCTGCCGGGTAAGCTGCATGGGGCCGCCGGGGTAGGTCTGTGTCCAGAAAATCTCGAATTGCCCCGGTGGGAATGTTTCCGCCAACGCCTTGCGGGTGGTGTGGGTCGCCTCGGTAAAGCCGAACATGGCCGACCCGCTCCCCGACAGCAGCGGGCGGCGGATGCCCGCGTCTCGCATGCCCTTGGCTATTTGGGCCAGTAACGGGTATTCGGGGAACAGCACCCGTTCAAAGTCATTCAACAAGTAGGATTCCAGGTAGGCTTCATTGCGTTGGCGGCGCTTTTGCTTGCCTTCCTTCAGGGCGCTCAGCAAATGATCTGGGGAGCGAGCCTCGTAACGCCCGCCGCTGGCGAATCTGTGATAGGCCAGCGTGGTGTCAATGCTCAGGGAAACCGGCTTGATGATGACTACCGGCTGCTCTTCCACCAGGTTTTCCGGCAGCGGTTCAATCAACTCGCCTCGTCCCTGGGCCAGCGCCAGCCCTCCCAGGATGAAAAACGGCACATCCGAACCCAGTTGCGCGCCCAGTGCCATCAGTTCCTTGTCGGAAAGCCGAGCGTGAGACAAATGGTTCAGGATAATCAGCATGGCCGCCGCATCGGAACTGCCGCCGCCTAACCCTGCCTGCATGGGGATTTCTTTTTCCAGATGCACGTTTAACCCCAGCGGCGGTAATCCGGTGGCTTTCCAGAACAACTGATAGGTTTTCACAATCAAATTGTCCTTGGCCCGGTATTCCAGCGCGGGAATATTGCAGCCCAGCTTAATGTCTGCCCGCCCATCGTCGCGCGGGGTGACATCCAGCCTGTCCCACAGCCTTACAGCCTGCATGACCGAGCAGACCTCGTGGTATCCGTCCGCGCGGCGGGGCCGGATATTCAAGAACAGGTTAATCTTGGCTGGCGTTTGCACCGAAAGCATTGGCTAACTCCCCGAAGGTGACAATTGAGATGGCTTCCGCCCGCAGGCTCGGATTGACGCCGACGGCCTCAAATACTGTGTCCAGAACCGCTCCGCTGGCAAAGGAGGCGCCCAGCAGCGAATTGCGAATGGTTTTGCGCTTTTGGGAGAACGCAGCCTTAATCAGCTTGCCGAACAAGGCCATATCGTTCACCTGCACCAAGGGTTCCGGGCGGGGAATGAGCGTCACCACGGCGGATTCCACCTTGGGCGGCGGGCAAAAGTCGCGGGCTGGCACCAGAAAATCCAGGTGCGGCTCAAACCAGAACTGCAAAGCAATGGACAGTGGGTTGTAAGCGCGCTGCCCCGGTTCTGCGGCAATGCGCTCGGCCACTTCCTTTTGCACCATTACGGTCAGTTGGCTAATCCGCTCCCGCAAGGGATAAACCGGCTGATCAATCTCCCCGGCCAGCAGAAACATGATTTTAGAAGTGATCTGGTACGGTAAATTGCCCACAACCTTGAACTTTGGGACGGGTACCGTGTCGAAATCGAACTTCAGAATATCCTGCTCCACCACCTGAAAGTTGGGGTTGCTGGCGATCGGGAACTTGCGGCGCATGTACTCGGCCATATACCGATCCAGCTCCACCGCAATCACTTTGCCCGCCTTGGGCACCAGCCGCTCGGTCAGGAAGCCTGCGCCGGGGCCGATTTCTAGAATGGTGTCTTCCTCGCCGAGGTGCATCAGGTCTGTCTCTTATACACATCTGACGCTGCCGACGAATAGAGAGGTGTAG
>CABHPA010000094.1 GCA_902168245.1 Candidatus Melainabacteria bacterium
TACGGTAACTGAAAATGCCAGTGCCGGTACCGATACGGTCCAGATTGGCTATAGCTACACCTTGGGGGCCAATCTGGAAAACCTGATCCTGACTGGTACCGGTAATTTAAACGGAACGGGAAATACACTGGCCAATACCATTACCGGCACCAGCGGCAATAACATACTGGACGGGGGGTCTGGAGCCGATACCTTGATCGGGGGCCTGGGCAATGACACGTACATTGTGGATAACAGTAGTGATGTGGTTACCGAAAAAGCCGGAGAAGGGATTGAATTGGTACAAGCCAGCGCCACCTATACTCTTTCCAGCTTTGTCGAGAATCTGACCTTAACGGGCAGCAGCAATATTAATGGAACTGGCAACACCTATCATAACCTGATTACTGGGAACTCCGGCAATAACAGCCTTTCTGGCGGAGATGGCAATGACACGCTAGAAGGGAAAGCAGGTACCGATACCTTGACGGGTGGAACCGGGGATGACACTTATATCATTGACAGCGCCACGGATACCTTAACCGAAAACGGCTCAGAAGGGGTGGATACGGTTCAAACCAGTATCAGCTACACGTTGACCAATTATTTTGAGAATCTGACCTTAAGTGGCACCGCCGACTTGGTAGGCACCGGTACTATTTATGAAAACGTTCTGATTGGAAACAGCGGTAAAAACGTGCTGACCGGTTTAGATGGGAATGACACCTTAGATGGTGGGACTGGGGTCGATACCTTGGTGGGCGGTACCGGAGATGACCTTTACATTGTGGACAATGTGGGTGACGTGATTACGGAAAGTGCTGCTCAAGGCACCGATACGGTTCAATCCAGCCTTGATTACACCTTAAGTGCCAATCTGGAAAACCTGATTCTCACCAGTACCGCTGATGTCAGTGGGATTGGGAACCAGCAAAACAACCTGTTGATGGGTAACAGCGCCGGTAACCTCTTAGATGGCGGAGCAGGGACTGACACCCTCATCGGCGGCAAAGGCAATGACACCTATGTGGTGGATAATGCCCAAGATATCCTGATGGAAAATGCCGGAGAAGGCACCGATACGGTACAATCCAGCGTGGATTGGTCGTTAGCGGATAACTTTGAGAATCTGGCTCTGGTAACCGATTCAACTGCGATTCATGCCAGTGGAAACGCCTTGAATAATATTTTGCAAGGCAATGAGCAAAACAACCACCTGGAAGCCTTTGCCGGGAATGATACCTTGGATGGAGGTCAAGGCATTGACACCCTGATTGGGGGAATCGGTAATGACACCTATTATGTAGACAGTATCCAAGATGCCGTGATTGAAAATGCGGCAGAAGGCACCGATACGGTCTACTCCAGTGTCACCTACGGATTAAGCGCGAATCTGGAAAACCTGACTTTAACCGGCAACGATTCTATTGATGCCATTGGCAACAGCTCAGATAACGTGTTAACCGGTAACACCGGGAAAAACTGGCTCAAAGGCGGAGACGGGAATGATCGCTATGTCTTCCTGCCCGGTGGTGGAGAAGATACCATTGAAGATTCTTCGGGTACGGATACCCTGGATTTCAGTGCCTATCACAGTGGATTGACCATTGATCTGAACCAGACCTTTATGACCACCATTTTGGGGATTAACCCAACCAATCAGAAATCGGCCTGGAACCTGAATGGCAGCCCCAACGGGGCCAGTGGGGTGAATGATTATTATGGAAACACTTGGACGACTTATAACGGCAATAACCCGAATAGTGGTCCTGTGGTGCATAATGACAGTGATAGTTGGAAAGCCGGGGAAAAATATCTCTACCTGGATGGGGTGGATGATTCGGTGGGGACCAGCCAGGTCAAAATGGATGGAAATTCTTATACGCTCCACTGGCGGATGCGCATGGATCGTCTCTCCGGAAATCAGACGGTGCTTTGTACCGCCAATAACGCTTATGGGGTCTTCTTAAACTTTATTGGCGATCGGATGTATGTGTATCTCTCTTCCAACGGTTCAAGCTGGAACCTGGTTTATAACGCCGAAGCCACCAAAACCGATTGGACTTATTACCAGTGGTACGACATGGAATTCTCCTATTCCAATACCACCGGTTATAAACTGTATGCCGATGGTGCCCAGATCTTCTCTTCCGCTAAAACCACCAAAATCTACAGTACCAACGGGATTCAATTTACGGCTCCGGATCACCCTCTGGCTGGGGGCATTGCGGATGTCTATTTCCTGAACAACGAGGTCAAACACAGCGGTGCCTTTACGCCATCGACCGACAGTTACATGTCCCAGTTCCCGGATATGGATAAACCCCGTTCCGCCTGGTATCTCAATGAAGCCCCAGATGGCAGTACCTCTATTAGCGATCTGTATGGAAAGACCTGGAATGTATACGGCAATGCTGCGATTGCCAGTGCGAACCCCTGGAAAAGCGGTGAAAAGTATGTGCTTCTGGATGGCAGCGGGGATTACTTAAAAACCACCGCTTTAGATTACACTTCCAATCAATTTACCATTCGCTGGAAGCAGCGCTTTGATGTCATTAATTCTGGAAATCATGCCACATTATTGTGGGGTGGCCAGCAGTACTCCCTGGTATTGGAATTAGTGAGTAATAAATTAACCTTGTCCATGTCAGCTAACGGCACCACGAACAACGTCGTGAATAATCTAGCAGGTACCAAGAGCAGTTGGTCTACCGGTACCTGGTATGACATTGAATTCACCTATTCTTCCACCGCAGGTTACCGGGTGTATGTGGATGGCATTTTAGATATCAGCAGCGCTGTCACTACGAAGATGATTAATTCGGGCTATCTGACCGTGGGCGCCAATTATAATGGGACCAACTACGGAGTGGCCGGTGGTGTGGCGGATATGTATGTCTCTAACGATGAGGTCTTGCATACCGCGAATTTTACGCCATCGACCGATTCCTATGCCGCCCAGAACTTCTCTAATATTATTTCCTGGAATGCGGGCAGCATTGAGAATGTGATTGGCGGAACCGGCAATGACACCTTGACCGGCACTTCAGCTGACAATATGCTAACCGGTGGCGCTGGCAATGATACCTTAACTGGCGGGGCGGGCAATGATACCTATGCCTTTGCCCCAGGTTTTGGTACCGATACCATCTCCGATGCCAGTGGGGTTGATACCTTTGACTTCAGCGCATTTGCAACCACCATTAACCTGAGTCTGGCAAATACCTCTTTCACAGAGAGTACTGGGAACACCGTTTCCTGGAGCGCCAATGCTATTGAAAACCTGATCACGGGTTCTGGCAATGACACCTTAACTGGAAATGGGTCAGCCAATACGTTAAGTGCAGGTACTGGCAATGATACACTGACCGGGGCGGCGGGTAATGACACCCTGGCTGGTGGTACTGGAAACGACACCTATGTCTTTGCTACCGGCTTTGGCACCGATACCATTAGCGACAACGATGGGGTGAACGTGCTGGATGTTTCCAGTTTCAGCAGTAATCTGACCATTAACCTCAATAGCACTTCCTTTACGGAAAGTGCAGGCAATACGGTGTCCTGGAATAGCGGGGCTATGCAAGGCATTAAAGGCGGCGCGGGCAATGATACGCTGAGTGGGAACGCTAGTGATAACTTACTGCTGGGTGGAGCCGGAAATGATTCTCTCAGTGGGGGAGACGGGAATGATACCCTGCTCGGTGAAGTGGGCAACGATACCTTGGATGGGGGCTTGAACAACGATACCTACCAGTTTAGCGCCACCATTGGCACCGATAGTATCACCGATGCGGGTGGGGTGGATACCTTGGATCTCAGCGCTCTCACCACAGCCGTCAATGTCAGCCTGGCTGGGACTTCCTTTACGGCCAGTACCGGAAATACGGTAAGCTGGTCCTCGAATACCCTGGAAAATGTGCTGGGGGGTAGCGGCAACGATACCCTGACCGGGAGTAGCGGGGATAACCTGCTGATTGGCAATGCGGGTAACGATGCCTTAGACGGGGGCGCTGGCAATGATGTGTATCAATTTACCAGTACCGCTTTTGGCAAAGACACCCTCACGGATGCCAGTGGAACGGATAGTTTAGATTTCAGTGCCTTTTCCTCTGGCGTGACGCTTAATCTTTCCAGCAATGCCTATAACGATGGCACGGGCAATAACACCTTGGCCTGGAGTACCAATGCCCTGGAAAATATCACCGGCGGTTCGGGCAATGATGCCTTGACCGGCACCAGCGGAGATAACCAGTTAAGCGGTGGTGCCGGTAACGATACGCTTACGGGCGGGGCGGGTAATGACACCCTCTCAGGTGGGACTGGAGATGACACCTATGTCTTTGCCAGTGGCTTTGGTATTGACACCATTCAAGAAAGCAGCGGATCTGATACGTTGGATTTCTCGCAACTGACTCAAGATGTCCTATTCAGCTTACTCAATACCGCCTATACGGCTAGCGCTGGCAATACGGTCAACTGGACCAGCGGGGATATTGAAAATGTGGTGAGCGGCTCTGGTAATGACTCTCTCACAGGCTCTGCTGGCAATAACCTTTTAAGTGCAGGAACCGGCAATGACACCCTGATTGGTGGGGATGGAAATGATGCTCTTCTGGGTGGGGCTGGGGATGATACCTATGTCTTTGCCGATAACTTTGGGGTGGATCAAATTACGGAAACCACCGGGGTAGATACCTTTGATCTCAGTGCAGTGACCAGTAATATCAATATGGACTTGTCTGCTTCGACATCCAATGACGGTAATGGGAATCTATTGATCTGGACCACCGGATCTGTAGAGAATCTGACCACCGGTTCCGGCCATGACGTCCTCACCGGGAACAGCCAGAGCAACACGCTCAGTGGCGGTTCCGGCAATGATACGCTCACTGGTAATGCCGGCAATGACCTGTTGATGGGTGGGGGCGGAGACGATACGTATGTCTTTACGCCCGGTTCTGGCAGTGACACCATTAATGATTCCTCCGGGAATGACACCCTGGATTTCAGCGCGTATAGTACCAATTTGACCATTGATCTGACTGCCACTTCCGCCAATGTCCCACTGGGTTCTTCAGGTACGAATACGCAAAAAACGGCCTGGAATATAAAATCCCAATCCAATGGCAGCACCACGGTGCCCGATTACTTTGGCAATACCTGGACAGCATATGGCAATGCCAATGTGCAAAGCAGTACCCCGTGGCTCAGCGGGGAAAAGCATATTCTCTTGGATGGATCCGGAGATTACATGAAAACCACCATGATGAATTACAGCAGTAACGGATATACCATCCGTTGGAAACAGCGCTTTGATGGAAGCAGTATTGCCAATCACTCGACGCTGCTGTTTGGAAACCAGGCCTATTCAATCAACCTGGAGTTGAATGGTGGGAAGATTAACCTGTCCATGTCTTCCAACGGCAGCAGTAATGATATTGGCAACAATATTCTTGGAACCAAGACCAACTGGGCCACCAATACCTGGTACGATATGGAATTCACCTATTCCTCGACTTCAGGCTACCGTCTGTATGTGGATGGAGTTCTGGATGCTACTTCCAGCAATACAGGTAAAATTGCCGGTGGCGGTGCCTTAACGGTGGGCGCTTGGTATAACGGCAGTTATGCCACAACCGGGGCCATCGCAGATCTGTATATTGACACCACCCAAGTCTTGCACACGGGCAATTTCACCCCTCCTTCGGTGGCCTTTATTGATACCTTGAATGATGTAATTAGTTGGAACTCAGGGGCCATTGAAAACGTGATTGGCGGCTCTGGCAATGACACCTTGATTGGGACCAGCGGGGATAACCAACTGACCGGGGGCGGGGGGAATGACTCCTTGGTGGGCGGAGACGGCAATGATACCTACAAGTTTGCTTCTGGTTTTGGAACCGATACCATCTCGGATGCCAGTGGGGTGGATACCTTTGATTTCAGTGCCTTCAGCAATCCTTTAAGCGTTGATTTGTCCAGTACTTCTTTTACTCAAAGTACGGGGAACACCATTAGCTGGGCTGCCAATGCCATTGAAAACCTGATTACCGGCTACGGGGATGATCAATTAACCGGTAACGCTGGGGATAACCTGTTGAACGCAGGATCTGGGAATAACACCCTGATTGGCGGAGCGGGGAATGACACGCTGCTGGGCGGGATGGACAGTGATACGTATCAGTTTGCCAATGGCTTTGGTACCGACACTATTACCGATAGTGCCGGTGCGGACACGCTGGATTTCAGCAGCCTCACCAATGCGCTGAGCTACAGCGCCACCGGCGGCACAGCCACCGCTTCTACCAGCGGTGTCTCCTGGAATACCAGTACGACCACGATTGAAAAAGTGTTGGGCGGTTCCGGCAATGATTCTCTCTTGGGTGGTACTGGGAATGAAACCTTCAGCGGCGGTTCTGGCAATGATACGCTCAATGCTGACGCAGGAGATGATACTTATCTCTTTAGCGATGGGTTTGGCACCGATAGCCTCACCGATACAAGCGGTTCAGACACCTTGGATTTCAGTGGCATTGTCAACGCGCTGAGTTATGATGCAACCAGTGGCGCAGCTACGGTGGGCTTGAATGTGGCCAGCTGGACCACGGGTTCCACAGCCTTTGAAAAGGTGATTGGCGGATCCGGCAACGATACGCTTTTGGGTGGCTCTGGCAACGACACGTTGCTGGGCGGGGCGGGCAATGACGCCTTGACCGGAGGAGCGGGTGCGGATCTCTTGCAAGGCGGCGTTGGGAATGATCTCTATACCTTGAAAGTCGGGGATGGGGTGGACACCATTCAAGATAGTGATCCCACGCCTGGCAACCTGGATGCGGTGGCTTTTGATAGCTCGGTCACGGTTTCTCATATTGCGTTCTTTATGAGTAATCAGGATTTGCAAATTGGCTTTACCGACAACAGTACTGATCTGATTACGGTTCAGGGACAGACTCAGGAGGGCACCACCATTGAACGATTCCAGCTCAGTGACGGGCGCTTTATGACTGATGCGGATGTGAACCAGTTAATCAGCACCATGACAGCCTATGCAGCCAGCCATGATATCTCGATGACCAGTCTGGATGATGTCAAAAACAACGCGGATCTGATGAACCTTGTTGCAGCAGGATGGCATAACTAGGCTGTGATATTCTAAAAGCAGGGTTGCTTACTGAAGCAACCCTGCTTTTTAATCTGATCTGAAGCTGGCTCGATTTCAAAAAGTGATTACAAATGGCAAATGTGAAACAGGGACTTTTAAAAGCCACAGTCAGTCAGATATACATTCACCCTTATGAAGGCCATTTTTGGGCATGGTGCCAGAGTGCCAAGAGTTCAATAGCCTCATTATGAATCCGGTAGGCAATCACAAAAGGGGTCACGATTTGCCGTGTGCCAATTTTTTGTTTACTGGCTTTTCCAGCCTCTGGAAAACGGGCCAAGGTATCCAAGGTGCCTAAAATATGCTGAAGTACCTTCAGGGCCGCATTTGGATCTTCCGCCATGATATACACTCTGGCTGCTTCCAGGTTTTGGGTAAAAGGCTGAGTCCAACGGATTTTCATTGGGTCCATTTTGCGATTGCGGCCTGAATTTCAGCATCCGTGGAGAAATTGCCAGCTTCAGCAGCAGCAATCCCCTTTTCGATCTGTTTGACTTGCCAGTGATAATGGTCTAGATAATGGTTAATCGCCTCATTAAGGATGTAGGAGCGGTCCCTATCCAGGGCTTCAGCAATTTGATCCAAGGCTTCTCGTTTTTGTTGTTCTGTCTTAAAGGTGATAGACACCACCTGTTTATCATTGGCAGCCATTTAAAGACCTCCAAAGTTCTTAACTTATTTAATCTTACAGCGTAAGACATTTACTTTCAAGAGTTGAGCCGTTGGTTTCCAAGCGAGTCTTACTCTGGCTATAATGGAAGTGCTTAGAGGTTGGAGCCTATCCCTATGGAAACTCAGAAGTCTTCCCATCTATTGGAGCGGGCCTTGGTCTTGCACCAAGGGGGAGATGTACAAAGCGCCATCCAGCATTACCGAGAAATACTAGCTGAACAACCTACCGCAGACGTTTATGCCAATCTGGGAGTGGCCTTACGAACTCTGGGGAAAACGCAAGCGGCTCTTGTGGCTTATCAGCAGGCTTTAAATCTTAACCCAAATCATGTGGCGGCCCTGAGCAATTGGGGTGGGGGATTGCGGGCTCTGGGCAAGCTGAATGAGGCCATTCCCATCCTGGAAAAAGCCATTGCTTTAGATCCGGCCTTTATTGCGGCCCATCACAATCTGGGTCTGGTCTATATGGATCACCAGCAGCCGGAAAAGGCCATCGCTTGCTTTGAGCAAGTATTGGAACTAAATCCCAACCGGGTAGATGCCCAATTTGACCGGGCCACTTGCTTGTTGCAATTGGGCAGATACCAAGAAGGTTTTCAGGCGTATGAAAGTCGTTTTGGCTATGAACCTCGTCTGGTCAAACCGTATGCTCAACCCAAATGGGACGGAAGTCCTTTAAATGGGAAAACGTTGTTGCTCTATGCAGAACAAGGCTTTGGGGATACCTTACAATTTTGCCGCTATATTCCCTTGATTGAAAAAGCGGGTGGGCGGATCATCCTGGAATGCCCTCAGCCCTTAAAGCGCCTCATGGCAACCGTGGCCGGGGTGGATCAGGTGGTTGCGCCCGGAGATCAATTACCCGCCTTTGATTGCCATACATCCTTACTCAGCTTGCCCCATTTGTTTCAGACGGAGCTCAAAAGCATCCCGGCAACATTCCCCTATCTGAAAGCGCCTTTTTACCGACTGGGCGTGACCAGAAGGCTGGGAACCCAACTTAAGATTGGTTTGGTTTGGGGGAGTGGGCATTCAGATGTCGGTGTTCGAAACCGCGCAATTCCCTTGACTGCATTTGCGCCCTTATTGGCCTTACCCGATATCACCTGGGTCAGCTTGCAGAAGGGGCCACAGACTCAACAGATTAAGCAACTGGGTTTTGAGTGTTTGCTTGAGGATTGGGGTAGTCGGATTCAGGATTTTGCCGATACGGCTGCGGTTCTGGAAGAGCTGGATTTGTTAATCACTGCAGATACGGCCATTGTACACTTGGCTGGAGCCATGAATAAGCCCTGTTGGGTTTTATTGCCCTACGGTTCAGAGTGGCGCTGGTTATTGGATGGAGAGCATTCGCCATGGTACCCTAGGCTGACCCTGTTTAGAAGCCAACCATTTCAGACATGGGAAAGCCTGGTTGGTCGAGTTGTCACCCGATTAGAAGCCGATCTGTTTTCCGAATGAAGCCCCCGGATTTTACCGGGTCAGTGGCAAACATAAAGAGAGCCATCTGGGTGTCCACAAAAAGTCTGAAAATTTTCTTAACAAACTGTTCCAAGGTGAATAATGTTTGTTTTTATATTATTGTAAGGACTGGACTAAAGGCTGGGTTTTAGAATTCATAGGCTGGGTTATCGATTTAAATTCTTACTATAAGACTTCTTATATTGCGCTTCTGCACTAATATCTCTCTGGAGTTATCTCCAATTTCTTCGAGAGATTTGGTGCTTTTTTATGCTGTTTTTAGGGCGTTGCAAATGTC
>CABHPA010000095.1 GCA_902168245.1 Candidatus Melainabacteria bacterium
TAAATCCACGACATTCTGCCAGGGGATTGGTGTTTCAACCGCAGGAAAGAAGGGAAGCATGGATTGTTGCGACGGGTGGTACACTTTTACATCGCCACTCTGGTACATTTTTATCTTGCCAAATACACTAGAAGGGCTGAAATGGAAAATCAATGTCAAACGAGTCCGGCGGATTTGGCGCGAGGAAGGCCTCCAGGTTAAAAAGAAACGTAGAAGACGTCGTAAGGGTTCTGGTGTGA
Source organism: Candidatus Melainabacteria bacterium (assembly GCA_902168245.1). Lineage (GTDB taxonomy): Bacteria > Cyanobacteriota > Vampirovibrionia > Vampirovibrionales > Vampirovibrionaceae > Vampirovibrio. The sequence goes on from CABHPA010000095.1 coordinate 240, forward strand.
CCGTGCTGGTGCCTGAGCAAGCCAAAGCACCCAATCATGTGTGGACGCTGGATTTCGTGCAAGACAGGCTCAGCAAAGGCACCGGGATTCGGTTGCTGACCGTGCTAGATGAATTCACCCGAGAAAGCCTGTGTATTCGGGTGGAAAGGCGGTTACGCTCAGGAGATGTCCGTTTAACCCTGGAAGCACTGTTCAAAGATTACGGCATTCCCATGTATTTGCGTTCAGACAATGGCTCTGAATTCATTGCCCGCTGTTTGCAAGGCTGGCTGGAAACCCAAGGCACCAAGCCCTTATTCATTGAGCCGGGCAGTCCCTGGCAGAACGGGAAATGCGAAAGCTTTAACGGCCGCTTTCGGGATGAATGTCTTAATCTGGAATGGTTTGAGAGCTTGAAAGAAGCCCAGGTGGTCATTGAAGCCTGGCGAGAGCATTACAACCAGGAACGACCTCACAGCGCTTTAAACTATTTATCTCCCCGGCAATTTATTCGGCATTGGCAGCAAAAGCAAGATATACTGCGCCAAAGCGCTTAATCCTAAAATCAGTTTGACTCACAGTCTGAATAAAAACAGGCTAATTTTTCCGCGCGAAGGTATGGTGTAGAAAAGCTATTCAAAACCCTTGACGGGTTTCAAACAACTTTTCTACACCGCTTTTTTGATTTCGACGACGAATTTTATAGGAAGGTTTTTGAACGAACCCACTGAATTATGCTAATATCCTCAAACTCTGGTTTTGGATGGAACCGAACGAGGGACCCAGTCACGTAACCCTGTGGAAGCCTGGATGGGTCAAGAGCTTGTCCAAAGGCTATTTTTGCATGCTTGAATCTTGAAGCTCTTGACGTAGCCGGGCTGGAACAGATAATCCACAAGGGGAAATGAATGTTTGACTTTTAAGACAGTTGCTTTTTCAATGCCGTTTTGCTTAAAAATGGCTCAAAATTTGACTGCCGTTTCCACCTTCATCCAGAGTAATGATGTCTTGGCCTTGGGGATTGCCTTGTTCATCTACCACCAGATATTCCCCGCTATATTACACCTGTTGTCCTGCTCGAAAGAGTTCGGTTTGCTGCTGGGTTGATTGGCTCGCCATAATGCCCTCCTTTTGTGTTGGACCGAGCCTCACAAAAAGTAAGGCTCGATCTTCCCCCTACGTGCCGAAATTTAAAGCTGGTTAGCTTTTACCGCCCTTGCGAGCAACCTCCCGCTGTTTCTCTTTGTCCATTCCTGCAAAGCCACGGCCTCCAACGCTCTCACTATCGGAACTACTGCCACCTCTTGCCTGACTGCCTTTGCGCCCAGCTCCGGCAGCCTCTTCAGAAGTAAATTCATGGGCAGTTCCTTTTTCATAAGCCGCTTTACCGCCTTTGCTGGCAATTTCCCGTTGCTTTTCTTCATCCATTCCGGCAAAACCGCGTCCGCTGCTTTCGCCTTGATTTCCTTGGTTTGGCAGCATAATGTAGACTCCTGTATTTGTTAAACGGCCTATCGTAGGCTGCCTTTGGCTATCCAAAAACAGCCAAGACTCTTGAATGATATGGGTTTTTCCATGTCCAAAACTTGTAATGGTTGATTATAGAAATTTTTAAAAAACCAAGCCACTCACTGGAAGGATAAATTGTGCTTCCGACTTTCTGGCAACTTGCTTCCCCCAAATGGGTAACTACTGTTCAGCCTAAGGGTTACTTCCTGCTTCAACTCCACCTGTTACCTAAACTCGTGGATTGGCTGCATCCTTATCAGTTATCTCAGGGTGTTTTTACTTTCCTATTAGACGATCTGATGCGCTAGATCGGCAAACCCTTTAGAAGGAATCTGATTTCCATGAACCCTTTACTGCTCTATTGGACTCTCATTCTCTGGACGAACGAAACTCGGTCAATGCATTAGTTAATACGTCCTGGATCTGCTGGGTAGCACGATCAATCCCTTTTAAATAGCCCTGATCTTCAGGGCTTAACTTTTCAGCAGTAGATTTTTTCAGCCAGCTTGAAAACTGATGAATTTTACGAATAGGGCCTTGCAGGTCATGAGACAGCTTCAGCAAAAATTCCTTTTCGGGGTCTGCCAAAGCAGGAGAGGCAAAAATTGGGGTTGGTATAAGAACCCCAGTGTTATTTTGACTGTCCAAAAGAAAGGAAGACACAGTTGAGGCAAATGTATCTACATCAATCGGCTTGCTAATGACCCCAATACAACCAGCAGCCTCGGCCCGTTGCCGGTCTTTTTCCGTAGCCAATGCTGTAAAAGCCACAATCGGAATGTCTTGTGTTTCAGGATTAGATTTCAATGTTTGACTGACCTCATAGCCATTTTTTCCTGGCATATAAATATCCATCAAAATCAAATCGGGATGCTCTTGCTTTGCAAGTCGTATGCTGGCATCCGCATCTTCAGCTTCCAGGGTCTGAAAACCAACCTCTTCCAACAGCTCTTTGACCAATTCGATACTTTGTTCATTGTCTTCGACAATTAAAATGGTGCCACTAGCTGTCATCACTTGCCCCCTCATGAGGTTTGATATCATTTATGTGAGTGACCGGTAGTTTGAAAGTAAAGGTAGTTCCCACCCCTATTTCACTATCCACGGTTATATTCCCACCATGAAGTTCGATCAATTCTTTGGTCAAAGCCAGTCCTAATCCGGTACCTTCATGTTTTCGTGCTGGAGAGGTATCCACTTGGTAAAATTTCTGGAACAATGCAGAAAGCTTTTCTTGTGGAATGCCAATACCAATATCCTGCACCGCACCCACTAGGTAGTCTTGGTCTTCACTTTTGTGAAGCTGGACCAAAACGGTTCCTGCTTCTTCGCGGTTAAACTTGATAGCATTACTAATTAGATTGATAAGAATTTGCTTAAAACGAGCCGAATCAGCATCAAAGTGCCCAATATCTGGGGAGATTTCAAATGTTAATTGGACATTCTTTTGTTGAGCCAACGTGATCATCATGAATTGTACTTCTTCCACGACAGAGATAATATCAATACGTTCGTAAGAAGCCTCCATTTTGCCAGCTTCAATTTTAGAGAGGTCCAGAAGGTCATTGATAATTGTCAATAAATGAGCGCCGCTTGTACCGATGTTCTGAATGTAGCGACTCTGTTTTTCATTAAGGGGGCCAGCACGACCGGTTTCCATCATTCGTGAAAAGCCTATAATGGAATTCAAAGGCGTGCGCAGTTCATGAGACATCAGGGCTAAGAATTCATCTTTTTTCCCATTGGCTGTTTCAGCTTCCTCTTTGGCTTCTTGCAGAGCGACCTCATATCGCTTTCTATCCGTAATATCAACAAAGGTAATGACGACACCTTCAACGGCTTTTTGAACCGTTCGATAAGGTTGAATTTTCATGACAAACGTAGCATTAGATTCTGGGAGAGTGACTTCCCGCTCAATGACTTCCAAGCTCTTTAACGTTTCTTTCACATCGCCTTCCAGACAATCGTAATTAAGCCGGTTGGCAACTTCAGTGACTCGCCGCCCTTTATCGCTCTCTCGTAAATGGAAAAGTTCGGTAACGGTCGGGGTAAAGTTGCGTACACAGAGATTTTCATCCAAGAACAACGTGGCAATATGGGTGCTTTCAAAAAAGTTTTGAAGATCACTATTGACTCGTACCAGCAACTGATTTTTGTTGCTTAGTTCCGCGTTGACGGTCTGCAATTCCTCATTAATCGACTGCATCTCTTCTTTAGAGGTTTCAAGCTCTTCGTTGGATGAGTGCAACTCTTCGTTGATTGACTGAAACTCCTCATTGGACGATTTTAAATCCTCAATAGCTTCATTGGTTTCATCCAGAGCCGCTTCCAACCGTTCCCGGGTAATGCGAAGCTCGTTTTCCAATAGCACGACTTCTGTAGGTTTAACTTCAGATGAGGTTTCGTCTCCTGTCCCCGATTTACTGTCTTCCATTTGTTGAAAGACAACAATATAATGTTGGGTTTCCCCAGAGGCTTGCAGTATTGGCTCGATGATGAGTGTGACGGATTCAGTGGTGCCGTTCACTTCAAAGGGGATATGTTCTTTCACAACACGCTGTTGGTTTGTAAATGCCTGTTGCAAAAGAACACGGGCAGTCGGCCGTAATGCCTTCTGAATGAGGTGAAAGAAGTCAAGACTCGCTACCCCGGGGGAAGGGTCCAGAAACTTGCCGGTCTGGCCCGAGAAACTTAAAATCTGATGGTTTTTGTTGATTACCACATGAGTTGGGGAATATCGCTCCATCACGCGACGGGCGCCTCGATCAAAAATATCTTCTCTCTTTTCAGCCATGGTGTTTGGGACTCTGCTGTTTTTTGTAACTCCAGAAGTTAAAGGCGGGTAACTCGGCAGAAAGCCTGGGACCGTATCGAGTCGCCTGAACAAACGATACTTCTCATCGATGATCCCAAATAAATCGTTTCGACGACCGATTCCTTCCGATGAGCCCAGAAAAAGAAAGCCACCAGGTTTCAAGGCATAATGGAGAACCGGAATCAGGCGTTCTTGCAAGGTTGCATCGAAATAGATGAGAAGATTTCGGCAAGAGAGAAAGTCAAGTTTGGAAAAAGGTGGGTCTTTCACCACGCTGTGGGCTGAGAATATACACATTTCTCGAATTTGGGGCGTAATACAGTATTGATCGCCTTCTAGAAAGAACCAGCGTTTCAGGCGCTTGGGAGAAACCCCATCTAGATGTGATTTTAGATATCGCCCGTTTCGAGCAAACGTCAAGGCTTTTTCATCAATATCGGTCGCAAAGATGATGACCTTGGGTGCGGCTTGGAGCTTTTCCAGGGCTTCTGCCATAAGTATTGCAATGGAATACGCTTCCTCACCAGTGGCGCATGCCACTACCCAAATGCGTACCTGACTATCAGCACCTTTGCCATCTAAAAGCTTCGGAATGATTTGTTCCTCTAGGGCTTGGAAGGCAGCGGGATCGCGAAAGAATTCAGTAACACTAATCAGCATGTCCTGGAACAGTAATTCAAGCTCCTTGGGTTCCTTTTGTAAGATATTTATAAAGTCCAATGGCTCGTCAAGCTGAAGCACTTGCATGCGGCGTTGAACACGGCGAAGCAGTGTCTTTTCCTTATAATTACTGAAATCATGCCCAATTCCGGTTCGCAACTGGACAAGTATCTGAGGAAGGTAATCCGACAAATCGTTACGGCTACCCTCTTTGTCTTTTTTAGGCTCAACCTTTCTGAGATGGTTCTGATATTCCATCAGCATGGCTGGCATATCCTCAACCTGGAGAATATGATCAACGGCTCCGGTTGCATCAGCGCTTTTCGGCATCCCCGGCTTGGCCTGATGGTCAAACTCAGCCTGGGCGAAGGTGAGTCCACCCTGTTCCTTAATAGCGGTCAATCCCAACGAACCGTCGCTACCGGTTCCGGAAAGGATGATACAAACCGCTTTCTCACCTTGGTCTTGGGCGAGCGAGAAAAAAAACGTATCAATCGGGCGGCGATGCTCCCGAGGTGGTGCTGGGCTTGTAACGACCAGGTGTCCCTTCTCAATAGTCAGCGTGGCATCTGGTGGAATGATATAGACCTGATTGGCTTCAATTTTCATGCCGTTTTCGGCTTGATACACCTTCATCTGAGTATATTTGCTCAGCAGTTCAACCAGCATGCTCACGTGATCTGGTGCCAAATGCTGGACCAACACAAACGCCATCCCGCTTTCGGCTGGCATTGCGGTAAGGAAGGCTTGGAAAGCCTCCAGGCCACCGGCAGAGGCCCCGATCCCAACGACAATGAGGCCCTTATCAGGGGCATCCGCTTCAAGTTCCATCAATTCCAATTCCGGTTTCATAGGAGTTACCCTGGGTGCATTTACAAAAGGAAGTGAGGAGAATTACCTTTTGCAAGGAAGAGTCTATCAGCTTTTTAAGACTATTGGTTATAAGATTCCCCTTGTTAAATTACGCTAAACACACCTCATTTACAATGCACTCACCTTCTTCTTGTAGCGTCCTCCAAAGACAAGAACCAATGTTGGTATGGATACCCTTAGTATAATATTCAATTTTCGACAAATGTTGTCAACTTTGGTGCCCAACTGGTGCTCTTTAATGGCAAAGACAATCTGTTCTTCTGTGAAACTTGTCCAGAGCCGTTGCCTGTTAAGACTTACGGGACTGGATGCCCTTTAGGATAGACTTTTTCATGGGTTAAACTCCTCAATGGGATTTTAACCCGAACCTTGCATTATCCTTGGCACGATTTCTAGGGAGCAGACCAAAAGTATATAATCTCAAATTTTAGACAGATCCCAATTCTGGGCACAGATCACGGTTAATTGTTTATCAGTCATGGCTCATGTACTACCAGATTTAAATACTGATAAATGAGGAGACATCACTTTTTTCACCAAGCCTAGATGATGCAATAAATTAATGAGCCAATAAGTCATATCCAGTTCATACCAGACAAGCCCCATCCGAGCAGATCGAGGCTGAGCATGGTGATTATTATGCCAACCTTCTCCAAAGGTCAATAGGGCTACCCACCAGTTGTTACGACTATTATTAGGAACCTGATAGGTTTGATAGCCCCATAGATGACAAACTGAATTCACCAACCATGTGGTATGCCAGGTATAAACAGTCCGGAGCGCAAAACCCCAAACAAACAAGGATAACCCTAATTTCCAGCCTCCAAACAAGCTTCCTCCTCCCAATACCAATACGGCAAGAATAGCATATATTACTGCATAATAACGGTTGAAAAAATGAAAGACGGGATCTCGGCACAACTCTGGGGCATACTGCCTTAGGCTCTCTAAATCTTTTAAGAGAGGATGTTTATAAAAGTTCCACACTAAATGAGCCCAGAGAAAACTTTGAGCCGGGCTATGTGGGTCATTGGTTTGCTCTGTTTCCTTATGATGTAACCGATGAGTAGCAACCCATTGAATAGGACCATCTTGCAGTGCTAAACAGCCACAAAAGGTTAAAAAATAACGTAGTGGTTTTGAGGTTTCGAAACTACCATGGGCTAATAAGCGGTGAAAACCCATAGTGGTACCCAGTGGAGCTGTAATAAACACCATCAGCATAAAGGCAAAAACGCCTGCCCACGTAAAGGTAAAAGGCGCCATAAGCGCCAATAGGTGAATGACCAGAATGCCCCAAAATGAACTTGGGTTAAATGTCCCCTGGACTTTCCCAGTAAATATATAGTTCAAAACCCATCCTCTTCTGCCTGTGATGATCAAGTCGCAAAGGAGTGATTCAGAAGCCGACAAAAAAACGATTCCTGAAGATGAGTAAATATCAGTTCTAAAACTTTATAATCATTCCAGCCAATGAGTACTCCAAGCAGAGCTTTCTTTTTTTACGTCGTTACACTTTTATAGGCTCTTCTTTTTAGACCAAGAAGCCCCCCAAAAGCACTTGCAGTTAAGGAAAGCACTGCAACGATAAAAGCCCCCCAAGTTGCTTTGGATGCTGTATCGGCTGCTTGTTCTTGCTGGATTCTCTGTTGCCTTTCTTGCATTTCGCTGACTGGTTGACGCATTTGCTGTGCTAACTCATTGGTTTGTTCTCGAACCGCAGCCATTCCGTGAGTGCGAGTGGCTGTTTCAGCAACCCCTTGAGAGGCACCTGTAAGTGCTGCTGAGGATAGATTAAAAGCGCCACCCAGAATAGTGCCAACGCTGCTGCCAAATAAATAAAAGGCAATTACCATAAAGACACCCCAGGATAAGATGCCATGCATGAGTCCATCAAAGCGACTGGAGACATTCGCTAGAGCCGTGGCCACCCATCCACCTGCAAATCCTGATGCCAAGGCAGAAACGATAAGCCATAGAGAACTGCCAACGCTCAATCCGGTGTAACTGTGTTGTCCAGGTTCAAAGATATTAAAGCCAATGGCAAGCCCAAGCAGACTTAACACGACTTGTACAATCATTCCTGCTACAACCCCAGCAAAGATCGAACCCCAACAAATGGAACTTCGGGTGAAACGATTAGGCGTCAGATTCTCTTCGTAATACATCTGTGCCATTACATACCCCTCTTAAATTCACTTATAATAATCATAAACTTATTTTATGAAAAAATTGTATTAGGCAGCCTACTAAAAATACTGGTCAATCAGGTAAATATTAAAAAGTATGGGTTCCCGGTTAAGCCAGACGATAAGCAGGTTGGTAGTTCAGGGAGGAAACGAGCATTCGGTCAAAGAGGTTTCTAAAGCGCCGTTAAGTCGCCAGGAAAACTCTTCCAGATAGTGCAAATGGCAAGTAAGTGATCCACTTGTGGCGAACATATTTTGACCCACCTTTTCAGCAAGCCTCGTCGTAAAAAAATCCGAAGAAACGGTTGTAGTAAACCTATATTTGCCTCCGGTACGCTTCGCGAACGGGTCGAAAACTTTGCGTTTTGAGGCTATCCCCCCTTCATCTCCAGCAAGTGGCAATGGTGGGTCAATCGGTCTACCCGAGCGGCGGTCATGGCCCGGTCGTCAAAAACGCTTTCCCATTGTTCAAAGGGCAGATTGGTGGTGACAATTGTGGATTTTCGCTCATACCGGCTGGCAAAGATAGAAAAGAGCAGTTTGACCCCGTTTTCATCCAAAGACAGATATACCAGTTCATCCACAATGAGCAGATCTAGCTTGTGTAAGCGTATTTTCAATACGGGACATAGTGAAACGCTAAAAAATAGTTTTAGACTGAAACAGCTTGACTGCCTTCGGGTAGATAGACTCGCATGGGACGAATCCCGGCACTGGGTCTCTCTTCGGAGAGAAGGTGGTATTGGGTCGCTATTAGCTTGGATGCAGTGGAAAGAACTGTTGGTTTAGTGGCCTTGGGATTGGTTTCCGCTAGTTTGGCATAGACATCATTGGCACTGAATGGGCGTTTTGCATCAATGAAGGCTTGAATGCTGGCTTTGACTTGAGCGGTCAGTGTGTTGGGTTTGGGAGTAGCCAGCTTTTTGCTGAGGTGTTTAGCAAGCTTGTTAGTAGGCGTAATTGACTTCACATCTCTCGGTGGTCTTT
>CABHPA010000096.1 GCA_902168245.1 Candidatus Melainabacteria bacterium
CTTCAACTGTTTTCCCAATAATTCTAACTGCTCAATCTCTTGGACATGCTCAGCAGCCATCTGACGCTCTCCAACCAACTTTAATTAGAAAAGCTTACCAAATGCCCTTGTTTAATGGAATTGGTATAACAGGTACGGGGAACCCGGTATAGGATTGGCAGCGGCCTCTAGCGTCAGGAATTGCGGGTAGCGGGTCGCGATTTTTTGGTGGATTGCGCCGATTCGCTTGGTCCCCATGGGGTGACTGGAGAAAAACGCCGTGGCGGCCGTGGAATCTCCCGTGATCTTGGTCATCATGGTTTCCATGGCGACGGGGTTGTAGCCCGCTTTGGCCATGTAGTCCAGGCCCACCAAATCCGCTTCGCTCTCGTACGGCTGGCTCGTTTTGCGAATGGCAGGCTTGGCCAGCAGCATGGTGGCCGGTGGAATAAGCCCCCCGCTGGCGATGGCGGCCGTGCCGATGGCCACGATGGCCCCGGTTTTCAGGAGCGTTTTTTTCACTGCCGCCCGGCGATGGTGCCGACAGGTAATATGGGCGATTTCGTGGGACACCACGGCGGCCAGCTCATCGTCGCTGCTTACCAGCGCCAGCAGGCCGCGTTCAATCGTGATGGTGTTTGACAGGCCGCCGCCGCGCTGGGCGTAGGCGTTCACGTCATCGGCCCGCTCCATGCGGAATGCGATCCGTTCGGTAATGCCGTTGGCCGCCAGAATGCGTTGCCCGATGTCGAATACCTTCTTTTCGTAGGAAGGCCGGTTCCAGAGCGGATCGTTTTCGCCTTCCGCTAGCGCGGCAATGGGCAGCACCAGCCACAGCAAGAGCAGGCTGCAAAGCAGCAAGGTAATCCGATACAGGCAATTGCGCATAAGAAGCTCCAGAGTCAGGGCCGCTTGGGAGTATATTTCGTTCAATCTGGATGACTCTATCAAAAAGGCTGAGCTTCAAAAATTGATAAATCCTCGGTTTTAAAAAGAACCGAAAATTTTTGGCCCAGGACGGTCTGGTTTGTAAAAGATAATAGGGTATTCAGGGCGCCTTGGCCGAAAAATCGTCCGGGGACGAGGACGGCGCTGGCAGCATGGTTGTGGATTCCGACTGCTCCAGGCGCTGTCCGTCCTGAATGATGATTCTGCCGGGAATGCCGACGACGGTGCAATCGGGCGGCACGTCCTTGACCACCACCGAGCCGGAACCCACCTGGGAGCGCCTGCCAATGGTGATATTCCCCAGGACTTTCGCCCCCGCGCCCACGATTACGCCATCTTCCAGCGTGGGGTGGCGCTTGTGCCTTCTTTTGCCGGTGCCGCCCAGCGTAACCTGCTGGTAAATGGTCACATCGTCGCCAACCACGGTGGTTTCGCCAATCACCACGCCCATGCCGTGATCGATAAAAAACCGCCGCCCGATGCGCGCGGCCGGGTGAATCTCAATGCCCGTCCAGAAGCGGGCGACATGGGAGCCGAACCGGGCCAGGGTTTTGAGGCCCAGGTTCCACAGCCGGTGGTTCCAGCGGTGCGCCCACACCGCATGCAGCCCCGGATAGCATAATAATGCCTCAAAAGCGTTTCGGGCCGCCGGATCTCGCTCCAGAACCGCGTCTATATCCTCTCGGATTCCCATCCTCGTTCCTCTCTGGCAACAAATGGCGTTGGTGACGTTTTCACGATTGTCCTGCCGGTCAAAGCTGTCTCGCTACTGATTTTATGCCAAGCCATGGCAATTGACAAAAGCATTTGGTTTTTGTCTACTGATATCAACGCATGTTAAAGGGTTTTATTGCCTTGCAGTACTGGGTTCACAATAATCGAAACAACCGACGCCCGCGAACGATTGAGTCTTGGGCGCTTTCACACTGCTTCGGCAAACTCCGCTAAACGGAATTCGCGTCAGAAGCCAGGAATGAATCCCCGAGACCCAGGCCGGTACCGGGGATTCATTTTTGGGTTTCCAAACGTGAATAACAAAAATGACAACCACGCACAAACTCGCATTGACCCGACTTTATAAACCAGCACAACGCACTAGAACTAAACACAGATTGCAATAGCTGCCGATGACTCGCAAGCCCGTTACTTTAGCCAACCAGCATTCCCAGGCTGCCGCCCTGGGCAGCTACCGGCATGATGTGGCTTACACCGCCGCCTTAAAGTCCGTTCAGGCGCTGGCTTTGGGTAGCTACCGGAATGATGTGGCCTATACCGCCGCCCTGAAGTCAGTCGTCGTAACCCATGCCCTGGGCAACTACCGGCATGACGTGGCTTATACCGCCGCCCTGAAATCCGCCCAGGCATTGTCCCACCAAGGGGGTAAAAGCTTCCAGGGACAACCAATCGAAGATTCGCAGTTCACTGGTGTTGAGCATGACTCGGCGCCAGTGATTTTTTTGGCCGACTTTTTCCCTGAACGCAGGGGGGCCGCCTGATGCAAGTGGGCAGCAGAAACAGCTTTGTGGACAGGTTCCTGTTTAAGCCGGGGGTCAATAATACCCTGGCGGCGCTGGATGACAGCACCTCCATGTTCTCGGTGGCGGCGCGGGATCTGATTGACAGCAGTGGCCGGACTTACATGGAATACAAGCGGGACAAGCACGGTGGTCGGGAACGGCTGCTGGAAGAGTTCTTTACCTTCGCCATCTGGGGTTTTGGCGTACGGGCCATGAAGCAATGCTACGACGCGGGCATCCTGAACGCCCGGAAATTCGGTATCCGGTTGCCGGATCTGGATATCGACCTGTTGCCCAAGGCCAAAGGCGGTGGCAGCGAAGGGTTGCAAAAACTGGATGAAAAACTAGTGGGCCAGTTTGCCGAGAAATTCAAGCATGCCGGGCAGTATCAGGATCTGCTCTCCGTCCTGAAAAGCCCCCAATTACAGAAGGCGTACCGGGCTTCCAGCATTTACAAATTCGTGATTGCCAGCGGGGTTCCGGCCCTGGCCATTGCGTTCGGGGTGCCAACCTTCAACCAATGGCTGACCCGGCAGAAATTGCAGGAAGAAAAGTCCGCCAAGAGCCATCAATTCCCAGGCAGGGCGGTTGCAGGTTCCCTGTTCAACGGCTTCAAGCAGGGCTTGCCGCCCACTTTTCATCCCAAACCGTTTGCCCCGTTCCAGACTGGCCTAGCTTCCGCCCAAGCCCCCGGCAATCGGTTTGCCAGCCCGAACCAGGCAAAGGGCTACCCGCTTTCAGCGACAGGGCAAACTTTCAGCACAGCCACCCCGTTTGCGGGGAACAATGCGTTTCAGCCAGCGTTCCAGCCGATGCAGACCGCTTCCAACGCCGCTTATCATCACAACGGCTCGAAGAACGGCTCGGTTCACTTTGGCGGGCTGCCCGATCTGGCTTCCGCCATTTTACAGAACGAGCGCTGGAATACCCTGCTGATTGACGGCACCATCAGCGGCGGCAGGGTTTACAAGGCCAGAAACCCCCTGGAGCGCTTTGAGATCTTTTTCCGCGAGGCGGCCATTATCGCCTTCCTGTACTGGATTCAACGGCCCTTGCAGGACGCGGTGGGCGGCGCGCTGGGCAAATTCTGGAACATTCCGTCCAACATGGAATTCAAGACCATCCAGTACCTGCGCAAGCATGGCGAATACGCCAGGTCGCCCGAAAAATTCCATCAGGACTTCCAGAATGGCGTCCACGAAATTGCCGACTGGATGGGCAAAAAACTGACCCCGGCAACCAGCGGCAAGCCATCCGCCAAACAGGTGCTGGGCGAAATCCTCAAAAATTCCGAAAACAAGGAAAAAGCCCTGCTGGAAGCCGTTTACGATTACTTCCTGCATCATCGGGACGCCAACCGCAAGAACATGATTCTGGAAACCGCCATCGATTCCGGCTGGATTCCCACCTTCAACAAGCAGGCCGGGCCGCAATCCTTCGCTCAGCAGATGAAAGGCGTCATGCACGAGATGAACCCGGTCAAAAACCAGCAGCTGACCAAAAACCAGTTCCTCGACCTCACCAAGAAGATCGACACCAAATCCATTTTCTCGCTGATGGAAAGCCTGGAGTCACTTAGCGAGAAAACCTTGCACCAGCCTCAACAACTGGAGCAAATGCTCAAGAAAACCATGCGGTTGCGGGCGGGTGCGTGGTTCGCCTCTAACGCGGTGTGTTTTACCTTCCTCTCCATCGTTATCCCGACGCTACAGCATTACATTACCTACAAGCGCACCGGCAAAAACTATTTCCCCGGCGTCCAGCAGGAAACCGCCGCACCGATGACGCCTGCGCCTTCGATGGCGGCGGTAGGGGCTTGAGTCAGCCTGTTAACAGGCGCTCAAAAAGCCGACCGGCAGGTCTTTCAGGATGTCGGAGATTTCAATCTTGCAGGAGTGTTGCTCTTTTCCGGCTCCGCGTACGGGCATGTCCTCGCGGGTTAACGCATTCCTGAACGCCAGGCCATGCAGGCCTTCCGGCAACACGATGGCGGTGTCCTTCCACAGGCGTTTGCCGCAGGGCAGGCTGTTTTTACGGGCGCCTCGGGTTCCCAGCGTGTACAAGGTATACAGCAACCGGGGCGCGACGGTAATGGCCGCCTGATCTTCCCATTGCCGGGCGAAGGCGATGATGTGATCCGCGCCTGAGCCGGTCACATCCAGCGGAATGTAGTTGCCTTTCAGGAACAGGTCGCGGTGATGCGAGCGGTAGCGCAACACGGCGGTGGTGACGTACTGCTTCAGGCGACCATCGGTAAGGTGATCGGTCATATCTAACAGCATTTTGGCCAGTTCCCTAGGTTCCTCGCAATACAGCGCGCCCTGTAGCCCGTGCAGCGACGCTTGCCGGACGGCGTAATCCACCGGCCTGCGGTTATCCGGGTCCACCAGGCTGAAATCCCAGAATTCCGTTCCCTGGTAGAGATCCGGCACACCGGGGCAAGTCAGTTTCAGCAGGGTCTGGGACAGGGCGTTATACAGGCCAAAGCGGGCCAGCATGCGCTGAAACGGGAGGAAGTCATCCAGAAACATGCTGGAAGGCCGCAGCAACACGCCCCGAATATACCGGGTCAGCGCCTCCTCGTAAGCCGTATCCGGGTTAATCCAACTGGTATAGGTCTTGGCCTCCTTGGCGGCTTTCAGCATGTATTGCGTCATGCGTTCGGCCAGCGCTTCCATGCCGTCCGCGTCCGGATCCTGCAAGGGCCATACGCCAAGCAGCGTCTGGTAAAACAGGTATTCGGCATTCAGCGACGGGGTCTGATCCCCGTCTTCCATGTGCTTGCGCCAGTTTCGGTTGATGCGCCGCCACTTGCCCATGTGCTTGTGCCACTCCTCCGGCATTTCGGACAGCACGTTGATGCGCGCCCGCACGTCTTCGGAACGCTTGGTGTCGTGGGTGGAGGTGGTGAGCAGGGTATGCGGCGCCCGACGGACGCGATCCTGGTTCTGGTGATGGAAGGTGGACAGCGAGATGCCGAACTGGCGAGGCTCCCCGCCCACCTCGTTCAGGGAAATAAGGCGGTTGTATCGGTAAAAGGAAGTGTCTTCCAGCCCCTTGGCCATCACCGGCCCGGTGTATTGCTGGAACTTCATGGCGAACCGGATAATCGCCTCTTCCAGCGGTTCTTGCTCTTCTTCGCTATCGGCGGCCTTGCCAGCGGCCCCGATAGCTCCGCCAGCCGCCTCTGTTTGGGGATCCTCGCCGAACTCGGTGAGCAACACGGCGCGCACGAAATCGAAAATGCTGGTGTCAATCGCCTTGCTGCGCCGCTTGGCCAGCCGCACCGCCCAGTCGATGTATTCGCTATCCTTCTTGCTGGTTTGCTCCGGTGTAATATAGGTGCGGTACACCGGGAAACAGGCCACCACTTCAATCAGGGCGTCCCGCAGGTTGTGCAGCGTGTAATCGCGCGAACTCCAGTTGCGCTTGGAAATCCGGTTCAATTGCTGGGTTAGGACCCCTAACTCGCTGTTCAGGGTGGTTTTCATAATCAGCTTTTTGCAACTGTAAACTAGGTCGTCAAAATCCACCTTTTCGCCCAAAAGCCGCTCGTAAATGCGGGTGAATTCCTTCTCTTCCTCCTGTTTCACAAATACCCCATTCACGGAATTGACGAACTCGTACCCTGTGGTGCCTTGTACCGCCCATTCCTGGGGCAATCGCTCAAACGGGGCCAGGATTTTTTCAATCAGCACATACAGCGGCAAATCATCGGAACCCAGTTGCCAGTCGGTGCGAATGGGCTTGCCCAGCCGCTTGGCGGCCTCTTCCTGCAAGCGCCGGAAATACGCCGCCGGGTTATACAGCCCGTCCGGATGATCAATCCGCAGCCCGCTCACCAGGCCTTGCTCCACCAGCTCCATAATCAGCTCATGGGTGTCGTTAAACACGCGTGGGTCTTCCACCCGGATGGCCACCAGATCGTTCACGTCGAAAAACCGCCGGTAATTAATCTCGTCGCTGGCCACCCGCCAGTTGGAAAGGCGGTAAGCCTGCTGTTCCAGCAGCCGGTGCAGGCGGTTCAGGTTGGTGGGATCTTCCTGCCTGGGGATAAAATCCTGTACGTTTTCCTGAATGAACGCGCTGATTTCCGGCGATTGCCCGCACAGCGAAATGAGTCGGTTCAGGCTGATGGTTCGTTCCCGGTCGCGTTCCTCTTTTCGGTCGAAGTGCTGGTTCACGATCACCGGCAAATGTTCGAAGGCGGACATAATGCTGCGATATTCCAGAAACGCCGGGGAAGCCTTGCCCAGGCGTGCTTCCAGAATTTCCAGCCGATGCCCCAGGATGCCGGGATAGGAAACCGGGTTGATGGGAATGGTGTTTTCGTAATAATCCAGCCAGAAACGGCCCGCCTCCGGCTCAAACCGAAGCTGTAACTCCCCGTTGGTCAGGATTTTTCCGTAAGAGTCCCCTAAAATGGGCAGCAACAGCTTGTTCTGCAAATCTTCGGTCAGCGGATGCCAGTCAATGTCAAAATAATCCGCATACATGGATGAGCGCCCGTTTTCCAGCACGTCCATCCACCACGGGTTATGCTTGCCGGAACCCATATGGTTCGGCACAATGTCCAGCAACAGCCCCATGCCATGCTCGCGCAGTACGTGGGTCAGGTGTTCAAACTCTTCCTGGGTGCCGATTTCCTGGTTCAGTTGCTTGTGGTCGGTAATATCGTAGCCGTGTGGGCTGCCTTCCCGCGCTTTCAATAGCGGAGAGGCATAGCAGTGGCTCACCCCCAACTGATGGAGGTAGGGAACCAGCTCGATGGCGTCCCTAAACCGGAACTGCCTGTTGAACTGGAACCGATACGTGGCGTGTGGAATGGCTACTGAAGAGCTTTGCTCGTTTTTTTTTTGATGCCGCTTCCGCCAGGATTTCCGGCGTCACCACGTGCGGGCGCTCGGCGGCAATCAGCCCGGCAATCTGTTTAACCCGGTTGTCCACGAACAGTTCTTCCAGCGGCAGGGTTAATTTGCGCTGCCAGCAAGCGTAAACCGGATCGGTCGTCCCCGGCAGATTGATTTGATCGACCTGCTGAAGCATGTCCTCAAACTGCACCATGAACACCTTGGACTGGGTCTGGGCCACCAGCTTGTGGACGGCTCCCGACAGATCGGGCGTCATTGCGGGAACCGATTGCGGATCGGTGGAAACCCCGGCTGGCAACATGTCGCGCTGCTCCAGCAGGTTTAAAATGGCCATGCGTTCCATCACCCGATCCTTAATCTGGCGATCGCGCATTTCCTTGTTGGGGTATAAATCCAATTCGGTGCGGACTGCAATGTCCTGGCCTTGCCAAAAGCCGCTCAGGGTGGGTAAATCATGGGTGCTGACCGCCACGGCCGCCGTGTCCTGGTATTCTTCCGGCGATTTGAAGCGGTCATCCAGTTTCTCGAAGAAAAACACCTTGTAAGAGTAAATGCCCCAGCGGTTCATGCGATCGCGCACGATATCCGGCACGGTGCCCATATCTTCGCCAATCACCATACACTGGTTCCGCTGGCTTTCCAGCGCCAGAATGCCGAACATCTCATCCACCGGGTAATGAATGTAAGCGCCCTGGGATGGCGGCAAGCCCGGCGGAATCCAGAATAGCCGCATCAGGCCCATTACGTGATCGATGCGCAACGCACCGGCATGCCGCATGTTTTGCCGCAAAATTTCAATGAAGGATTCATACGCCTCTTCCCGCATTTTTTCGGGAATCAGCGGCGGAAGACCCCAGTCCTGGCCTTTCTGGTTGTACTCATCCGGCGGTGCGCCCACCGCGCTGGATTTGGCGAACAGGTGCTGGTTGGCCCATACATCGGCTCCGCCCCGATCCACGCCGACCGCCATGTCCATGTACAACCCGATGCCCAGGCTGTTTTCCAGGCAACGGCTTCCGGCCTCGCCCAACTGAATATCCACCAGCCATTGCAGGTACTGGTAGAACCCGACCCGCTCCCGGTTGGTTTCCAGGTATTCCTGAACCGCAGGGCTTTCCGGGTTCTGGTAAGCCGTGGGCCATGCGGGCCAGCCCCAAACGGAATTGTCTTCCTTGTGGAAACGTTCCTGCAAGGCGTGGAACAGCGCAAAACGCTCCAGCAGTCGGCCATGTTGCCGCACATATTCGTTAAACGCCTGGGCGCGTTCCGTGTTTTGCGCCAGATGGCGCTGGCAGAAGTTCTGGTACAGCAGCGCCAGCACTTCCAGCTTGCGGTGCCCGCTTTCCTGGTACGGCACCAGCGGTTCCTTGCGCAGCTGCTCCAGCGTGGTCTGGAAAGCCGGGTTGAACACCAGTTGCTTGGCTTCGGCGGATTCATGGAAATCGGCCACCGCCTCCACATCCAGGTACAGCACGTTAAAGTACATGCGGCTGGACGGGGAATACGGGCTGGAGTGCGCCGGGTTGTGGGGGAACAGCGCATGCATCGGGTTCAGGCCCACCATGGCAGCCCCTTCCTCGGCGCACCAGTCCACAATGCGGTTCAGGTCGCTGAAATCGCCCATGCCCCAGTTACGGTTGGAATGCACGGAATACAACTGCACGGCGGGGCCCCAAACCTTGCCGCTTTTGGGATTGTCTTCCGTTTGCCGCAAAATGGACGGCATGTAGCAGGTAGTGGGCGTCACCACCAGCAGCATGCTCACTTCCTCGCCGGATTGGGCTTCCCGAATTACAAAACGGTGATAGCCCTGCGGCAGTTGCATTTCCAACGCCATTTCGTAACGGGAAACGGTTTCCTGGTGTGTGGCCAGCTCAATATTGTCGATATGCCGCAGATCGCACGGCCGGAACTCCCCTTGGCGCAGGCTGCCGTCCTCGGTTTGCACCAGCCAGTAAAAGGTTCGCTCATGCAACGCCTGGGGCAGGCGGATTGGCACCTGAAGCACCGTTTCGGTTTCCGGCGTCACCAACACCGGCTCCAGCCAGCGGGCCACGGTGGCGTGTTGCAACCGATCGAACGCCTGGTTGATTTCCTCCTGGGAATTGGCGTTGACCTCCATGGCCGAAAGCAGCGCCCGATACATCTCATCGGTGACGGTATGCGCGTTGCCCCAGATATCCCGCCATTCCGGCTGGATGCCGTACGCCTGGGCCAGGTTTCGGATGTTGCTTTCCTGCGTCATGGTTTCCATCTTGCGTTTGCTTTCTATGATTCTTTGCTTGTTTACGGTTGCTGTCGCGAAATATCAGTAAGTCTTGCTTTTAGTCTGCCGGGCTTGTGTTTTGAATTGGATAAAGGCAATTGGTTTGCCTGCGGTTCCCCTCAATCCGCTAACCAAATGACCGACCAAGGGGAAAGTTGGCCCGACCGCACCTCTTGGATGACCGTTTGCGCCGTCTGGTAAAGAACCCTGAAACGATCCAAGCCAATATTATCGAAAAGCCGCAACGGCAAAGTCAATGCGTCGGCTCCCAAATTCGCGGCCAGAATCAGGGTGCTTCCGTTGCCGAGCGTCCATTGCGCCAGGATTCCCGTTTCCCCTAAAAATTTACAATTCCGTTTACTTTGCCTGTCGTGGGCCAATTGCGCCAGCCACGGGATGATTTCCCGTTTGCGGATGCCCAGCAGTTCCCGGTAAAAATGTCGCCATTCGGCATGTTTGGCCTGCTCTGAAACTTCCCAATCCAGCACGGAAGCCTCAAAGGTTTCCGGCGCGCCGGGATCGGGAATCCGCTCCCTGACCGCCGAATCGCTGAATTCGGGAAACCTCGCGAATTCCTTGCGGCGGCCTTCCGTCACCAGTTTCGCCAGTTCCGGGCCGAAATCGCAGAAGAATAAAAACGGTTTTTCGCTTTGCCATTCCTCGCCCATAAACAGTAGCGGAATGGATGGCGCGAGCAGAAATACGGTCAGCAAGGCCCGCATGGTTGCCGGTTCGGTAAGCTGGCACAGCCTTTCCCCGAAGGCTCGGTTGCCTACTTGGTCGTGGTTTTGCAGGAAATTTACAAAATCGCTTAACGGGTAAGCGGCGCTGCGCGATCCCCTGGGTTCATCCCGGTAGGCGGAGTGTTCGCCCTGGTAGGCGAAACCTTCCGTCAGGCAGCGGGCCAGGTGTTCCACCGCCGTTTTGCCGGAGGGGTTTTTTACGTAATCGGCGTAATAGCCGGACTGTTCCCCGGTGGCCACCACGTGCGCGGCATGGTGGAAATCATCGTTCCATTGGGCGTTAAATTGGGTTTGGGCTTGCGTATGGCTTTGGTTAGCGGGGGCTAAAAACCGGCAGGCGTTGTCGTCGTTTTCCAACACCAGATGAACATGCCGCCCCGGACGGATAGTGGCCCGCACCGTTTCCGCCAGCTCATTCAAAATATGCCGGGAGGATGCATCCTCAATGGCATGCACTGCGTCAAACCGCAGCCCGTCGAAATGGTATTCGTTCAGCCAGTACAACGCGTTCTGAATAAAAAATTCCCGCACCGGCTGCGCGCCTTCAAAATTAATGCCCGCGCCCCAGGGCGTATGATAATGCTCCGTGAAAAAATCCTGTGCATAAGTATGTAAGTAATTACCATCTGGTCCGAAATGGTTGTACACCACATCCAGAAAGACCATTAAGCCTTTCTGGTGCGCAGTTTGAATTAAATGTTTCAGATCGTCCGGTGTGCCGTAACGGCTATCGGGCGCATAATGCAACACTCCATCGTATCCCCAGTTCCGGCCGCCCGGAAAATCGGAAAGCGGCATCAGCTCAATGGCCGTAACGCCCAAATCAACCAGATAGTCCAGTTTTTGGCGAACTCCTTCAAATGTGCCTTCCGGGGTAAAACTGCCGACGTGCAATTCATATAAAATCGTTTCCTCCCACGGGCGACCGTTCCAGTTTGCGTCCTTCCATCGGAAACGCGCTGGATCAATCACCTGGCTGGGGCCGTGTACATCTTGCGGCTGGAAACGGGATGCGGGATCCGGCACTTTTAAGCCGCTTGCCAGTTGGAACCGATAAAGCGTCCCGTCGCCCGCCTGGGGCGTAAACGCCTCAAACCAGCCGTCCGGTTTGGCTTGCATAGGAAAAAACTGTTCTTCCCCGGTTTCCAGCACTAGCGTTATCTGTTGGGCGGAAGGCGCCCACAGCCGGAAATAAACGCCCGTTCCGTCCGGTGCTAATTGCGCCCCGAACGGCATGGGATGATGGCGAACCAATGCGCTCGATTCGGTTTGCGGTGCGGTATGGATTCCAGCCATGATGTTCCTCACTTCCGGTGGATTCTTAAAACTCAATTCTCATAACAGGCAGTTTGGTTGTGCGAAAGCGCCTGCGGGGCATCTGTTTTTGGGGTTTGCCAAGTGAATGATGCTCTCTCGTTTGGAAGCCCGATTATATAATAAAATCAAGCGATAGCTCAACCATTTAACAATAAAAACAGCATAAAAAAAGAGCCGGAAAACCGGCTCGATAAGATCCCCAAAAGAAAGCTTTTTTAGCTGTTGACAATCCGTCCCCCGTTGGGGTGAAGGATTTGCCCGGTGATATAAGAAGAATCCTTGGCTGCCAAAAACACATAGCACGGCGCAACTTCGGACGGTTGACCGGCCCTGCCCATGGGCGTATCCGCGCCAAATGCCTGAACATCTTTTTCGGAAAAACTGGCCGGAATCAGTGGCGTCCATATCGGGCCGGGCGCCACCCCGTTTACCCGGATTCCCCGCTCGGCCAACTGCTGCGACAGCGAGCGGGTAAATGTGACAATGGCCCCTTTGGTGGCGGAATAATCCAATAAATGCTCGGAACCCTGGTAAGCCGTGACGGATGCCGTGTTAATGATTGCGCCCCCGGTTTGCAGGTGCGCCAGGGCCGCCTGGCTAAGATAAAACATGGAAAATATATTGGTGCGGAATGTGGTTTCCATCTGCCGCATGTCCATTGTTTCCAGGTTTTCCGATTCCCAATGCTCCCCGGCGTTGTTCACCAGAATGTCCAGCTTTCCGAACGCGGCCACGGTTTGCGCCACCGCGTCATGGCAGAATTTCTCATTACCCACGTCACCGGCAATTAAGAGGGCGCGTTGCCCGTAATTTTCCACCAGTTGTTTTGTGCGTTGGGCGTCGTCATGTTCGTTCAGGTAAACAATGGCCACATCGGCGCCCTCTTTGGCGTAAATGAGCGCCACGGCCCGCCCAATCCCGCTGTCTCCCCCGGTAACCAGGGCCGCTTTGCCCTTCAGTTTCCCGGCGGCACGATACTCCGGATCATCCTCCAGCGGCTGGGGGCGCATGGGCGCTTGGCGGCCCGGCTTTACGGCCTGATGCTGCAAAGGGCGATGCTGCAATGCTTCCTCGGTTTTGTTATCCGTGGCCGCAGTCCTTGCCATCTTCAACTTCCCCCAACAAACAGTTCGATTGTTTATCTATTGAAGTTTTTTTTGCGTCGACTTTCAACTAGCCGGTTGTCTAAAAAATGGATGGGGATTTGAACGGAAAATAGACCGAACGACTATTCGTTATCCCGCGCCCGCCAGCGGATTATGAAGCCGTTTCCCGCTTTTGGGGCCGGGCAATGCCGGATTGGGTCAATTGGGTTGCGGGATTTAAAAATCCCTGTTTATTCTTGCCATGTTTTCCTAATGGGGTGAATTCTGAAAAGCAGACGCGTAATAGGCCGTTCCCATGGGCAGATAGCCATACGTCCTGGAATACGGGGCTGGGAACGCTGGCTGGGGATAAGGGGGTATTTTAAATGCCAGCGCGGAACCCGCAGGCGAATGTTGCACAGGCCGGGACATAGGTTGGGCCGCTTGCTTTTGCGATTTTTCGGTTTGCATGGCCTTGGTGAAATATAGGACTTCCGCCGCCAGTAAAATGGCGCTGGTCGTAATCACGGCGCTAAAATTGCCGACCAGCTTACCAAGCCATTCATCCTGCCCGGACAGGAACGCCTTGTCCATTTGCTGCAGTTGTTGTCGGTTAAATTTCCGTTGGGCCTCATTTTGCGAGTCGCAGACCAGTTTTTCCAGTTTCCGCATGCGGTTGGGGATGGTCCAGAATTTTTCCACGCCCGTGTATACCAGTCGCAGAAAATTGTGCATGACCGGCGCCAGCGCCATATAGGCCGTTTGCACGTATTCTCGTGGAATGCCCAGTTTTTCGCCTGCCAGGATGACCGCGCCGGTTCCCACCAGCGGAACGGGATGGGTGGCTTTAATGGAGCTGGCCATGCCGATGCGGGCGTTTAATTCCTTGAGCGCCATTTTTTCAATATATTTTTCCAGTTTGGCCGGATGCTTGCGGACGGATTCGGGGGGCTGAATCTGCCCCTTCTCAATCAGCATGCGGATACTGGCTTTGAAGTTTTCTTTCGCTTCCCGAATCGCAAATGGGATCGCTGCGGCGGAACCGGCGGCCCCGATGCCCCCAATTACGGCGCGAGAGGCGACATCCGCGCCCGGCATGGAAAGAATCCCCCCGGCTGGCACATTGAACCAGACCCCGAACAACCCGCCCAGCAGACCGGCCTTGACGCCATGCTTAATGTCCGGCCCCGCTTCCCCTTGCGGGTTGAATAGCGTTTTCAGCAGGTTTCGCTGGTTTTTGGGGCCGTATATGGTTTCAAAAGAAAGGGTTTTGTCCCTGGCTTTCAGGTTTTCGTTCACCACCCCCATCACGCTCAGTACGTTGCCCGTAATATCAATCGCGCTCATCAGGCCGGTTCGGATTGCCGTTGCAACCGTTCCCCCCTCTTTGAAAAAGTGGTTGATCGTTGGCTCCCCGACGACTCCTAACCCCAGGCTCAACGCAATGGAATGCCACTCCACGTCCTGGCTGTCGGCGTATATTTTTTGCGCCAAATCCAGACCCAATAGTTGCTGGCGGGTTCTGGGGCTGCGGTTCAGCGTTCGGGTTAAATCCGGGTTGCCGGGGACGCGGATTCGGTACAATTGCCGTAACCCCTCGAATTCCGGTGTTTGCCCGTTTAAACGACGGTTTATATTTGCAATGGTCGGTTGGGGCAAATCGGTGTCCGCATAGCCGGAAATCAGTTTTTCAATTAAATCCGTCAAAATAACATTGTTGGTCACAATGCCGGTTTTGGGATTCCGGTAGGGTTGGGCGAACTCTTTTTTCAAGACGCCGTCAATCATGGTTTGCAGCAGCGCAGTAGTTTGCGGGGTTTCCACGGGCAGCAAAACCGGCTGCGCCGATTGCGGCAATAGCCCCTGTTTTTTGGCCTGCTGCATGGCGGGTTGCAACATGCTTTTTAATTTGGGGTAGGGGCTTTCAATGCGGCCATCTGGGTGAATAAAGCCGTATTCCAGGCCATAGCCTTTCGGCAACTGGAGCTTCCGGCCTTGTTGTATGCGGGCCAGCAGATCGGCCTGGCTGGCTTCGGGCAACTTCAACGTGGCGGATATTTCACGGGCCAGTTGCCGCTGCTGCTGCGTGTTTAAATCGGTCGCGCGGGATCCGAATTGCAAACCTGATTCAGCAAGCCTGGTTTGTGGTGGGCGTAAAGGCTGGGCAAGCGTTTTTTTCCGCCAGTCGGCAGACGCAGGCCCGCCCTGCGAAGCGTGGACTCTCATGGGGTTCAATTCACCAGTTATAAAAATAGAACGCCTTGTGGAAACATTGCCGCATTACCGTAAGCGGTAAGCAGGAAACTTTTATAGCATAAACCCCGAAACCCCCAAATGCGATATGGAGGCTTGCGCCGATTGCGCTTCAGCGACCGGCGTCAGCCTATGTCGGGAGTTCCGTGCGGGCTTCATAGCTGTCAATCGGGAAATCCCTTGCTGTTGAGCCGGGGCTGGCGGATTGCCTGCCAGCCCCTCACTGAAATTCCGGTGCGGCCCGCAAGCTGAAATTGGCAAGCCTGCTTAACCGGATGCAGGCTAATAGATGGTCATGCCGGAAGAGGGCAAGGACTCATGCGTCATCTGGTTCTTCATGTTGGTGGCAATGTAGTACTGATCCCGCTCGCTTAGGTACACCTTGGCCCAGGGGAAGATCATCTCCTCATCCGCGCGGCGGGCATGTACAATCAGTTCTTTCAGTTTCACCATGTTTTTCCAGAACTCGCCGCTCGGTTCATCCACGTGCATCATGATGGCGTATTCGGTCTGATCCTCAATCTGCTTGTGAACCGCGCGGGCTTTTGCCAGTAAATCGTCATACTCGCCGCCGCGTTGCATGAAAGGGAACAGCAGGTTTTCCTCGATTTGCAGGTAGCTGTTGATTTCATCCAGAATCGTGTTGGCTTTTTCCAGTCGGGTGGCGTCATCAAGGTGGCGATAATTCGCGATCAGGTCTTCCAGCACGCGTTCGGCAAGGTTCAGCTTGGCTGCAATCACGTTCAGAATTTCCATGTTATCCCTCCCCATAGGCTGCAAGGCTATTTTAACGCCCGCAATACCGCGCCGTCATCGCCCGTCCGGCTATTTTGCGAGCCGTCAGCGATACGGAAGGGCTTTCCCTCTTGTATCCTGTTTTCCTTTCATTTTTAATTGAGGGCAGTGAAACGCGGCGTTAAACGAAACGTTCAGCAGTGGAAAGTATGGCGGTGGATAGCATACCGTATCGGACACGCCTGGCGGGGCCAGTCACCTTTTTCCCCTGGGCGCAGGCCGAGGGAAAGCCATATTGGGCCGCATGCGGTTTCAAATTGAGAGCTGAATTTGAGGCAGAATTTAAAGCAGGTTCACCATGAGAAGCGAGGCAATCTGAAGCATGCAGGGGTTTTATTCAACCAGCGATGTGAAGCGCACTGCCGAGGGTCACTTTACTCCATGACTGTTGTCCTGCCACCCCAGCCTTTCCTGATGCCTGGAATCCGGCCTATTCTTCATCCCAGGCCGTTTATTCCCCGGCCAGCCGCAGGGGACGCGTTTACGCCCCAGAACCTTATACCCCTTGCGCAACAGCAGGCCATGCTTCAGGCGCTCTGGTTTCTCGCCCAGCATCAGCTCGCGGTTCAGGCGCTAGGCTTGGCGACCCGACAGCAGGCGTCAGCCCAGTACATGCCGCCGGTGCCTCCTGTGGCGAAGCTGCCCGGTTATCAGTCGCTCCGGATTGTGTATAACAACGATCCCCATGAAAAGTTCAAGGCGCTTCCCTACCTGGTGAGCGCCTTTTCTGAATTGTCCCGGCAGGGGGACGCCGCCGGGCGGGACGTGTTGCGTCTGAATTCCGGCGATAACAACGTGGGCAAGGAGGCTCACGAATGGGCCTTGAACGTGCGGCTGATGAACCTGATCCGTTATCATGCAGTCACCATGGGGAACCATGAGCTGGATCTTGGCAGCCCGTTCTATGCGGGCGGGCTGGCCCAGGCGGAATTCCCCACCGTGGTGTCCAATTTCAAGATTCAGCCGGGCAGCGAACTGGATAAGCGTGTGCGGGAAGGGAAAATTCTGACCGCGCCCCAAATTTTGCGGGACAAGCAGGGAACTTATGGTCTGATCGGGGTGACGACCCCCGATCTGAAAAAAGTGGTCAGCAACAAGGCCAAAATGCAGGGTGAAACCGTGCAAAGCTTTGCGGAAACCGTGGAGAACGTGAAAGCCCAGGTGGCCTGGCTGCAGAGCATGGGCATCAATAAAATCCTGGTCTTGTCGCACCTGGGGTACGATCTGGATCAGAAACTGGCCCGTACCGTGCCGGGCCTGGATGTGATTGTGGGCGGCCATTCCCATGACGTGATTGAAGGCATTACCCCAGGGGCCAATTACCTGCAAACCCCTACCGGGGAGCCTGTGTTGATTGTGCAGGGCGGTAAAAACGCCCAGTATATGGGTGTGGCGGATGTTTTATTTGACCCGCAGGGCCGGGTGATCCCGCAGCAGAATAAGCTGATAAGCACTTACATCCTGCCGCCGGACGCCCAGGCTACCCAAATGCGGGACGATGTGCTGGGCAAGCCGCAGAAAATCGCGGAAATCATGACCCCTTACGATTGCAACGATAACCAGTACCATGCCGACACCGTGGCCCAGTTCACGGCGGATACCCTTCGCGGGGCCACCGGGGCCGACATCGCCTTTGTGCGATCCTCTGAAATTCGTAGCAATATTGAGCAAGGCGTCTTCACCGATCATGACATCAAGGAGCTGATGCCCTTTAAAGACCCGATTGTTCGCGTCAAATACACCGGGACCGAGATTCTGGACTCCCTGAACCGTTCTGCCCAGGGACTAGCCAAGCATGAAGCGCATCCGGGGATGCTGCATCCCTCCGGTATGGCTTTCTCCCTCAACCGGCAGACGGGCAAAGTGCAGCAGGCTTATGTGTTTAATAAAACTTCGCGTCAATGGGAGCAGTTGAACCCCAATAAAACCTATACCGTCGCCTTGGGCGAATTTTCGGTCAGTAACAAGGAGTTTCCGGCCTTTTCCCGCCCCGAACGGGTGGAATGGAATTCGGGCCAGCCGATGCAGGCGTTCTTTGCCCTGGGGCTTAAACAGGCGGGCGCACCCCATCAACCGATCCGCTTCCATGATGACGGTCGGCTCCAGATTGTGTCACAGCCACCGGCAAACGCATTTGCCGTCAAGCTTTAAAACCCTGGCGAAAACGCCGATAGTACAACAGGGCGTAGCACTTACCCGGCCTTTTCAAGGTCTGGATATTTGAAAGCGATTACCCAGTTATAAACAGGCCGTTTATAGCCTGAAGTTTACTAATGGCGGCTCTCATCCGGTGCGCCGGGAATGGGGGGCTGGTTGGCGGGCTTGGTTTCGTTGCCCCCGGAACCGGGAATCGGTGCGCTTGTTTTGTTTGTGGCATCGCCGGTTGCCTGCCCCGGTTGATCTTCCAACTGGATTTTTCGGGGCTTTTTCGGGCTGGGGCGCTGGTCTATCACCGCACCGGCACCGGCTGGCCTGGCTTCTAGCGGTTGCTTGCGAATTTCGGCGGGCTTCATTTCCTGTACCGGGGCGGCAAGTTCCGCCTGCTTGGTTGGCTCTGCTTCCGGCCCCGTTTCGGCGGCGGGATGGGAACCTTGTTCCCCGGTTTTGCCGGTGTCCTCGCCTTTCGGCGTTTCGCCGCTGGCAGCTTGATTGGCGACCGGTTGTTCCGAAGAACCAGGTTCTGGGGAACCCGTCGCCTCTTTTTCTTTCGGCGTGGTGGAAGCTTCCACCTGCGGGCTTTCGGCAATGCATTGCAGGAATTGCTTGTCCTTGGCGATCCAGTACAGGCCGTTCAGTTTAAAGTTCAGCCCATTCGGCGCAAACACCAGTTGCTCCTCAATGGTTCCCTGAATCCGCTGCACTTTGCGGGTCAGCACATCCAGAAAAGTATCGCCCTGACTCTTTTGTCCCTTTACCACATCCCGGTGGAAGCCCAGCTCATTGGGATCAAACTCTTCCATGGCGCCCAGGTAGGTTTCCACGCAGTTGCTCATAATCAGGAAACGGCGGCGGCTGACTCCGTTTTTAAACGCGTCGCTGGCATATTCGTCATAAATCTGCCCGTATTGCTTCTTGCGCTCCATATCTAGAATATCGTCGGCGGACATGCGCAGCAAAGCCAGCTCGTCCAGCCGGTACGCGTACTGGGGCGAATTGGGATCCTTGGGATTGACCGACACCCGATCGCTGCGGCAACCGGCAAAGCCCAGCAATGAACAGGCTAGTAAAACGGAAAAAGCCCTTTGCCATATACTACGGGGAGCCTGGAAACTCATGACGAATCCGAAAGCCTCTCTCGATACTTAAAGACCGATAAACCGAACGGCCTCTCTCCATATCCCATTCTATCCCGAAATGTGAATCAGGGGAGAGCGCAACGCCATTTTGAACCACCGATGAAACGGCGCTAGTCGATTTTCTGGAACATGTAGCCGATACCACGGGCTGTCAGAATCAGTTCAGGGTTGCTGATATCGGTTTCCAGCTTGGAGCGCAGGCGGCTGATATGCACATCCACCACACGGGTATCAATCCGGTGATCCGGCGGGTAAGACCACACGTGCTGAAGGATTTCGCCACGGGAGAACGGTTTGCCGGAATTGTTCACCAACAGCTCCAGCAGGCTGAATTCCATCCCGGTGAGCCGAACCCGCTCGTTTTTCTTGAAGACCTGGCGCTTGTTCAAATCCACTTTCAGGTTGCCCACCACCACCACGTTGTTGGTTTCCTTGCTGGTGGCCGTGCTGCCGCCGCCGCCTTTGGCGGTGGTGCGACGCATGATGCATTTTACGCGGGCTTCCAGTTCCTTGGGGCTGAAGGGTTTTACCACATAATCGTCGGCGCCCAGTTCCAGCCCGGTAATCCGTTCCGCCACATCGCCCAGCGCGGTCAGGATGATAATCGGCGTGTCCGCCTGTTTGCGGATTTCCTTGGTCACGCCGTAGCCGTCCATTTTGGGCATCATGATGTCCAGAACGACAATATCCGGCAGGAACTTGTTGAACACATCCAGGGCTTCTTCCCCATCGGCGGCAGTGGCCGTATCGAAGCCCAGCATTTTGAAGCGGGTTTCCAGAATCCGGCGGATGCTGGCCTCGTCATCCACGATCAGGATTTTTTCGCTTCGATTGGCGGCTTTCTGGCTGCTGGCGGATTCTTTTTCGGATGTAGCGCTCAATGGGATAAACCTCTTGCCATTCCTAAATAATTCTACAATCAGACTCTCTTAAGGCAGACTCTCAGGGCGTTTGATGCTATCTCTCCTCGCGAGACCCACGATGCCGATGAAAACTGTCTCTCATTCTCAGCTCCGGGAGCGATCATACTAAAATCGGACGCCTCAGTAAAGTCATCATTACACTATTTTCGGAAAGTGGCAAGGTGCTATCCTCTTGCGGGATGAGGGTCGCCCCAGAGCTTTCCACACCCGCCTTCGGGCGGTTATTCTTCTAAGTACCCGCTGCCTGTAAACGGTAGACCGCCCGCAAAAAGGCCCGGTGGTTTTCACCGGGCCTTGTGAGCTTCTTGATGATGATCGGAGTCTTTGGGGTTAACTGTTTTGGAGGGCCACATGCCCAATCAGGTAATCGTCCACCAGGCTTTGCAGGGTTTCCGGATTGGGCGGGAAGCCAAATTCAGTGGTGTACGCTTGGTTCATCAGGTTGGTCACCAGGGAATGCCGTTCCGGAGGAACCTGTTGGGTAAACGCTTCGATGGAGCGTTCAATGCCGGGGTTTTCCAACTGGTTGGGAATATTGAACTTGGCCTGGGCGGCCAGCAGATCCATCATCCGGTTGGGGTCAAGCTTCTGGCTGGCGTACGGGTCGCCTGCTGGCAGCGTGTTATCCTGGGGTGAATTGGCGTTGGGCCTGGTTCCCTTGTTTTGCCGGTTCGCGTTAAAACTGGCCCCCAGGTTCTTGTCCGGATTGAAACCCTTGAAGTCTGTCATTGATGACCTCTCCCTCGTGGTTTGTAGCTCACTGTGAGATGTTCGTCAATTTCATGCAAAGCTTTAACGAAGTCCCATCAAAATTTACATTTGCGTAACACTGGTTTGGCCACTATGCCTGGGGCAAAGCAGCAACCTTTAATGCTTGTATTTATATTGTACTCAATTATATACAATTGACCGCAAACTGTTTGTGTTTAATTTTTTCCCACTGACTGTCGTCGCGTTTGCGGCTCACTTCACTTTCCCATCCGGCAGTGTTGAACATGCCGGTGTCTCAGAATTATACCGATTCCCGGCTTGGAACTCAATGAATCCCCGGCCAAAGCGCATAAAATTCCATTGCATGGTGTAGTTTTACGGCCCATGCGCTTCCATTGCGCCTTATTTCTAAAGTAAAGGCAATTTGCATATAAAATTTGTTTTTATTTTATATAAGAGCGCGTAGTATTCGGGGTATTTAGTGATGAACAAAAAGAATAAACCAGCCAAAACCAAGCCTTCAAAACCAGCCCAGTCCTCCCAGCAGAACCTGAAAAAGAGAATGCAGTTGCTGGGTTTCGTGCGCGGGCAGGATCAATTCCTGGCCCTGATGAGCGACATGCAGCAGATTGATCAGGAACTGGCGCAATCCCGTCAGAATGTTCAGCAATGCGAAACCGGCTCCCGGCAAGAGGATGAGTGCCTGGCCCGTATCCGCGAGCTGGAAGACCAGCGCTTTTTGCTGCTGGGCCAACTGCACGGCAACCGGGTGAACGATTACCATCTGCTCATTTCCCAGCCGGAAGCCTGAGGCATTTTAAATATTCATTTGGGCGCTGCCGCTCAAATTCGCTTGTCCGCAGGATGGCGCTTTACGGATTTACGCCCACAATAATGCATGTGGGATAGTTTTTAAGACCGGAAAGCGCCTGTTGCATGCCCAACCTGTTTGAAAAAGAACTCGGCATTCCCCTGCCCAAGTGCTGTAATACCGGGGCATGCTGCAAGGGAGCTTCTCCCAGTACGCCATACCACAAGCTGATGGCGCGGGCTGCCGAAGGGGATGAATTTGCCCAAGGGTTTTTCTCCATTATGGTGCCGTATTTAAAGCGGGAAGAAGCGGAAAAAATAGTGCCGGGCGTGGTGGAACGAACCCTGCTGGCCGCCAAAAAACAGCCGGAGGAATTCCAGACCGAGGAAGATGTGGTGTTCTACCACTGCCGCTATCAAACCCCTGATAACAAGTGCGGCGTGTGGGAGGATCGTCCCCAGTTCTGCCGGGATTACCCGGACACCCCCTTTGTGGTGATGGCCCCCGGCTGCGCCTTTGAACCATGGGCCGCAGCCTGCAAGGAAAAATACAGCGCCATGAAAGCCGAAGTGGAGCAGCTCAAGGCGCTGAAAGAAGAACTGGCCGCCTTGAAAAATTTTCAGGAAAATGGCGCACCGCTGCCGGATTTATCGCAACTGGCCTTGTCCGGCGATGCCGGGCTGCCCAAGGACGGCTTTGGGGTGGAGAATCTGCTGGAAAATTCCGGCGGATCAACTTTGGAAAGAATCTTTTGTGAAAATTCCCCTTACGGTGATGAGGACACGAAGATTGACGCGGGATATGGGGTTCCAGATAATACTACCGTTAATCTGAGTCTGGTTCTTTCGCTGACCGGACTGTACGTATCGACGCCCCTGGGGGCGATGTATTTTTTGCGTTAACTCAGTGGGTTAATTCCAAGAGGGGTAATAGAACCATGTCATATTTCGACCTGATCCATTCGCGTGGACATGAGGGGGTTTTCTTCTGCGCCGATCCGGCTGCCGGGCTGCGGGGCATTATCGCCATTCACGACACCACGCTGGGGCCAGCGTTGGGCGGTTGCCGCATGAAGCCTTACGTCAGCGAGGCCAACGCGCTGACCGACGCCCTGCGCCTGTCTCGCGCCATGACTTATAAATCCGCCATGGCCGGGCTGAACCTGGGCGGCGGCAAATCGGTGATTATGCTGGACAGCCCGGCCCAAAAAACGCCGGAGCTGCTGAAAGCTTTTGCCGAGCGAATTTGCCTGCTGAAGGGCAATTACATCGGCGCGGGCGATGTGGGTTCCGATACCAACGACCTGCGCGTTCTGCATCAGCATTGCCCGTATATTACCGGATTAGCAGAAGAGGACGGCGGCCTGGGGGATTCCTCCATCCTCACCGCGCTGGGCGTGTTCAAGGGCATTCAGGCGGCGGTGAAAGAGAAACTGGATCGCGATGATCTGGACGGTTTGAAAGTGGCTATACAGGGTGCGGGAAAAGTGGGTTTTCATCTGGTGGCGCATTTGCTGGAAGCCGGGTGCGAAGTGGCCATGTCCGACATCAACCCGGCGGCGCTGGCCCAAGTGAAAGACGCATACCCCTCCGTTAAAATCTGCCAGCCGGATGAGTTGCTGGCGCTGGACGTGGATATTTTCTCGCCCAACGCCATTGGCGGCACCATTACGGAGGAAGTCGCCAAAACGCTCAAGGCGGATATTGTGGCCGGAGGGGCCAACAACCCGCTGGCCAGCGAGGGGGTGGCGGCCATGCTGCACCAGCGGAAAATCCTGTACACGCCGGATTTTATTATTAACGCCGGTGGGGTGATTATGGTGGCCTGCGAGCTGGAGAAAAAGAGTATGGCGGAGGCGACCCGCAAAACGCTGGATATTTACGACACCGCGTTGCAAGTGTTCGATTACGCCAAGCGCCGCGATCTGTTCCCGTGGGACGCCGCGCAGCACCTGGCCATGATTCGCATTCAGGAAACCCGCGCTACCGGCTACCACTATGGGCGGGGCAGTTCGGCCAGCCGACCGCTGGTGGGCGCTCGCTAAACACCGATTGACGGAGGGGGAAATAGCAGAGGGGGAGATGATGGGATCGACCCGCTGCCTGGTTTTAAGCCGCGCTATCTGGCGGGCCGGGCGGGTTGATCCCTGACTTTTTGTGAATTTGGCTGAGTCCTGAGCGGCGATCGATGTTCAGGGCGTTGGCCCCATCGATGAAAAGCTGGCCTGCAACTCGCGGGACAAATCGGCCAGGGATACCACGGTCAGGCTCACTTGTTTCAGTTGGCCGCCCCGCAGTACGCTCAGGCGAACCATATCGCCCGGCACGTCCGAGATCATGGCATCCAGCGTGGTTAAATCCTTGTGCAGGGTTTTTTCCCCGTTCACGGCCACCAGAATGTCGCCGGGACGAATGCCCTGTTTGTGCGCGGGCGTCCCCGGAAACACCCCCTGCACCGTGGGGTAGGCGTCTGTCCGCACCAGCAGATCCAGCCCTACCACGCCCGGCATGGTCGGATCGGCAGGCTGGGGAGTGGCGTGCTGGCGGTAGGTTTCCAGAACGGTAAAGGAGCGGGGCGCGTTGGAACCCGATGGCCCTGCGTTGCCGGTTTTTGCGTGAGAAGCGATATTTTCAGCGGTTTGAAAAATACCCGCCCCCCCAACGGCATGTGAAATAGAGGGCTTCTGGGCGGTGGCCTCCATCGCGCAGAGGGTCAGTGCGGCCAGCGACAGCGCGGCTCCCAGGGCGATCAGTTTTTCAGGCTTTGGCCGCCGGGGCGGGATGTGCCGGGGTGTCTGCAACATAGGGCCGCTTTCCTTCGATTGGTAGGGTGCAACGGGGCTGGCTTGCGATTTGCCCGAACTATATTTAAAGTATGGGCGGAACCCGCTTTTTCGCAAGGTGGGGCCGCAACCGGGCAATGCTTGCACACGGGATGCTTTACAATTTCAAATCACCCTTCTTACAATGAAGCATGGCACGGAACCCGATCGGCCCGCATCCTACCCCGGAAGGAGATGATGCTGCCCCGGCACGGTTCCCGGCCCGGTTTTACCCCAGTGTCCCGTTGATATGGTGGGAAGAGAGAGAGCATGCCTTCATCCAAAGCTTCTGTTGAAACGATTGCGCGGCGCATCCTGGTTTCCGGCAAGGTGCAAGGGGTGGGCTACCGCTTCGCCCTGGCGGAACAGGCCCGCAACCTGAATATTATGGGTTGGTGCCGCAACCTGCCCGAAGGCCAGGTGGAAGCCTGGGTACAAGGCGGTAAGGAAGCCGTCGACAACCTGCTGGACTGGATGCAACAAGGGCCGCCGCAAGCCGTGGTGGAGCATTTGGCCGTGGAAAACCAGGCCGTGCTGGAACCCCTGTTGGGCGAAACCATTCAGGCATTTGAGATTCGCAAGTGAACGCCCCGACAGCCACCCGATTCGGACGACTGGCGTTATCAGTCGCCTGTGGATTGCTGGGTGGGCTGATCTGCCTAGGAGCCTTGCCAAGCTCGGCGCAGGAGCTGGATACGGACTACCTGCCCAAAAGCCTGACCAGCGGCAAGGCGAAAGCCACGGTGCGCTTGCCCCAGAGTTCGCAAATCGATCCCCAAACCCAAACTGCCCCCAATATTCAGTCCGGCCCCGCCATGCGGGCGCCCTTAACCGCCACGGTCTCCAAAACCCTGTACCTGCCCCCGGCCATGTACGGCCAATGGAGCGTGACCGGCACCCTGATTGAAACCAACGTGCCGGATACCTACCCGGTGTCCAATAACATCTGGATTCTGGAGCGACAGGGGGAGCGGGTCTACGTCAGCAACCCGGAAAACGGGGCCACCGCCTCCATAGACGTCAAGGCCGCCCAGGGCAATACGGCCACCTTTTTAAAACGGGATCAACTGGGCCGCATGACGTTGTCGGAAACCGTGACCATTACCCTCGACGGCGACAGCTTCAGCGGGCAGAACATGAAAAAACTGGAATATTTTCGGGACGGCAAGCTGGTGAAAACCCAGTACGCCTTGTTCCACCTGAACGGGACGCGAATCAGCGGCGCGCGCAGCCGTTTCAAGCCGGAAACGGGAGATAGCGGGCCGGACATCCAGATTGAGGAAGTGAAGCGTTAGCATTTAAACGCGAATTGAATACGCGTTGGGGAAGGCTCGTTTTTGCGTGGATTGCACGGGGATGGATGTGCCTGTTTTGGGGTTTTCAATCGGATTATGAACTTTTTTTAAAATTCAGGCGCCGGATGGTTCAGGTTTTCCGCATGGCGGCCGATAAAGCGAATGTAAGCGATAACGCGTTTTTATCGAATCATCGTTCGGAGACGAAGAAGGCATACGATGCAGCAGTTGAGACAGTTCGATCCAAGACGCCCTGCACGGGGCAATGCCCTGATGGAATACGCCGTGCCAGCTTGTCTTATCCTGTTTTCGGCGGGCGTAATGCTGACCGTGACCGACGCCACCGGCATTATGGGCGAATATTTCATGTCCGCCAGCGGCCACACCAAGTCCGATCTCAGCGGCACCACCTTTAAAACCAACGGCCTGGC
This sequence comes from Candidatus Melainabacteria bacterium, assembly GCA_902168245.1. Taxonomy (GTDB): domain Bacteria; phylum Cyanobacteriota; class Vampirovibrionia; order Vampirovibrionales; family Vampirovibrionaceae; genus Vampirovibrio. Next base: position 26,063 of record CABHPA010000096.1, read on the forward strand.
CGCAACCGCCTATGGCGACACCGGCAACGGGCTGGAAGGCTTCACCAGTTTCGCCTCCGTGACGGATGGCGGTGGGGCGGCCACCGGCGAAAGCGCGGGTGGTCTATTCTATTCCGGCAACGTGACCCGTACGGGCGGGCGGCAAAGCGCTTCCACCACGGAAGCCCTGTTTCCCTGATCTGACACGCACCATGAAACCCAAGGAGCCAATGAAGCATTTGAACGGTCAACCGATGAACGTAACGCCAGCCAATCATCCGCCCCAGGGGCAATCCCTGGTGGAATTTGTGCTGGTGATGCCCATTCTGGTGCTGTTGCTGGTAGGCGGTTTCAGCATGGGGCTGGGGGCTTACCAGGCGCATCTGGCTTCCGATGCGGTGCAGATGCCCGCCATGCAGAAACTGGCCTTGAGTAACATCACCGGGGCGGTGGATGGCGGCGCGCTGGCGGGCTACATGAACAGCGGGGGAATCCAGGCCAATTTAAGCACCGGCGCCATGATTGACAGCGCCAGCGTGGTGAACAGCGACACCTACACCAGCGTGGTGGTGGGTTCCAAAACGTATCAGTCTGTGGCGAGTTTTATCCCCGGCTTTACCATTACGGTGGGCGAGGCCATGAACCGCAACCTGCTGGAGGCTGCCAACGCCGGGGCACAGGTGCGTCCGGCTACCACGCCCTGGGTGCCGGGCGGTACCCCAAACCCGCCGCCATAAGCGCCTGAATTCTATCCATTAGCCCCTTAACATAGCCAGAAGGAAAGTCCTTTGTCGCACCCCATGCCCAATCCAGCCGAAACCAAAAGGCCAGCAACCGGCCTCAAGCGCCGCCGCAAAAGCATGGGCGCAAACCTGGCCATTCTGTGCGCCATGGCGGTGATGATCATCGCGTTCATGGGGATTTCCATTTACACCGGCTTGCAGGCGTTTATTGAGGGCGACTTGCAACGCGCCAGCATGAACGCGGCGATGGCCGGGGCCGCCGCCTATTACGGCAAAACGGACGGCACCGGCAAACCCACCCCCGATTCCGCCGGGGCGCAAACGATAGCCACCAACACGTTTAACGCCATCGTCAGCAACAGTTCCCTGAACGGTTTTGGCGCGACCGCCACCATCAGCAGCAGCGATAACAACGACAGCATTACCGTCACCGGGAAAGCTTCCATTCCCACTGCGTTTCTGGCCCCCATCGGCATTAACCAGATTGAGACCAACGCCAAGTCCACCGCCCGCGCCTTGCGCTACGAACCCACCCAGTTTACCGGCCCCTTGAGAATCCAGCCGGTGGCGGGCAACATCGGTTCTTATTCCAGGATTATCAAGCTGGCCTTCCCGCTAGTGGACGGGCCGGGCAGCGATTTGTACATTGAGGAGCCGCCGGATTCCCAGCAAGGCTATGTGGTGGAAGCCTGCAACGATACCGAATGCTACAACCTGGTGCCTGGGGCTACTAAGGTGGGTTCCAGCCAGATTTTGACCGTGAACGGCATGCAGGTGATTTACGGCACGGCCATTATCGATATGGCCAAAGCCGGGGTGCGCAAGGCCAATAGAATTCGTATCACCCACTGTAACCAGTTCGATTATTACAACGCGGGCGCGGGGCCAACGCCCACCCCTGCCGGGACGCCCCTGACCATCCAACGCATCATGCTCTTTGGTTACGCCAGCGCCTGCGTGGACGATAAAACCTGCGCTATCCCTGCCGGGTTTGCCCCAGTGGAATAAGCCAAGCCTGCACCCCTGCGATTTGACCCGTGCCCTTAATCAATCCGCCCCTTGCCCGTACCAGTAGCGAAGATGGTGTTTAACTGAGCGTGGAATCGACGTAGAAAATTTCCGAGGACAGGATGTAATCTTTAAAAACCCGCCGGTGCGAAGCCTGCCCGGCCATGAACTTTTTGCCTGCCGCTTGCAGCAGGGCGGCGTTATCCACGCTGGAAAGCTGTTTGCGCTCGTCAATCACCACGTTGAGAATCTCAGATGTCATTGGCATCCCATCCTTGCTAATCGGAACCACTTCCATAACGCTTTTCATAGCTAGAGAAACGAAAAACCCCTTCGAAAATTGCGACGAGTGTCGCATTGCTGTGCGGAAATGTTTACATTTCGCAACTCAGCCGGAATTTGATGATCCTGTTATACGGGTTTTTACGAGATTTCGCAATTGTTCGCCGGAGAGGCTATCGCAAGGCAGCCATTGCACATTCGGGTTCCGCCGGAACCATGTCATCTGCCGTCGCGCGTACTGGTGAATGTTAATGCGTATCTGCTCCAGCGCGTTTTCCAGAGAACGTTTTCCCAACACCACTTCCACCAGTTCGGGGTAGCCATGAGCCACGCCCAGCGCATGCGCCTGCGGGCCGTAGGCATGCACCAGTGCTTCCACTTCCGCCAGCCAGCCCTGTTCCATCATGATCTCAATCCGGCGATCGATTCGGCTGCGCAGTAAATCCCGGTCTTCATACATCAGCCCGAACCACAGCACATCCAGCCCCTTGCCTTCGCTGCGGCGGGGCACCGGCTGGCCGGTAGCCTCGATAATTTCCAGCGCCCGAATAATCCGCACCCGGTCGTTGGGGTGCAAATCCTCCGCCCGGCGGGGATCTTTCTCCCTCAGCAGGGCGTACAGGGCATCCGCTCCCTGCCTTTCCGCCAGTTCCGCCATGGTCGCCCGGAATGACTCATTGGGCGGCACATCCGGAATAAAGTCGGCTTGTAGAAGCGCCTTTAAATAGAACCCGGTACCGCCCGCCACCATCGGGATTTTGTTGGCCTGCCACAAGGTTTGCAGGCAGGCGTTGGCCTGCTCCTGGTAAGCCACGGCGCTGAACGGCTCATCCGGCTCGGCCACGTCGATCATGTGGTGGGCAACGCCCCGCTTCTCTTCCTCGGTGGGCTTGGCGGTGCCAATATCCAGCTTTCGGTATAGCACCTGGGAATCGGCGGAAATCACCTCGGTATCCAGCCAGCGGGCAATTTCCACGGCCAGGGCGGTTTTGCCGGTGGCGGTGGGGCCGATGATTGCGATTACTTTTGGCGCAATCGCTTCGGGCGCATTCGGTTCGGTGGATGGGTGGGCGTGGTTTGTCATCTGGCTGGATCGGATTGGGATTGAATGGGCTGTTAGGGGGCGGGTTAGGCCAAGGGTGGTTTTTCCAGGCTGTCTTCCGGGTTATCATCCGGCGTTTCCACCGGCTTGCCCACTGCATGGTACGCGTACACGAATGTGACGATCACCATGTACACCAGGGCCAGCAGCATCAGCATCTGCAACAGCAGGAAAATAATGGGGCTGACCAGCAGGGACAACCCGGTGAGTATATACAGCGTGATTCCGCTGGCTAAAAAGCCGCCGCCCAAGGTCAGCATGCACAGCGGGTCTTTCACGTATTGCAGGCAGGCCCGCCAGTAGGCCGTAAGCGAATTATTGCGGTAATACACTACAAACGCGGGCCACAGCATAAACAATAGGGAGAAACAGGCGAATGTCAGCATACAGGCCATAATGGCCAGGAACATTTCCCCCATGCTCAGGTTCTGGGCGAAGCTGAGGCTTTGCAGGGCCGCTTCCCGCTGCTCCAGCTCCAGTTGGAACAACCGGGCCAGCAATTCACGATTCTGGCCCCACAAGGGCTGAATGGCCGCGAACATCAGCACGATGGCCGTGCCTTGAATGAGAAATCCCCCGGCGATATTGGGAAAATGCCGCGTGATGCCCGGAAAAAACTCCCGGTACAGGGTAAAGGCTTCCATGGGGTTCGCTTCGCGAATGGCCTGTTCGCGTGGCTTGCTTAAAAAACGGGTGCAGGCGGTAGCCACCATGTTCAGCCAACCGGCGGCAATGCCCGCCAGCAGTAGCAGCACCGCCACAAACAGTAACAGCCAGCGCAGTTCCCATGTCGGTAACATGACGCCCTGTAAAATGGTTTCAAACAAAAACAGGCCGAAGAGAAAAATATAGATAAGTGTAAAGTTTCGTGACCAGATGATCAGGCTGTCTGTCAGCACGGTGAAAAGCAGTCGCATAGGGCAAAGCATAGCATCAACCCGTCGCTTCAGAAAGAGTAAATGTGTTCATCCCCCATTTGGGGAATAGCAATCCCTGTTTTTAAAAATATAATTGAGATGACTTCATTGGAAAAGGAAGTCATATAACTCGTACTTTTGACGCTTTTACGCTTTATTTTTCATGGAATCAAGAGCGGGACAGATCCCCAGGGGGTAACTTGGGATGTTCGGTTATATTTGAAGTTGAGTTGAGTATTTGAATTTGTATAAGTAGAACTTGAGGGAATTCAGGCATGTTACAGACGCCAAGACCACCAAAGAAGTGCCGTCCGCCGTTGGCCAAACCCATGGCGCCGGATTTATCGGGCAACCGGGGCAGACAATATATTCCCTACCCGTCGCTCCCGGCCAAATATTCTGGCATGCCGAATTTTATGCATTACTGTATCGGGCCGGGCGCGGATTTGCAGGGGGCCGACCTCTCCAACGCCGATTTGCGCTGGAGTAACTTCCGCAGCGCTAACCTGAAACGGGCCAAGCTGAAAGGATCGGTTTTGTGGGGGGCCATTCTTACCAACGCCGACCTGCACGAGGCCGATTTGAGCCATGCCGACTTTACCGGCGTGGACTTGGTGGGCGCCAACCTGACCGCTGCCGATGTGGAAGGCACCTGCTTTTTAGGCGCTCGCTACAGCAAGGCCACCAAATTCCCCAAAAAATTCGGCGACCCGGATCGCAAGGGCATGGTCAGCCTCAACGAGTCCATGCAGCTTAGCTAAGCCGCACAGTTAAACCGCAAACAGGAACCGATACGGAAGGGCAAGGCACATCAGGCCTCGCCCTTTCTGCATTTCAGGGGAGTTGTTGTCTGTAATGCGGGGTTGGATTAAGATATGGGCATAGTCAAACGTTAACGTGGGGAGCACCTTTAAATGTCGGCTGACGATATCCTGTTAATGACAGAAGAGAAAATGAAGAAGGCGATTGCCTCCGTCCAGTACGAGATGGGTGCAATCCGCACCGGGCGGGCCAACCCGCTGATTCTGGATCGGGTCAGCGTGGATTACTACGGCACACCCACCCCGGTTCGGCAAATGGCCAACGTGTCCGTGCAGGAAGGGCAAACCCTGGTGATTCAGCCTTACGACAAAGGCATGCTGGGCGAGATTGAAAAGGCCATCTCCAAGTCCGACATTAGCCTGCCGGTGAACAACGACGGGGCGGTGCTTCGCCTGAACGTGCCTGCGCTGAACGAGGAGCGCCGCAAAGAACTGGTGAAGATGGTGAAAAAAATCGGCGAAGAGGGCAAAATCGCCATTCGCAACATTCGCCGGGACGCTACTAGTGACGTTGAAAAGCTGAAAAAGAGCGAAAACCTTTCCGAGGACGAGGTGAAGCTGGGCCAGGACAAAATCCAGAAGCTGACTGACAAGTACACCGCCCAACTGGATCAACTCGTGGGCGAAAAAGAAAAAGAAGTGATGGAGGTGTAGCCATCCGTACGGAAGCTTCCGAACACCCCATCCAGCCCTCTCCCGGCCAATCCGGCCCCGGCGATAACCGTCCCGTGAAAAGGACGGCTTCCCGTGTGCAGATGGGGGTGGTGATCGCGGTGATCTTTTTCGGAGCGGCGGCTGTGGGCGGCTGGTTCTGGTCGGCGTTGGTGCTGGCCTCCATTTATTTTGGCAACCAGGAATTCAAGACCCTGATGGGGGCCATCGGCGTTAAGCCTTCCCAAATCATTATTTACGCCGCCACGATTGTGATGGTGCTGGCGGCCAGCCTGGATCAATCCCAGTGGCTGTCCCCCATCCTCACCATTTCCATTATCGCCAGCTTTTTCCGGTTGTTGTTCCGCAGCCCACGGGCGCACATTGGTGATATTGGCGGGACGCTGATCGTAATTTTTTATATGGTGTACATGCCGGTCTATTACATTTTGTTAAGGCATTTGGGCTTGCAATATCTGGTACTCACCCTCAGCGTGATCAGCGCCTCCGATATTGCCGCCTATTACGTGGGCAAAGCCTTTGGCAAGCATCTGCTGTATCCGGAAATCAGTCCCAAGAAGACGCGAGAGGGCGCCATCGGCGGCCTGCTGGGCGGTGTGCTGCTGGGGGTTATTAACTGCCTGATCTGGCCGATGCCGCTGCATCATGTGATTATTTTAAGCGTGTTACTGGTAATTGTGGGGCAATTGGGCGATTTGACCGAGTCCATGATGAAGCGGGACGTGGGTTTAAAGGATTCGGGCATGTTGCTGGCCAGCCATGGGGGATTTTTGGATCGGGCGGACAGCTATATTTTTTCCGGCGCAGTTTGCTACTATTATATATATTGGATCGTGCTTCGGCAGGGTTTGGCGCTGGACGTGATCCGATGGCTGGAACAGTTCCGTCTGGCTTTCTGAATAATTAGTTGAGACTCGCCTCCTGCCGGGAGGCTCTGAACACAACGCGATACACGTTGCGAAAATTGCGAGAATGGACCAGAAATTTAAAAAAGACGCTGACAGCATCGTTTCTATGGCTGCCATAGCCAGGCTAACAGAATAATCAGGCGAATAACATGATGGATAAAACTCGAAAACAACAGATTCTGGCGCTGCTGAAGTCCCTGAACGTCAAGCGCCCCAAGGATTACGATCTGTACGATCGTGCGCTGACCCACAGCTCGTATACCTACGAGAACAAGCTGTCTGCCTTCGACAACTACGAGCGGCTGGAATACCTGGGCGATGCCGTGCTGAAGCTGGTGGTGAGCGAATACCTGTTTGAACGCTTTCCGGAATATCGGGAAGGGGAGCTGACCAAGATTCGCGCCGTGGTGGTCAGCGACGCCAAGCTGGCCGAAATCGCCAAGGCGATTGGCCTGGGCGAATACATTGTGTTCGGCAGCAGCGAGGCCAAAAGCGGTGGGCGCAAGAAGGTTTCCAACCTGGCCTGCGCCTTTGAAGCGTTGCTGGGGGCCATGTACCTGGATGGCAAAATACTGGAAATTCGGGACATGATGTGCGAGCAACTGGAAACGTTCGTGACCGAAATTGACATGAGCAAGACCAAGGACAACTACAAGGCGGCCTTGCAAGAGCTGACCCAGGCCGATGGCGGCGTATTGCCCGTGTACCGGACGGTTAAGGAATCCGGGCCGTCCCACAACCGCACGTTTCATATTGAGGTGTCAATTAACGGGGAGATGGTGGGCATCGGCATCGGCAAATCCAAGAAGGAAGCCCAGCAGCAGGCGGCCCGGCAAGCGTTGGCAGTGCTGAACGAGTTGAGCGAGGGCGAGTGAGCGTCCGTTTATTGGGGGAGAGTGGATGGGAAACTGTGGGGGCTTACCGAGCAAACCTAGCCGTTCAGGGATACCCAAAGGCGTCTGCTTGAACTATAGTGCTGTTTAGGCCAGTTGTAGCGCTAGGAGGATTGCCCATGCCCAATACCCACTTGCTGTTTGAAATGCTCCAGAACGATTTGAGTGCGCCCCGCATTTTGCTGGAGCAGGTGGTCAGCTACATTAACGATCACTACAATTACGCTGGCCCGGAACTGGCTCGCTTCTTTGAGGAGAAATTCCCTACGCTGGAAGATTACGAGGTGGATCTTACCTTTTCTCCCCAGTACACCCCGGCGGAGCATCACCGGCTGGAATACATCCCGGCGCTGGGGGCTAAGCATCTGTCTCCATCGGATTTGGGCCTGTTGAAACGCCGCTTGTACGACGCGCAGATGGATACTATCCTGAAATCGCCGGATGGCCGTACCGAAGTACGTGTGCCGGTGCATGAGACCTTTATTGATCGCTATGTGAATCTGCTGCGCCTGGATCAAAAACTGCCGGAGGCGCTGCACCAGGAAATTCTGGCCAATGTGCCGCAAGAATCCCATAACGAAGTGAACCTGCTGGGGCGTGAGGACACCTGGCAAAGCGAAGCCCGCCAGCAGATCCTGGCTGCGTTCCTGCGGGCGTTCAAGCACCGCAACGGTTTTTCCACGGTGAAGGTCAGCTTCCTGACCAACTTTGTGCGCACCTATCGCCCGGCCAACCTGTTCGACCTGGAGCGCCAACTGGACAGCCTGATCGAATCCTGCCAGGTGGACAAGGAAAACGTGGCGGGCCGGGGCTTTCACGATGAGTACCTGAAGGCGCTGAACGTGGGCAACAACCTCACCCAGCTTAGCGAGCGGGACGTGTGGGCGCATTACGATCACATGATTGATCTGGCGGGCCAGTTAAAAGCGGACTGGGCCGAAATAGAGGCTGCCGCCCCCGATATCGTGGAAAAGGCCCGCGGGCAGCTCACGGCCTGATTGCATACGATAGCAATTTAATAATTTAACTTTCATCTGGTTTCTGTTTGAATCTGATTACTGTTGGCGCTTTTTGAATTTAGGGCTTTTCTTTTGGGCGTTTCTACAGTAAATTGCAGTGGGCCGAATTAAACCACGTATTTGTTTTAAGCGGCGCATCAGCAGTCCATGCCGGTTTGTGGGTTCAAGGCATGGCAGTTGGGACAACGACGGTTTATTTTTATATTGATTTTGCCAGTGGTGGGATTCATTGAATGTTTTGCTATTTGTACGCTTCTTATAGTGGGGTTGACGTCAATCAGAGGTTCTTCCAGCCATGTTCTCGTTGAATGGCGGGGTTCATTACCAGCCGGGGATAAGACGTTTTATCATTCCGACCAGGACGGATAACCAGACATCCCGCCTGCATGCCAACCCTGCGGAGCTGTTTGGCGGGCACTCCAGGCCGCAACGGGATCGGTTTCACAGATCTCCCTCCCTGCCCAAGGTAATACGGCCTTTGCAACACAAAATATACGGTTTCCCGCTGTTGCCGGTTGATCTCAAGCTGCGCAAGGCCATTGCCCATGGAACGGTGGCCGACATTCGAAAGGCGATTGCTGACGGCGCGCATGTGAATTATGCCGACGAGCTTGGCAACCGCCCTTTGCTGGAAGCCGTGATGCTGGGCAAGCAAGGCGCCACCGTCGTGTTGCTGGAGCTGGGCGCCCGTCCCAATGCCAGGGACGCCCTCAATGAAACCGCCCTGTTCAAGGCGGCCATGCAACAAAACTGGTCGGCTATGATGGGTTTGCTGGATTATGACGCCGAACCCGACCTGGGGCCGGAAACCGGCGAAACCCCGCTGATGTATACCGTGCCTTACGGGGACGCCAGTCTGCCTGTGACCCGCAAATTGCTTGAACATGATGCGAACCCCAATACGTGTGACCTGCTGGGCTTTACCCCGTTGATCATTGCGAGTCGCAGCGGAAGCCGAAAAACCATGCAACTGCTGCTGGATTACGGGGCGAATGCCGACGCGAAGGATGTTTCCGGCAAGTCGGTCTGATGCACACCGTGGAAAGCGGTAAGCCTGAGATGTTAACCACGGTGCTGCAACATAAGCGCAACCCGGATATCGATTACTGCAACCCCAAAAACGGTAAAACGGCCCTGAGTACCGCCATTTTTAGCGGAAATCTGGAGGCGGTGCGCATTTTGTTGGCGCATAAAGCCCGCATTCAGCCTGGGGATATTTACCAGGCCCGAAAAAATGGGGACATCGCAATTTTGCAGGCGCTGCAACAACGGGTGAGAAAACGGGGCTTTTCGTTCATGGAAAGCCCGGGCGGCGATTTTGGGGAGCGGCCGGGTGAAAGGGGCCGGTTGGCTAAAAGTGGATCAATGCCTCAAATGCGGGTATAAGCGGCAAAATTTGCTAGAATAGTTATAATGCGGCTTCCGGCTGACCCCGGCGCTTGCATTGCGCTATTTTGTGGTTTGCCGTGAATGAACGAATGAGTGGATCTCATCGCCGTATATGAATGATCATTCGGTATCTCTGGAAATACAACAGGGGCAACTGGTGGCGTTTTTCGCCTTCGATATCGGTTATGAGGTTTCGCTGGAAAAGGTAAGCCGCCTGCTGGCCTCCAACCCCAAGCAGCCACTGTCCCGCAAAAAGCAGAACCCCAACTATCTACAATACACGCAGGTGCCGCACGTGTTATCGCTGGGGGAAAGCCAGGTTTTCGACCACTGGCCGGGAGAAATCGAGGCCACCATCTTCGGGTTCGGGGCGGTCAGCATCGCTTATCGCTGGGCGCTTTCCGGGCAAAACGCGCCGCTGGGCTTCTCGGAACTGCCCGGCATCAGCAAGCGCATTTACGATTGTCACCTGGAGCATCACGCGCGGGAGCAGGTTCAGGGGCTGATGGAGCGTATTCGTCCGGCCATCACCCGCCCGGAGCTGTCGGATCTGGTGGAAGACTATTATGTGTTTATTCTGGAGCGCTTCAGCGAGCCGCTGACCGCTGACGCCCTGCTGAAAACCCAGGCGGATACGCTGGCCCAGGTGTTGCAGTTCGACACGGACCACCTTAGCGAGGCGCAGCGCAGGGAGGCGCTGGCCAAGGCCATTTCCTATTACGACCGGGACGTGGTGCTGATCGACTGGAACGCTTCCATTATTTACGATGCGGATTACACCGACACCCTCAACGTGCTGGAGCTGCTCAATGTGGAGTTGCTGGAGGCGCGTTATCTGGATGCCCTGCTGGACAAGCGGATTAAAAACTATGAAGGGCTTAGCCAGCGCCAGCCTGCCTGGGTAATGCCGTTATCGATTCCTTTCCGGCAATCGATTAACGAGTTGGCCGAACTGCGGATTGAATCCGCTGTGTTGGCCGAACGGGTGGATAATTCCCTGAAGCTGATTGGGGATTTGTACCTGGCGCGAGTGTATTCCGCCGCCTCCGAGCAATTTTACATGCCCACCTGGGACGCCTCGATTTCCCGCAAGCTGGATATTATCGGCAATTTATACCAGTTGCTCACCGATCGGGTGAACAGCTACCAGGCCCAGATGCTGGAAGTTATTATCATTATCCTGATCCTGATTGAAATTTTCCTGAGCCTTTACCACGGCAAATTATAACGTGTAACCTCCTGCTATGAGCATTAGATTCGTTTCTGCCGAACTGGAAGTGGGTTTACCAGCTAAACCAGGAAGGATCCGCGTTTGAGCCTGGATTGGTCGTATTGGAGCCGCCATTGTTGGCATAGCTGGTATTGGGCAGCACATTGGCGGAACTGGTGATTCTTCCGTTGTAATAAAGCCAGAACGAAACGCTTTTGCCGGGTGAGTCCGCCGTGCCCGAAGTTCCCCTGGTGCCGTCCGGATCAAAAAAGAAATAGATTGCGTTGGTGGTGGCGATGCCATTGAAGGTGGTGCCTAAATCAGTGAATAAAATACCGCCATTGTGTAGTTTCAGGCAGGTTAGCGAACCACAGTCATAGCCGATGTCCCTGCCGGGAATATCATCCACGCCGCCACTGCTGACCACTTTGGCGTAATTCATATATTGGGTTAAGGATTGGGCTGTCGTGCTTCCGGTGAGGGTATTATTCTGAATGTAAAGCTGGTAAGCGCCTGCAATGGTGGCGGCGGCTTCATGGGCCAGCGCGTTGCTTTGGGTGTTCTGTTGAGCGCTGATGATTTTGGGAATGCTGAAAATTGCAATCACGCCTAAAATTGCCAGCGAAGTTAACAATTCGGCCAACGTAAAGCCAGTTGCGGCATAGCGCTGGCGCAAGGAGATTGTCAGTGGCGGTTGTTGTGTCATGCAGAGTTGGTGTTTTGGCTGCTATTTCCTTAGGTTTTATTAATCGACTCAACCTGCGGGAACTTTAGCGCAACCAACAGAGCTTACATATTGACGTATAACTCGCCTCAAAGCAGACGTGCCGGGTTAAATGCGTCGGCGGGCCAGGGTCAACCCATCACCCATGGGAATCAGGCTGAGGGTAATCCGGTTATCGGTATGCAGTTTCTCATTCAGCGCGCGAATGGCCTGGGTGTCCTCGTCCTGCTCCGCCGGATCGGCCACGGCCCCGCCCCACAGCACATTGTCTATCAGAATCAGCCCGCCGGGGCGCACCAGTTTCAGGCCCAGCTCGTAATACTGGAGGTAACTGGACTTGTCCGCATCAATGAACATCATATCAAAGGCGTTACCTTGCCCTTGCGCCAGCAGGGTTTGCAGGGTTTCCACGGCGGGGCCGAGCTTCAGGGTGATTTTCTCGAATACGCCTGCTTCCTGCCAGTACTTTTGGCCCACATCCGTCCATTCCTTGCTCACGTCGCAGGCTACAAACTCGCCGTCCGGCGGCAGGGCCGCAGCGCAAGCCAGCGCGCTATATCCGGTAAAGGTGCCGACTTCCAGCATGCGGCGCGCGCCGGTCAGTTCCACCAGAAAGGCCATAAACTGCCCTTGTTCCGGCGAAATCTGCATGCGGGCCACTCCGCCCAGGGCGGCGGTTTCTTCCCGCAACTTGCGCAGAACCCCGGATTCCCGCACCGAAACATCCAGAATGTAATCGTACAGTCTTTCATCCACCTGAATTGTGCGGTTGGACATGGCTATTTCCCCCTTCTGTTGTTTGGCTGGTGATTTGCCAATAATAAGCTATCCATACCAATTTAATCCTCGGATGCCTGAAATACAAGCGCCGGGCGTTAATTGGGTTTATAATAATTCAATTCCGTTTGTTTGGGTGAGGAGAGCGTATTGAGCCTGATTGACAGCCGCATGATCACCACCGCCTTTGAATTGGACGGCTACGTGATTGAGCAGAACCTGGGAATCGTCCGGGGCATCGTGGTGCGTTCCCGTTCGGTGGTGGGTTCCTTTGTGGGCGGGTTGCAAACCCTGTTTGGCGGGAACATTACCATTTACACCGAAATGTGCGAGCATGCCCGCCAGGAAGCCTTTGATCTGATGATGGCCCATGCCGTGCAGAAGGGCGCCAACGCCATCATCGGCTTTCGGTATGACGCCACCGAGGTAATGGAGGGGCTGACCGAGGTGTTGGCCTATGGCACGGCCTGCGTGATTCGTAAATCGTAAACCGGCCGAATTCGCTTTGCTCAAATGGCCGTAAAACCTGTACAGTGTTGGGCAACCGGGCTGGATTCCCTTGCGGTTGGGGGCGGGGCAATTTCGGCGACCGGATGGTTTTTATTTGCCCTAAGTGGTCAGGCATTGGAGAAATTTCGTATGCGGTCTGTTTTGAGTGCTTCCGCTCGGCTGAGTGGGTTTTTGGCTGTCGTTATCCTGCTGGCAACGGCGCAACCCAATGGGGAAGCCGCAACGCCCGTTCGCAAGCCAGCGGCCAGGCCAGTCGCGGGAACTGTTCGCAAAGCGCCTGCCAGGCCCGGCGCAAAACCCACGGCGCATGTCCCAGCCCGGCCAGTCAGTAAACCAGTCGCCAGGGCGGCCGCAAAAGCACCCGTAAAATCGGCGGCGCCCGTTGACCCGAACGCGTTCATCAAGGTTTACGAAGTCGCCAAGCAGGCGTTTAACAACGGAAACTTCGCGGCGGCGGAACCGGCGGTTAAAAAGTCGCTGCAACTGGCGGAAAAAGCGAACGGCCTCCACCGCGACAAAAACATCGCCATTATTGCCCATCTGGCGGGCATGAACGCCTTTCGCCTGGAAAAATACGATGAGTCGGCCACATACCTGAAACGGGCGCTGGCGATTTACAGTCTGGCGGAAAACCGTGCCGCCAGCGAAAAGGATATTGCCAGCGAGAGCATGGTGCTGGGGCAAATCGCCATGTACCAGGGCCAATATCAGCAGGCGGAGCATTACTACCGCGCGGCGCTTCCCCTGGCCGAAAAATACCTGGGGCCGGATGAGGAGCATACCCTTGAAGCCCGGCATATTCTGGCCGATATTGAGAACATCGGTTACGGGCCGGATTATCTTCCTGAAATGGGCGTCAAGGTGATCCACTGGGCGGATCCGCTGAACCAGCCCATTCGGGTGTACGTGGGCGACGGTAGTTCTGTGCCGGGCTGGAAGCCGGAAGATCTGGCATTGGTTCGGGATGCGTACGCCGAATGGCAACAGGCGCTGGAAAACCAGGTTCACTTTGAATTTACAGAAGATCCGCAGGACGCGGATACGATCATCGGCTGGATGGAAAAGCCTAAAACTGCCGATCCTAAAGAAGTAACTCAGGAGGACGGGAAAGGGCCGACGGACGCCAAGCAGGAAATGCGCAGCGGAGAATGTCAGACCGAAATGCTGGGCGGCATACTGACCCGGGATGATATTGTGCTGGCTCTGAACAACGAGGCGGGAAAGGCGTATTCCGCCAACAGCCTGCACAATGTGGCCCTGCACGAAATCGGGCATTCCCTGGGCCTGATTGGCGGGCATAGCAACAACCCGTCCGACGTGTTGTTTCCCAACACCCGCTATGACGGCGGCTTGCGTAAAAAATTAAGCCAGCGGGACATCAATACCGTGAAGCGCCTGTACGCCCTGAAGGCCGATGTATCCAGCCCCGGCGGCATTCATCTGATCCGTTACCGTCAGTTCACCATGGCGCGCCGCGAGGGGTTTGAGGCGTTTAATAACAAGAATTATGCGCTGGCGTACGAGCGCCTGAAAAACGCCATCGCCATTTATGATCAGGATTCGGATGTTCGTTTTTTTACCGGGCATGCCGCTTACGGCCTTAAACGTTATGATGAGGCGGTTCCTTATTTCCTGGTGGTGTCCTCCATGCCGGGCAAGCTCCAGGCGGAAGCGCTGAAGATGGCCGGTTACGCGGTAATTAAATCCGCCCAGGACGATGAACAGTCCGGCAATCGCCAAAAGGCGGAACAGAAGTACGCCTACGCCCAGCGGCTGCTATTCGGCAAGGTCAACAGCATGCCCATGGAAGCGGACACCAACAAGGCCATCCGCGATCAGTTGAACTGGCTGAACCAGCGCCTGGCCCTGCGTTCTGTCCCGGTTATCCAGTGGGCTTCGGGTTCCGCTGTGCCGACCGCCAGCAACTCGGAACCCGCCCCTAAACCCAAAAAGAAAAAGTGGCTGCGCTTTTTTGATCCCATTCCCGCCAGCGGCGAGCAAATCATTGTGCCGGGCAGCGTGTTGGGCTATTGAGTTTCAGTCGCGGCGTCCCGTTGTCATTCTGACAAAAACGCGCTTGAAACCCATGGGCGACTCAAGGGGAAACCGGGGCAGCCGCCTTTAAAACCCGAGATTTATATTTCATTACAATCGCTTCAGATTTCCCTGAAAAGAACGATATGTGTTATTGGAGAAGAATTAGAAAGTTCTGATTGAGTCGATAACACGGGGTAACCGCCATGCGCTTCCTGAATGCAACCCATCCTTCCAGTCCGGCCCAAGGCAACACCATTCTGGAATATTGCCTGATTGGGGGGCTGATTACACTGGTCTGCATCGGCGGTTTCACCCTCGTTGGCACCAACTGGAACGAATATATGGTCGGCCTCAAGCAGGACATGCTGAGTCATAACCAGGCGGCCATTAACGCAAAAGCCATCCAGCAGCAGAAAATCGCCAGCGCGCAGGCGCAGCTCCAGGCGCAAAGCCAGCAGGCCGCCAGCGCCGGTGCAGCGCCCGCAGGCGAAAAACCGGCCAACGCCACTATTGAAACTGTGGGAGCCAACGGCACCACCGCCTCCTATGCCCAGGATATCCTGGCGAACGCAAAGCAGGCGCTAGCCAGCGGCAGCCTGACCCAGGCCGAGTATGACGTGGTGGTCAGGCTGGCCAACAAGGGCCACGATATCGCCCAGATCCAGGGCTTGCTGGAAGGCGCTTTCAAGCAGTCCAACGGGAATAGCGGCGCTTATGCCAACACCCAGCTAACTTTCAACGGGCAAAGCTATACGCCTGCCCAGTTAAATTCCGTGCTGGAAAGCAACATCAGCGACTTTGGCGCGTTGAGGTCAGAGGCCTCCGTGCAGCATGGGGTGCTTTATAACCAGACCCTGCTGAGCAGCATTAACGACAACGGCGGCAAAATCATCAACAACGGCTACTCGTCCCAGCAACAGAACCAAACCGCCGATTCCTTCATCCAGTACCAGAGTGAAGGGGTTGGGGGCGGCTCCCAGGACACCCACCAGCAATCCGCCACCATTTGCGCCAGCGGGCAACACTTGGATGCCAACAACCACTGCACCTATTAAGCAAGCGCAACGACAAGCTATTCCCTGGGCTGACTCAATTGCGGGCTAATCAAACAACGCTGAGTGCCTCCGAGTCTTTTTACCGAGCCTATGTACAAAATTGTCAGGGCCGATGCGCTGCATTGGGGCTGCTGGCGAAAAATACGAGGCAGCGCGTGTTCGGGTTGCCGAATCGTGCGGGCGGGCCGGACATGCTATGATGCCCTTGCCTCAGGCTGAAAGCCCTAGTGTCGAGAGCCGTGGAATCAATGTAGCCAGGAGAGGAAAACCGATGAAAGTGATGGTCGATTTATGCGTGGTTCCCTTAGGGGTGGGCGTTTCCGTTTCGGAATACGTGGCGGCCTGTGAAAAAATCCTGAAGGCGGCGGGACTGAAAACCCAGCTCCATGCCTATGGCACCAATATCGAAGGCGAATGGGACGCGGTTTTCTCCGCCATTCGGCAATGCCATGAAACCGTTCACGCCATGGGCGCGCCCCGAATTACCACCACGATTAAATTAGGCACCCGAACCGACAAGGCGCAATCCATGGAAGACAAGGTGCGCAGCGTGGAACAGAAGCTGTCGTCCTGACGGAAAGCGGCTGGGCATTTGCCAATTCTTTTGAAATCCATGCCCCGTAACCATTCGATGGAAAATATATTGCGCGTGGGACGAATGTGATAAGCCCAGAACTAATTTAACTTTTTTTAAATCCGTATTAGCCAATGGTATTGATGAGGAAATGATTAGAAAATACCTGGATAGTGAAAAAGTATTAATTTGATACCGATTGACTTATGGTTGGTTTTGAAATTCAATGCATGGGCTATTTACTGCTAATCATCTTTCTGGAAACCTTTACTTTCTATTATCCTCAGGTTCTGTTCATCATTGTTCATCGGAGATGTAAACCATGCAGATTAACCGCCTGTCTTTCGGCGCGCCTGTTATTCACAAGCCTGCCATGCCCGTTAAAAGCAACCTGACTGGCGTACAGAAGCCATTGAAGCTCAACCCGACTGTCGATAGTTTTCATTTTTCAGGGAGGCCGTTTATTACACAAGAAACAGAGAGATTGTTGGATTTGGCCTGCCAGCAAAAAGACGAAAGCCCGGAAGAAAAGCGCATTATCCTCAGTCGGCTCACCAATGAGGAAGTTTATCAATCCGGTGGTGAAAACCCGATTGCAAAGCGTGGAAACATGATTGCTCAATATGAACGGGCGCGTGATCAGGTTGGGGCATCCCATTTGCCGGAGCCGCAACATGTAGGGGTAATCAATTGGTTGCAAACATGTATCGATGCCCTGGAAGACCCGGATTCCGTGCCGTATGTCCCCACCGGGCCTGAATATGAGCCGCAGGCGAGATAAACTGCTCAGGCGAGGGGTTCACAGTCCGCAATGCAAACTTCAAAATGCGATGCTGCACGGCTGCAGCCGGTAGACGATAAAAGCCTGACGGCAAAGGAAATCCCTCCGCAGCGGCTGCCATAGGGTTTATTCCAGACCCAGCAGCGAGTTGAAGGAGATGGCGCTGAGCAGGTCGCTGAGGATGTCTTTTACCGTGGAAGGCCAGCCTTGCGTATTCCGGTTGGCCAGGGCGCCTTTAATCTTCTGGTGCGTATCCTGTATTTTGTCCCTGGTTTCGGTGGCCTGTCGGCGCAGGAAGCTCTGGGTGTTCCGGAGCATATCCCCACGGCTGACCGCTTCCCGGCATGCGCGCAAGGAGTCCGGCATCTGCCGGAAGCTTTCTTTGCAAGCCTGCGCGGTGGACATCTTGTCGATTTCATCGGGCGGGAGTTTCAGGCCGCCATGGGCGCCTTCCTTCAGGGCGGTTTTGGCGCCGAACGCCAGCAGGCCCGCGTTGCTGAGGCCAGCCCCGATTTCAGTCATCGCCTTTTTCTTTTCCGCCGCCGTAGCGGCATGCCTGAGCTTGTAACTGCCTTTTCCTGTCTGGTACAAGGCTGTTCCCAGGCCGAAAGCCAGCATGGGGACGGCAGCCGCGCCCCCGGTCGCGCCAATAATAACCGCATGCGCCAGAAAAATGCCTACGGCGATTAAAAACTTTTTAGGGCTTTTGAACGGATCGGTCAGCGGGGAAATGACCCCACTGGCGAAAGACTTGAGCTTTTCTGCCCGGCTCAAGGGTTTATCAGGTGCGGGCGCTCCCTCTGGCTCTGCCGCTTCTTGGTTGTGGCTGCGGGTAAAGGAATCCGGCGGCATGGCTGGAAGGGTGTTCGGCCCTGATTGCGAAAACAGGTTCCCGAAAGGGTTTTGCGGCGGCTGCACCCCAAAGGAAAGCGGATTGTCGAATGATCCCATTGCCATAGCCCGTTTGCCCCACCGAAGTTTCCACTGATCCCGAACCACACATAGTCTACACACATAGCCTACATGGTTATAAAAACATTCTTTTGGGGTTTTGTGCCGGAACTTTGGCTGGTTCGGTGGTTTGCCTTATTACGGGGCTTTCCAAGGGAAACAGCATGGAGAGCCGCGTGGCCTCTCTCCCCATATATAATTAATCTCCAATCATTTGCCACGCGACTGCTCTCAGGTTGTGTGTAATCAGGGTGATGTTGGTTGTAGATTCTGCAGGGTTTGGCGTTGTCGCAATTGGTGCGTTGTTTGTTGCCATTGCTGGCGATAAAGCGCGATACGCGCGACATGGGCTGATGTTGGCGGCAAGGGGCTGGCCTCGATTTTAAATGCAGGGTCAATCGTTTTATTCTTGCCGCCGCAAGCCCAGGTTACGGGCTGATTGGCCCACAAGGCCACCAGTAGCAAAAGCGCCAGTTTAATTCGATTCCAGTTCATAATCCTGATTTCCTGTCGATGATTTCATATCTTTTACGTCACGTTAATAACGCGCTTATGGGCAAGTTTCCGCCGGGAATCCCGGTCATAATTGGCCAGTATGGGGGACTGTATGGGTTCACTCCGCTCCAGGTTCAGCAGGTGGTCTTGGTAGGCGGCTATGTATTCCAGCCGCTGGGCATCGTCCACCTTGTCCACGCTGAACATTTTTCTTTTTAAATGATTATTAGACCAGTCGTCTAAAGACGGGCCAAAAAAAATCAGCGGACGCACCGGATGCTACGCGCATCTTGCATGGCGCTAGCCTGGCAAGGGTTTTGGGGGATCGCTCCGAAGCGCTTCTTGGTGCGGGCTAGGGTTTTGGGGGCTGACGCTCCGGTGCGGTCGCGCGGGGTTCAGCCAGAACAGGAACTTTAACAAGGGGTGTCCTCCAATATTTTCCGAATAGACCAGTCGTCTATTATGGGATGATACAAAAACCGCTTCGGGAACCGGCGGTTTGGCTTACGCTGGATGGCCCGGTTCGCCGCTCTGAAACAACTCGTTAAAAATAAAATGGATGAAGGTATCCAGCGGTTGCGCGCTTTTGGTGACTTTGGCCCGCATAATGGCCCCTTCCCAGGCTAACAGGCAAAATTCCGCCAGCATGTCCGCATCCAGCCGTTTGGGGATTTCCCCCTGGCCCTGGGCTTCCCGAATACAGGCGCTGAAGCGGTTTCGCCAGTCCGTAAAAATCGTTTCGATTCGGGCGCGGAAAGTTTCATGCTGATCGGCCATTTCCTGGCCCAGGTTGCCGAACAGGCAGCCCTTGCGGCAGGCGCAGTCCTTCAGGCTGTCTCTGGCGCCCTGGAAGTACCCCCTCAGCCTTTGCAACGGCGTATGGGCGGGATTGGTCAGCGTTTGCTCCAGCTTTCGCCGCAAGAGTTCCGCATGATGCTCGATAATGCTTAGCCCAAAATCATCTTTGCTTTTAAAATAGTGGTAAAAAGAACCCTTTGGCACCCCGACCACTTTTAAAATCTGCTCTATGCCGGTATTGTGGAACCCCTTTTCCAGTATGATTTCGGTTCCGGCGTCAATTAGCGCCTGGCGGGTATCCTGCCTGCCGGGCCTGCTGTTTGGGGTCAATGTTTTGGGCATGGTGCGCTACTTCCGTTTCGTTACCCATATTATTAGACTGGTCGTCTAGAATGTCAACCCGTCAAAATCCGTATTCGCCCAAAATTGGCTTTCAATGCTTAGGGTGGCATTGAAACAGAATCGAAAAAGACTCCAGGTAGCACGACGGATCGGGTTTACGCTGTGTCATCTATCCTCTGTTGGCTTAGCCGGGCGATTACCAATGCTGCAACTCCTTTTATCCGCCCTTGACCAGGCTTTGCAAATGATCCGAAAAGCCAAAGCCTTTCACCCTAATCATCATGGGTAGCAACAAAAGTGCTTGAAGGGTTTTTATCGAGTGTTCATCATCTAACAGCATTTGATCTGCACAGATCAGTAGAATTTTAGGCACTTATGAATATTCTCAGGCTAATCACCATTGGCCTTGCGGCCACCGGCGGCGTTTCCGCCCGCACTTGCAGGCCAAGGGCGGGGCGCGCCATGCAAGAGGCGTTACATCCTTCGTCCAGCCCGCATAGCTCTCTTGAAAGATCCGTTCTGGACGATGCGCGGCATTGCCCGGAATCGCTCATTCGCCTGGCGCCCGATGAAGGGTTTGGCGCGGCCTGCAACTTCAATTTCAAATCGACGGATCTGAAAGAGGATACCTTCCAGAAAGGCCGGACAGGTGCCGCAAAACCGCGCTCGCTTGAGAGTCGGGAAAAGGAGTTTGTGCGGCGGCAACGGCAAAAGGCGAACCAGTTGATCCCGACCATCGGCGATGCCAACTACCTGGATAACCTGATGGCAATGGCGCATTACGTGTCCAATTCCGCCGCAATGGGCAAAGAAGGGACGCTGGCCTTTCGTCGCGTGCTGGAACAGTATTCCATTCCTTTCGACTTTACGGTGTTTCGGGGTAAAAGCGTCAGCGCCAATACCCTGGAGCGGGCCATTAAATGGCTTCAGGAGCCTCCTTCCGAGCAACGGGCGGAGCAGCTTCGCAAAATTGCCTATGAAATGATCCACACGCCTTTTGAACCCGATATCCACATTACGGCCAGCGCTTCCACCCGCCAGTCGATCGCGCAGAAGTTCCTGAAAAACCCGGTGGCGGGTCGCTATTCGGTTCTGTTCAAAATTTCCCCCAACCCGAAGCACCCGCCCCTGGGGCTATCCAAGGATGCCTTTCCCCTGGGGGAATTGAACGCGCGGTTTCCGGAATTGATGCAGAAGGTCAGGGAGCGCAAATACTTTCCTCGTGGTTTTTCCATTTGCCAGGAGGCGGAAATTGCCTTGAACAACCTGAGGAACGTTTATACGCTGCAAAGAATCGAGAAACTTGGCAGGGACGTTTACAGGGTGCAGATTGAAGCTTCTGGCCTGCCCAAGGGGCAAAGGAACCCCTACGCCAAACCTATTAATACCCATGAGGGCAAAGGGGTATGAGGGCGGCGGAATCGTATGCCGGGCCTTCAATGTCGCTATTTTTTCTTTTGCTATTCTGGGCGCGCGGCCATTCTCTTCAGTAAATCAAGCCACAGAATGCTCAACAGCCCGGCCGACAGGCAGAGTACAATGTCGCGCCCTTGCAAACGCCCAAAGTGAAAAAGCTTTTGGGCGGCAGGGTTCAATATGGCGCCAGCCAGGAACAGCAGGGCAAGTGGCAACACCCAGCGCAACGCCCGATTCGGGCGGGCCAGAAGCGCCAGGAAACCTTGAGACCATGAGCGGTTGGCGACAATCAGGGCTAGGTTCGAGAAAATCAGCACGATAAAGGCCATTGCCCGGCTGCCGCCTTGCGTATGGTTTGTCTGCAACGCCCAGGCGTAAACGCCCATCACCATCGCCAGGATGCTGACGCCTTGCAGGGCGCAGGTACCCCATATCCGTCCGTTCAGCAAAGGCTCATCGGATTTTCTGGGCGGACGCCGCATAATGCCCGCCTCGGGTTCTTCGGCCTCAAACACCACGGAGCAGGCGGGATCAATAATCAGTTGCAGGAACGCGACATGCACCGGCATCAGGATCAACGGCCAGTGAAACAGGACGGGAAGGAGCGACATGCCCGCAATCGGGATGTGGATGGCCAGAATATAGGAGATCGCCTTGCGAAGGTTGTCAAAAATTCTCCTGCCCATTTCAACCGCCTGCACCATGGCGGAAAAATCGTCCGTGGTCAGCACCATGGCGGCGGCTTCCCTCGCCACGTCGGTTCCCCTGGCCCCCATGGCAAGGCCAATGTGCGCCGCTTTTAACGCGGGCGCGTCATTCACGCCGTCCCCCGCCATGGCCACGATTTCCCCGTTGGCCTTCAGCGCGTTGATCAGCCGCAATTTCTGTTCCGGCACCACGCGCGCAAAAATGCTGACGCTCCGGATGGTCTCCTGCAACGCGTCATCCGTCATGGCTGCCAGCTCCGCGCCGGAAACGACCCGATCCGCATTCGGAAAGCCGACCTGCCGGGCGATGCTTTGGGCGGTTTGGGGGTAATCCCCGGTAATCATCACAATGCGGATTCCCGCAGTGTGGCATTGGCGAACCGCTTCAGCCGCGTCCTCCCGAATCGGATCGCTCAGGCCGACGAAGCCCAGGAACTGAAAAACAAAGTCATGCTGGATTTCCGGCAATAACGGGGGCGACGGCTGGGGAGTAAAGTCGGCCCTGGCGACGCCCAGCACCCGAAGTCCCTCGGCCGCCATCCGTTGCACGATGCTCATTTGGGACTCGAAAACCGCCGGTTCCACATGACATAAATCCAGAATGGCTTCGGGCGCCCCTTTGGCCGCAATCACGTATTCTTCTCGCTCGGCTTCCCGCTGCCCGTTTTCAGGCGGCCCGACCGGACGCCAAACCCGCGACATGGCCAGCAGCTCCTGGGTCAGCGGGTATTCCTGCACCAGTTCCCAGTTGGCGTGGAGATGCTCGGTATTGGCCAGGTAATGTTCGCCCAGCTCCCGAAAGGCAATTTCCATCGGGTCGAACGGATCCCGCTGGCTGGCCAGGATGCTGAATTCGATGATCTCGTGGAAAACTTCCGGCAACGCCGCGTTGTTTGCCGCTGGTTCAAAGCACTGGTTGCGGGCTGCAATTTGCTGAACCCGCATGCGGTTCTGCGTTAAGGTGCCGGTTTTATCCACGCACAGCACGGTGGCGGCGCCCAGGGTCTCAATGGCGGGTATCCGGCGGGTGAGGACATGTTGCTTGGCCAGTCGCCATGCGCCCAGCGCCATGAAAACCATCAGGATTACCGGGAATTCTTCAGGGATCATGGCCATGGTAAAGGTCAGCCCCGCCAGGATGGCTTCCAGCCAATGCCCGCGAGTGAGGCCGTACACGATGATCAGGATCAGGCACAGGCAGAGCGCGGTTAAACTGAACCCGATCACCAGCTTGCGGGTTTCCCGCTGCAAAAAGGTCTTTTCCCCGGTAACGCTTTGAAGCTGTTTTCCAATTCGACCAATTTCCGTTTGAACACCGGTCGCCTTCACTTCAAATATCCCTTGCCCCCTGACCACCAGGGTGCCGGAGAACACAAACGGCAAGTCGTCGCCGCCCGGCGAAAAGGCTTCGCTCTCCGTTTCCCCGCCCTGGTTTCCCCTGACGGATTTGCGTACGGAGACCGATTCCCCGCTCAGCAGGGATTCGTCAATCATCAGGCTGATTGCGTCAATTAAAACGCCGTCCGCCGCCACCCGGTCGCCTTCGCTCAGAATGACCAGATCCCCTGGCACAACCTCCCCGCCGGGGATGCGGCGCTGCTTTCCGTCCCGTATGACAGACGCGCGCGGGCTGGTCAGGTTTCTCAGCGCGTCCAGCGAACGTTCGGCCTTTTCCTGCTGAAACAGGGTCAGCGCAAGCAACACTGCCACAAAACTCAGCAGGATCAAGGCGTCCTGGCGATCGCCCAGCAGCAGGTAAATGCCGCCGCTGGCCAGTAATAGCAGGGTCATCGGCTCACCCAGAACCCCGAAGGCCAGTTTCCAGAAACTATGACGCCGGGCCGCGGGTAATTCGTTGCGCCCAATGGCGCGCAATCTGCGTTGCGCCTCTTCCTCCGAAAGTCCCTTTAATTGGGCTATATCCAAGGCTGGGCCTGTTTTGTTCATGAATCCCCTATCCGCCATTCATCGCGCTGTGGATAGCCATCAATATAAACGGATATCGCCGGTTTGACCACACACGATGACAATCGATGGGAGAGCGCGTCTTGGGCGACAGCGCCCCGCGCGCGTCAGTCTGCTTTCCCTTTTTTGTATTCCACATGCGTAATGTCGCGAATGGTGCCGCCCAGGTTAAAGTGCAGGGAGTCGGATTTATGGAGTTTTACCACCTGGCTGGGGTATACGCTTCGGTGCCCGGTGAACACGAAGCTGATAATGGCCACCATTGCTGCATAGGGGCCAATGCTGGTGCCAAATATTTCCATGGCCATAATACTGGCTGCTATGGGCGTATTAGCACAGCCGGATAGTAGTCCCACCATCCCTAAAGCTGCCAGCAACGCTGGAGCCAGATGAAACAGCGTGGCCAGTAAATTGCCAAAGGTGCTTCCCACAAAGAATACCGGCGTTATAATGCCCCCGCTGCCCCCGAAAGAGAGCGTGATCGCGGTGGCGTACATCTTCGCCAGGAAATCGTACCAGTAGACCGGATGCCCTTTCAGGCTGTTTTCAATCACTGGCAGGCCCAAACCCAGGTATCGATCCGACAGGCCCAGGGTGAGCAGCACCAGCAGCCCGCCGATTAAACCTTTTAAAGGCTTCCAGATTTTAATCCGGCTGCTGAGTCGGTGGGTTAGTTGCAGGATTTCGATGAACAGAAAGGAGCATAGCCCGCAGGCAAGGCCGACTAACAGGATCTCAGAGAAGAAAAGTTCGTTAAACGGCTGGTTTAAGGGAATGGCGTTGTGGAAATAAGTGATGCCAAAGTAATTGGAGGTTTCATAAGCCATAATTCCAGCCACAAAAGAAGGAAAAAGCACCGCGTACTGGATTTGCCCGATGGCCAGTACCTCCACGCCGAAAATAGCGCCCGCGATGGGGGTGCCAAACACAGCGGCAAACCCGGCGCTGATTCCGCAAGTGACCAGCTTGACCCGGTCCAGGTTGTTGACCCGCAGCAAATCGGCCAGCAGGGAAGCCAGACCCGCCCCGATTTGGGCGCATGGGCCTTCTTTTCCGGCAGAGCCGCCGGTGGCCAGGGTAATGATGGTGGCCATAAGCTTAACCGGCACCACGGAAGGCTTGATTTTACCCGCCTTTTGGTGAATCGCCTCGATTACCTGCTCGGTTCCGTGGCCTTCAGCGGAAGGGGACAGGTAGTGGATAATGAGGGAAGATAAAAACATGCCAATCGGCAAAAGCAGGTAGTAATAGGGCCACTGATGCACCGCCTGGGTACTCCAGCCCAAAGCTTGCAGAAAGAGAGTGGTGGCCCCACCGACGATGATGCCGATCAGGGAGGCGATGACGAACCACTTCAGCAGGCTGGCGAAAAGGACAGACTGTTCGACCAGTTTTCGGTGCATTCTGGATAGCCCGGTTACTTGATTCTATTCAACCATAGGGCGGCGGGATGTTCAAATGCTCCAGTTAATGGCTTCTTTGGGACTGGCTTGGGCGGGCAGTGCCGATCGCCCTGCCGGTGAAGGGTTGCGGTTAATGCAGGTATGCCAGCCGGATTTTTACCACGGTGCCGCCTGGCGTTGTGCCGCCGCCCTGGCTGGAAGAACACCCTTTCATGCAGATATACCGCTGGAAGCGACCTTCAATATATCGTCCCGACTGGGTTCCCGTCGATTTGTAGCCGGTAATCCGGAAGCCCACAAAGCCGCTGATATCCACTTTGGAGGTTGAACCGCCGCCAGACCATGTGTTGTACAACGGAACCGGGAAGACTGTTCTGTTGGCAATCAACGTATCCAGTTGCGGTGAAACGCTCTGGATAAAATTACCGGGGTTGGTGCTGTAGCATTGCCCAACGCTGACCGAACCCGGATAGCCCGTTGAAAACCAGTCGCTAATGGTGCTGCTGCCCACGGCGTTTGCGTTACAGTTACGCAGGTCGGCAAAACCCCAGTTGCCGGAACCCATTTGCGGGCAACCGGCCTGATTTTGAACGCCGTTGACCTCGACATGATCCCCGTAGACTTTTACCACATCGTTTTCGGGGATACCGTCCTGCATGACCCGGTTCACCTGGGCCTGACAGGCATAAATAGGGCGGACGCCGCCGTTGTTGATGGTATCCACGCTTTGATCGATAAACGCGATGGATTCCGCTTCGGCATTCATCTGGTGGATGCCGAGCAGGTTCGCCATAATGGTGTCCAATGCCCCATTCGGGCTGTCGCTCGATTTTCTGACCCGGACATAGACCGCGTTATATCCGCTAGTGGAAGAATAACTGGGATCCGTGGACGGGGTTCGGAATTCTGAAGCGGCGTATTTGCCCGTTTGGGGGTCAATAAAGCCAAAGGCCACGTCCTCCCCGGCCAGTGTCATGTCCGGGTCGTTGCTTGCCACCAGGTCTTGCGCTGTGGATTCCGACTCGGTCATTTTCTCGGTGGGGTCAACCGCGATGCTGCTGTACAACTGCTGGGTCGCCGCCAGCGCCGCGCTGTCCGCCTCGGTTTGCAAGTGGTTTTGAGCCGCAAAATAAAACGCGAAATCAATCCCGAAGGCGGAAACCATCAGCGAAATCAACATAATGCCCAATAACTGAATGATATTGAACCCACCCGCTGCGCGTCGGTATCTCATAAGCCTGCACCATCACTCATCTATCAACTCTTTTGGTATGTACCCGCTTTTTAATCGGTTTAATCAATCCCGCTTGCGGGCAGTCCAAAGAGCTGGCTTTACATGAATAAAGGCAGCCAGAATTCGGGTTTGATTGCACCATGCCGGGTATTTTGTGGAGAGGCAGTGAGCGCCTGCATTTGATGGGTTGCGACAGTCAGCGTTTGGTTATTTTATGGCCCGTGGCCTTTGTGGCCCTGGTTTCCGCCGTTCATTTTTTTTGCGATGCCGGGGGGCAGGCCGCCCGTATTCTTTTTGGCCAGCCCTGGCGGCACGAAGCCTGAACCCTGGTCGGTCACTTGCTCCTGGGGCTGGGTATCGGCGGCGTTCAACGCAGGGAAGCCTCCCTTTTTATTCTGGACGCCAAGTGGATTCTGGAAACCAAATTGATTTTGGAGACCGAGATTCTGAAAGTCTTGCTGGGTACCCGTTGGGCCGGGAGGCAAGGCGGGTTTCTGGATGGGTTTCAGGATAGGGTCCGATAATGTGAAGATATCCTGGTTGGCACCTGAAAACGGGTTGATGTTGGTGGTGGACAGCCCTGGTTTTGCGGTGATAATGGGCGCTTGCCCGCCCGCGCCCACGAAACTGACATCCGCAACCGTTGACAACTGCTGCCAAAGCGAGATGGGAACACCGGCAATAGACATTCAGAACCCCTCCTATGGTTAGCGCGGCAAAACACGTTTGCCAGCCCAGCCAATCATTCATTGATATATACAATAAAAACATTCCGTATCTAAAAATTGCCTGCTTTTAGAATCCAGAAAACCTCCCTTCGATATCAGCTGTTCCAGCCGAGCCGGGATACTGATGCTCCCGTTTGTGTCAGCGCAAAGCCTCCCGAATGGGGGCAAACGCCAAGCTTGTTCTGAATAGCCATCTGTTTAGCGGGAGTATTGAAGGAAACCCGCTTCGTTTTGGCAACAGGTTCAGGTGAAAAGTAGCGACTCGTCTGCTATACTATGCTGGTGTTTAAATTTTCGCGATCTCTATTTTTCGGCAGTTACTTTCTGCTAACCGCCCTGCTTTTTTTCCTGTCAAAGTCCTATTTGTTTGAATTCACCCATAATTCAATGAAGGGCTTGATCTATTATGCCGTCGCCTTTGCGGTTGGCGTCGTGGGATACCGGCTTTCCTTCCGGGAGGCTCCTTCGGCCTATCGCATCGTGCTGCGGGCTTGCACACTGCTTTTTACGGTCTATTGGGCCACTTGTTATTTCAGCTTACCGGTGGAAGATCCATCCCTGGCGCTGCTGGTGAACCCCTTACGGTGGCTGGTGGTTTTGTGCGGCATCATCGCCTGTTTTCGGCCTTCGTTTGGCATTCTGCTCTTTCTGTACACGTTCTGGATGAAAAAAGTCATCCAGCACCAGGTCGGTTTGAGCATTTCCATTACCGATTACACGGCGGTGGCTGAAATTGGCTACTTCCTGGCCTTGGGGCTGCTGGTTTACCTGTTGCTCAGGCGCTTTGTCCCGCAATTCGCAAACTCCGAGTCGGAAAACAAAGACTGGCCCATGCTATACCTGTTTCTGTATTTAACCGTCACGATCCACTTCAGTAATTACTTTTTCTCAGGCTTGCAAAAAATCATTCTGGCGCACTCCTTAACCGCCTGGATTACCGATAACCATACCGAATACCTGATTCTGACCGCCAAGCAATATGGCGTGTTGCCCATCTCAAAGCTGCTCGATGTTTACCCGTTTATGTATAACTGGGTCGTCCAGTTAACGCCGACCATTAACGCAATCAGCCTGCTCAGCCAAGTGCTGGCCATTGTCGCTATTTTTCGGCTTCGGTGGATGATTGCGCTGACCATACTCTTTGACCTGTTTCATGTGGCGATTTTTCTGCTCAGCGGTATTTTCTTCTGGAAATGGGTGGTTTTGAACCTGGCCATTGTGCTGGCGTTGCGTACCTTTCCCAGGGTGAGGCCGCCATTGCCCCTTGTTATTACGGGTGTGGTCTGCATGCTGGTGGCCCCCTCCCTCTTCTTTATCGCCAAACTGGGATGGTTTGAGACTCGATCTCCCGTAATGGCCTATATGGAGGCTATTACCGACTCGCATCAGAGTATTCCCGTTCCCAGCAACTATTTTCTGATGTCCTCGGTCACGTTTGCGCAAAACCGAATTGGCAGGCCTATCGAAGGGCATTTCCCTACGGGCGGTTTCGGGAAGACAAAAGACTTAAACCAGATGCAACAGGCCAACCGTTGCCTGTTAACCGCGAATGCGCCGTCCCGCATTTCGGATGAAGGATTTAACCGGTTGGAGAAATTTATTCGCAAACACCATCGCTTCATACTGGAAAATGCCGACGCTAAAGGGTATTTCAATTATGATTTGTATCCCCACCATATTTGGTCTAACCCGGCTGAATACGCCAGTTTCAACGCTTTAGACAAACGCAGGATCGTCGGCTATCGGTTAGTTGTTGAATCGGCCTGTCTGGATTTTCAGGGCAACCAGTTTTTAAAAGCGGTAAAGTATCGAAGCGCCAGGGAGTTCTTTTTGTAGAAGGCAAATTCTCAGCCCATACTCCCCTGTTTTGCGATGCAAGGATGCATGGTTCTGCGCTCAGAGGGGACAGGAGTGTTTTAAATAGCGTCGGTGTGACAGAATACCGGCGCTATGGTCTGTTTATTCTTTAGTGGAGGGCGGCTGTTAAATGGAAGGCAGCATGGCCAGACGGGCTTGCTGTTTTTGCTCGTCGCTTGATTCCAGCAACTTGATAAACTGGCCTTGTTCCGCGTTATAGGCAAATACGTCGCCGGTCTCAAACTTGTAAACCCAGCCATGCAGGTTCAAGTCGCCTTTTACCAGCCGGGAAGCCACCGAGGGCAGGGTTTTGATGTTTTCGAGCTGAACCAGGACATTTTCCTGAATGGCGACGTTAATCTTCTGATCTTCGGGCAGATTCGTGTAATTGTCTTTCACAATCCAGCGCGTCGCTTCGGCGTGGCTGAGCCATTGCGCCACGGTTGGCATGTCGTTTAGCGATTCTGGATGCAATAAGCCCTTCACGGCGCCGCAATCGCTGTGACCGCAAATGATAATGTCTTTAATGCCCAGCGCCTTGACCGCAAACTCGATGGTCGCGGCCTCTCCCCCGTTGGCGGCGCCATGCGGCGGGATGATGTTTCCGGCGTTCCGTAAAATGAAAATTTCGCCCGGTTCGGTATTGGTAATCAAGTTCGGGTTGATCCGGGAATCGGAACAGGTGATAAATAGGGCATCCGGCGCCTGGCTTGAGCGCAAACGCTCGAACAGCTCCTTTTTAGATCCGAACACATGTTTTTGAAAGTGATGCAACCCATGAACCAGTTTTTGCATTTTTGTATCCTTTGTATATTCCTATACGAAGATGGCGGCTAGTTAGAATCCCTGCGCACTTCAAAGTCTAACACGCCCGAATTTGGATGCTAAATGCTCAACCGATCCCGGAACATATCTGTTTCCGGATTGAAAAACGAAATAGATTGGCGATTCCTGACAGTGTTGCCCTACCCCCTGTTTTTAATGGATGGCTGCTTCAGCAGCGGCGTACAGGCCAGCAGGCAGGCAAGAACGCCCATTCCCCCCGAAATATGGATACAGGCCGGTTTGGAAATGGTGGATGCCAGCAAGGACAGCAGCGCCCCTGAGAGGAAGAGGAGAAAGGAGGCTTGCAGTAAAGACCACTCGTTCATGGCGTTTGTGTCCTTTATTACGCTATTACGTAATTCGGGTTATGCAATTTAGAATATCAAAATATTTGCAAATACGTGGCAAATTTTTTATCGGGGGAAACGGGGAGCCGTAGAGTGTGTGATACGGTTTTTTTTATTGCGTTTGATTATGCCATCTGATTGTTCCGGCTGTTTACTCCAGGCCTTCCAGCATGGTTCGGATGTTAATCAAATGGTTGTTGAAGATATTCTTGGCGACATCCAGCAACTGGAAAACCATGGGATCCCGGACGGAATAATAGACGTTGTTTCCTTCTTTTCGGTTAATTACCAGGTTTTTGCCACGCAGAATAGCCAACTGCTGCGATACGTTGGCGGCTTCTACGTTTAAAATGTCCCTTAGCTCGTTCACGCTGTGTTCACCATTGCGAAGGGTATCTAAAATCTGGATGCGCATTGGGTGTGCAAGGGCTTTGAAAAACTCGGCCTTGAACTCCCTGAGTTCTGACATCATGGGGTAGTCTTCAATCTATGAATCTTCATGTATTCTATATATGGTTTACGGTTACAGGTTTGTCAAGTGATTGGGCGACTGGTTTGGAGGGCTGGATACCGGATGCGTTCGTATCGGGTTTGCGGCAGACCCCGTTGGTTCGATACAATAACAACAGGACGAAAGGGGCGCGATGAAAAAAAGCTGGTGGATTATGGCAGCCGTGACGCTTGCGATTGCAGGCGGCTTTTGGTGGGTCGGCAATCAAAGCGAGCCGGTTCCGGCGATTCGGCTCCAGCGGGAAGACGTGATCGCCACCTTAACCGTTACGGGTGAAGTGCGGGCGGATACCACGGTCAGCTTCACCCCGGCGGTCACTGCCGAAATTACCGGGATTGCCGTGGATGAAGGCAACCTGATCCGGCCCGGCCAAGTCCTGGTGACGCTCAACAATGCCCAGCAGCAGGCGCAGGTGCAGCAGGCCCGCGATCAATACAAACAGGCGCAAGAAGCTTACGCCAACGTCAGGCAAGGCACCCGGCCGGAGAGAATTCTTTATCAGGAGCAACGTTTCGCGGAAGCCGCCCACCGGGTCTCCCAGGCGGAGGCCGCGCTAAGCGTCGCGATTGCCCAGCGCAAAAATGATGTCGCCAACGCCAAGCGCTTTCAGGAGCTTCGCGACCAGGAACTGGTGAGCGCCCAGGAATACGACAACGCGCAACTCCAGGCCGTTATCGCCATGCGAACGGAAGAACAGCAAAAATTAGCCCTGGAGGCCGCGAAAAGGCAGCAATCCCAAAATGCCGCCCAACTGCGCGAGGCCAGAAACGGCCCGACCCGACCTGAGCTGGCGGAGGTCGCCGCCGCCGCGAAATCTGCGAGGGACAACATTCAGGCAACCGTCGCCCAGTTGGACAATTACCGGATTGTCAGCAATTTTCAGGGCATTGTGGTGGAACGGCTGAAAGATCCCGGTGATTTGGGTCGTCCCGGCGACGCCATCCTGAAGGCGGTGAACCCTGAAACTCTGCAAATTGTGTGTGATGTGGAAGAAAATGACCTGGCTAAAATAAAGGCGGGCGATGCGGCCTATATTGTGCTGGACGCCTTGCCAGACACGGTGCTGAAAGGCAAAATCCTGCGGGTGGGCAAGCAGGTGAACCCGGATAACGGAACGGTGGAAAGCCGGGTCGTGCTACTACCCTCCGAATGGAAAAAGGTGTCCAGAACCGGCTTGATTCCCGGCATGACCGCCGATGTGAACGTGATTACCGGGCAATTGAAAAACGCGCTGGTGCTTCCCGCTTCCGCGGTTAAAAACAGGAACGGGCAATGGCTGGTCTATGTGTTCAACGGTCAGCGGCTCCAGCCGAAAATTATTCGAGGGGAGCGAATTTCCATGGAAAACTTTCGGGTCATCGACGGACTAAAAGTTGGCGATTGGGTGGCGCAGGCGGCCAACGAGAAACTGCTGGAAAAAAAGAACGTAAAGCCCGTTGCGGCGCAAACCGTTGCCAAACCCGATCAGCCCCCCGCCAGCCTGGGTCAACGGTAGGGGGCGCTTGCGATGGCCGCGCGATTCATCGACTTACTGCCTTTAGAGCTGTATATCGCCAGCCGTTACGTGTCGGCCAACATGAAGCAGTCCCTGATTATTATGCTGGCCGTGGGCATTGGGGTCTCCCTGATTGTGTTTATCCCCTCCATTAACCTCAGTTTTTTCAAGTACTTTCTGGATAAAACGGTGGAAAATTCCGCCCACATTACGCTGACCCGTGAGCTGGACACGATGCCCCGCAATGAGGAGGCGCTCATAAAACGTCTGCAAATTGAAGGACGGCACCAAAAACTTTTATTTTCCGATCAGACGAATACCCGGCGGCGCAATATTACCGCCTATAAACGCCTGGTTTCGGAACTGGGGAAATTCCCCGGCGTTACCGCCGTTTCCCCGTCGGTGCGGGATCAGGCGATTGTGGTAAAGGGTAGCCAGAGCCGAACCGCGTCGCTGAGAGGCATTATTCCGGATCAGGAAAACTTGCTGACCCATCTGGAGGACGATGTGATCGAAGGGAATCTGGAAGCGATGGGGCCGAATGACGTTTTTTTAGGGAGCGCACTGGCGGACGAGCTGAATGCCGGGCCGGGGGATCGGGTGCAACTGATTACCCCATACGGCAACCAGAGCTATAAAATTGCCGGGTTGATCGAAACAGGCGTGTACCAGCAGGATCTCACCACCTTGTATCAACCGTTGGAATCCGCCCAGAAACTGCTGGACTTGAATAACGAAGTGACCCATATCGGCCTGAAGGTTCAGGACATTTACAATGCAAAAAACATGGCGAAGGATTTGGGGGCGCTGTACAACCTGAAGGCCCGTAGCTGGATGGAGGACAACAAGATTTTCCTGGATCAGATCGCCAATTTTCGCATTATTATCGGCGTCATTAATTTTTTGATTGTTTTCGCCGCCGCGACCAGTATTACTAGCATCCTGATTATGGTGGTGGCGTCCAAGTCCAAGGAAATCGGCATCCTGAAAGCCATGGGCGCTTCGCCCGGCTCGATTATGCGGCTTTTTATCGCCCAGGGGATCTGTCTGAGCCTGTTCGGCATTGCGGCGGGCTTTTTGGGCGCTAATGGGCTGATTACCCTGTACAACCTCAGCCCGATGGCCAAAGGTTCCACGATTTTGGGCATTGAGCGCCCGCCGACGGTCATGAGTTCAGAATACGCCATTCTGGCGCTGATTTATGCCTTGATCAGCAGTCTGCTGGCCAGCCTGTTTCCCGCCTGGCGGGCCAGTCGGCTGGATCCGGTGGAGGCCATCAACCAGTGAAGTCAACTGGCGCCAACCCCGAACTGCTGCAAACGGAAAGTCTGACCAAGGTGTATGGCGACGTGCAGCCTGTTTACGCCCTGAAAGGCATTAACCTGACCATTCGGCAAGGGGAGTTTTTAAGCATTATCGGCCCCAGCGGATCGGGAAAAAGCACATTGATGAACGTGCTGGGCTTGCTGGATAAACCGTCCGGCGGCTCTCTCAAATATTTGGGCGAAGAGTCAGTGTTATGGAGCGAGGGCCGCAAGTCCCGGTTCCGCAATGCGGAAATGGGCTTTGTCTTTCAAGCCCACATGCTGCTGCCTGAATTTACGGCGCTGGAAAACGTGCTGATGCCTTTGCGGATTGGCAAGGCTTTAAACGATAAAACCGCCGCCAAAGCGCAAGAGTTGCTAAAACGCATCGGGTTGGGTGATCGTATGCACCACCGGCCCGGCCAGTTGTCGGGCGGGCAGAACCAGCGAGTCGCCATTGCCCGGGCCCTGGTGAACACGCCCAAAATCGTATTCGCCGATGAACCCACCGGCGCGCTCGATTCGCAGACCAGTGTTGCAGTATATGAACTCTTGCGGGAAATCCATCAGGATGAGCAGGTGACCTTCGTGATCGTCACCCATGAGCAGGCGCTGTCCCAGAAAACAGACCGTGTGATCAGCCTGCTGGACGGTGAAATTCGGGAAGATAGCAAGAGGGCGGAAGGGAGATGAGCGCTGCGCCTTTGCTTTCAAGCGTCTTGGTTTAATATCCAAATTGGACAATCAAAGCAGCAGGCATCGCATTGCCTGTTTTTAGTATTTTGTATGTGTTATGGGTATATTGCTGTCAAGGGAGCGCGGCTCTGGTATAAGCGGCAGATACCTACTTGTATATCGTTTTTAACCCATGTTGGGAGTTGCGCTGGGAATCCAACTATGATTTTATACATTAGCTAAAAATTAAAAAGAGTTTTAAAAAATGACCTCCACGCTGTTCCCATCATCTTCCCTGCAAGTCAGGAAACCCTATCAGTACCAGCCTGCCGCGCGCCAAAATTTGGCTCGCCCTGCTCAGCCCTCAGTGCTGTTTGCGGGGGGGAAATCCCAAGGTGGCCAGCAGCAAGAAATTTTTGAGCATGTCTCAGCTCCTTTGCTGAACGAGGCGCAGGGAGAAAAAACCATCATTGGGACAGCGCCGAGAAAGAATACGCCTGAGGAATCCGCGAGGGCGAAAGAAAATTTTAAACGTAGTTTCAGCAAACAGCAGGTGGTAAGTCATTTAGGCGCTTCTCCCAAAATGGAGAACTTTCTTAAAGGGAATACCCCGCATCATCCTGAATTTTCCCTGCCTATTAACTTCAGGCCAAATATTGGCGACTCAGCGAACCATGCCTATTTTAATTCCACCAACCCTGAGTTCAGCC
The DNA here is from genome assembly GCA_902168245.1 of Candidatus Melainabacteria bacterium. GTDB lineage: Bacteria > Cyanobacteriota > Vampirovibrionia > Vampirovibrionales > Vampirovibrionaceae > Vampirovibrio. The sequence goes on from CABHPA010000096.1 coordinate 61,227, forward strand.
AGGTTTTGGATGTCTTAAACAAAAGAATCAACCGGAATGCTGCTTTGAAAGATGCTTTCAATGACTCTGCCCCGGTCAACTTTACGCTGAAACTGTTTTCCGCCCCAACCAAGGGTGTGGATATGGTTTACAAGAAATTGCTTCACGCTTATGGCGAGGAACTTTACCCGATTCTGGACACGGCTATAGAATCTGGCTGTGAAGGCTTCAACAAGGATTTCAAACACGAGGTGGATGGTCGCGTATCGCCCATGTTAAGGCTGGATAGCTTAATGGGACAGGAATTCGCTTTTGATGGCGCCGTTCCCCGTCAATTGAGCGAGTTTTTACATAAACAGCTAGGTTTTGGCCAAAACCAATTGCTGAAAGACCATCCGGATGAGCAGGCGCTCATTCGCAACTGGCGTGTCAAGTCAGCCGCCCGCTATGTAATGGACAGGGCGTCCACAATCAACAGCACCTGGGCGGAATGGGGAATTAGCGCCGGTATCAGTACGCTCTGGTCTTTCGCGCTGGATATTGTCGGTAAAAACTTTGCCATGGCAAGCTTGCTGAAGCGGAAACTGGATAAAACGGATTACAATCAGCTTCCGGGCTGGCAGAAGGCGCTGCTGGGGCCACCGGAGAAGCTATATGAGCCGATTATTGAGGCGGCCAGCCCCGGTAAAAAAACCGCAGCGGTCGCAATCGGGCTAATGGGGCAGGCTTCTGCCGAAGTGCCCGATGTACTGCTGGTTCAGGGCGCAATCAAAAATTCCGACGGCGCGGAAGGCGAGACGCTGACGGAGATGCAGCGCTTGAAAAAGGCTGGTAGCGGCTTTTTGTGGGCCGTGAAAAACAAAAAGATGGACACCGGCCTGGCAGTTGTCTCCGCAGCGATTGGCACCTCGTTTGAGAAGGTCAAGGAATTGGTTTGGGTGCCTAAATCCTGGGGTGCTAAAGTCGGTTCTGCTTTGACAGGCTATGTCACCAATGGGGTTTCAGTACTGGCCTGCGGCTTACCCTTCTTTACGGAGGGCGGGCCTCAAAGATCCAAGGCTGGCAGAATTTTGGCCAAAACATACCACCCGGTCACCGGTACATTGAAGCTGCCGGTAGACGAGCATGCCGCGTTAGTCAGGAACGGCACACTGAATGGCGTCAAAGAGTTCTTTGAACGCAAGGCGGGCGAAAAACTGCTTCACCTCAGCCCGACGAGCAGGATTGTGGCGGCATCCGTTCCGGTGGCGCTTGGCGTTTCCGTCCTGCCCAGCACAATCAACGCAATAACTACCTTCTTGCCGGAAGGGCTTGTGGCGGAAGGCATCAAAACAGGCATTTCCTGGTTGCAGGTTCCCTTGTTTGGCCCTATTGAACTGTTAGCCATGAATATTGTCGCCAAATGGAACAAGTCGAACCCCCAAAGGGTTACAAAATTGTCAAAAATCGGGCGGCCGGTTATCAATGCGGTACACGCGCCTTTCTCCATGATTACTAAAGGCATAAAAGGCACATATTCTTACGCCAAAACCGGAAAATGGACGCCGCCGTACCAGGAATACCAGGACTTCCTGAATGCCATAAGGCAGGAGGCATAATTCCCGTCGTCGTGTTTGGTTAAATTCAATTGCTTGCCAAGGTTGGGCCAAATTTAAGGCCCAACCTTCAAGCTTTATAGAGGGATCTGCCGGATGAATTGGCGGTCATTGGATTTGAGGAGCCGCAAAAACCAAGGCCCGCTGGCTTTTTGTGTGGTGAAGGGAAATTTATTGCGCCCGGAAGCGCCTGGCAAAACGGGAAACTCCACCGACAAGCATCAAGCCTAAACTCCCAAAAGCTTCTCGTATTATGGTTTTTCAGGTGGTCTGTAACGCTGCTATTAATTGAAAATTTGAAGTCCCCAAAGTTTATTGGGCATTAATTGCCATAATGGCTTGCGGCAATGATGAAGCGTTTCCGCCAACCGGCACCAGGACTTGTACCGGGTTCTGGCCGGATTTGAACGCCTCTTCCGGCGCCATGGCGTAAAACTTCAGTTGATTGCCGGATTTTTCCAGCACCGGGTAGGTGGCCCACAGCGTCTGGTTGACGGCTACCCATACTTCCGTAGGAAGCGCCTCTCCGGGCTTTACGCTCAGGGAGCCTTGCACCATGGCGGGTAAATACCGGGAATTGAGATCCACATGGCGATAGGCTTCCGCGTTGTCCAGGGAAGCCGACCAGCCGGAAGGGGCCGGTTGAACCGCAGGGCCGAGCTGCGCCACGGGCTTGCCAATCCATTCTTTGTGCGGGCCGATGCGGAACAGGCTCATGGTGTCGCCCTCCCCGAAAACCCTGATTTTGTCGGCAACCTGCCGCATCAGGTTTTCATACGTCACCGCCGGGTAGGTGCCGGTCTTGTCGCTGTGCTTGTCGGCATGCACCACCAGTTGGGAAAAGCCAGGATAGTCGGGCGCGAACATGGATTTGCCGTGGTTTTTGGCGGGTACCGGAATTTTCAGGATATCCGCCAATGTGGGATAAATATCGATGGTTTTGACCGGTTTGTCGATGATTTTGCCTTGCTTTTGCCTCGGCAACTTGATTAAAAGCGGCATGGACAGCAAATCCCCGTAGTTGCCCATGGTAATGTTGCGGCGCGGTTCCCCGGGCTTGGAGCTGAGGCCGTGATCGGCCATCACGATGACCACGGATTGATCGTACAGGCCGGTTTCCTGCAACTTGTCCAGAAGACTGCCCAATAAGCGATCGGCCGTGGCCAGTTGCAACAGATGGCGCTGGTAATGATCCGCCAGCAAACGCGGGTCATGGTTCCAGGGGTAGGGGAAATTCGGCCCTACGCTGCGATCTGACCCGTAGTACTTGCCGGAGGGCAGGAAAATAAACGGCACATGGGGCAACAGAATATGGATAAAGTAAAACTTGGGCTTTTCCCCGTTGCGCATGGGCTTTATGCGATTAACGAACCGCTCGAACAGCCGAACCCGGTGATAGTGAAACCCTATTTTCTCGGGGGCCAAGCCGCCTGGCGCCTGCTGGGTGGGCTTTTCATCCGCGTCTTCGGCGTCCCGTTTAAAATCGCCCCAGTTCTGGGTGATGTCCGGCAAATCCGCGCGCCACTCCGGGGGCAGCGTCAGGTACATGTACACCACGCTGGTATCCTGGTACAGCTTGCGCAGGTTCTTGAACAGGTTCACGTCTTTCTTGCAGAGATCCGGTGGGCAGAGGCTGGTGATTTTCTCGGTGACGGCAAGCTGGTGGGTTGCGCCCAGCAGGGTGAACAGATTGTCGTTCTGTTCGCTGGCCGTGCGTTCGTTGCCTTCCGGGTAGCGGCCAATCAGGATGGCGGGCACGGCGTCCACGGTGTTATCGGCCACGGTGTGCGCCCCCCGGAACCAGTTGGCGTCTTTGGCCAGCCGGGCGAAGGCGGGATACCGCAGCGGGTCGATTTCTCCCCGGCGATCCAGCAGGGAGGATAGCGAGATTTCATCGAAAATGACCATTACCACCGGCGGATAGGCACGCTTTGCATCAACGTGCGGCAGTTTCAGCGCCTGGTTGGCTTTGGGGAAAAGCAGCGGGGTAACGTTGCTCATCAGCAAAAACTGCGCCGGAAACGCCAGGATGCTGAACGACAGCAGCGTTAAGAACGAGCGAATGGGGGCCATCCGATGATAAGCAAGCATAAACGCGCCTGAAGCCAGCAGGGTTAAAATAGCGAATACCGGGGCGCTCAGTGTGTGGAATAGGTTGGCCGCAAATAGCAGCGCACACAGGAACATTAAGCTGCTTTGCAACCGTTTTGCAGCTTTGGGGTTTACGCGCGTTATCCCGTAAACCAGCAATACCAGCAAGCTTGGCAGCGCGAGGTAGAGCAGCAGGGTAAACAGCACAATGGTGGCTGGCTGAATCTGGTTGGCCTCAAAAAATTCGGCCTGTTGGCCCAGCAGGCTGAATAACGGGGAAACTGCAAGGGCCGACAGGGTGGCCAGGTGCAGGTAGCCCAAAGCGGAAGGTTTGCCTGAACCAGGCGGCATGGGGGAATAACTCATAAAGAAACGACTGCCTTAATTTTGATCACTGCCATATCACTCGAATGATGCCAGTATCCTTGTAAATCGCCGGTTTGTAAATCCTGTCCCCCGTTCAAGGGCTGCCCTGCGGGAGGCGGCTGCCTTTGGCCCAACGCTGATTCGGCAATAGGCGGATGAGCCTGATTGGGTGTTGAGTGGGAAGGTTTGCCCGGATTTTGCCCGCCCCGCCGGAAGTGTGTTACTATCGACTAGATTTTGTCTCCGGCATGTGGGCCTGATCCGCTCAGACCACTTTGGGGAGGGCGGTTGTTCCAAAATCCCCAGAGTTTTTCAGGTTGACCCCACTGCTCAGGTTTTATTAGTCGGCATCTTGCAGGATTGTTTCCATGTTAAAACTGCTTCACTCCATTCTGAAACGGGTTTTTGCCGACTGCCTCGGCCTGATGCACAAGCTGAGCCGCAATAACCGGGAAAGCCAGCGCCGTTGTCTGGTCTTTCTGCTGAACGTGCGCAAAACCGTCGATCAGCAAATCAACCGCTACTGCGCGGACTACTACGAGAACAGGCATCCCAAGCATTACCTGTGGCGTGAGCATAGCCGTTACCTATTTGACTCGGTGAATCCCGGCGACCGGGTGCTGGATATCGGTTGCGGGGCAAGCCAGTATCCCCAGTGGCTGGCTGAAAAGGTTCATAGCGTGACTTGTGTGGACAATCGCGCCATTCGGGTGGATTTGGCCCGCAAGCACAACCAGCGGGAAAACGTATTTTACGAGCGCATGGATGTGACCACCGAGCTTCCGGCGGGCCGCTTTGACGTGGCCATTTGCTCGCACGTGCTGGAACACCTGGATGACCCGGTGATGTTCCTGCAAAAGCTGGCGGAGAAAGTGCCGCGTATCGTGGTCAAAGTGCCGCTGGACGATTCCGACTGGATTAAGCTGGTTAAGAAAGATCTGGGCATGTTCTGGATGGATGACACCGATCACCGCCGGGAATATTCGGAAACCTTGTTGCGCGAGCATCTGGAAGCCGGAGGATGGCGGATTGAGGAGATGATTCGCGGGTACGACCTGCGGGTGAAGGCAGTGTCCCAGGTGACAGCGGGCAGTGTGGACAAAGTCCTGAGTTCCTCTCCCGTAGAGGCGAGTTAATAGTCCCGCCATTGGGCCGTCTCTGTGGCCTGTTGCGGAAAGGCTTAGATAAGTTAGAGGGTTTTTTAGATGAAGTTAGCGTTTCCCTGGTCGCGTAAAAATGAGCCTAAGGCCGCTCAGGAGCCGCCGTCGAACTGGCTGGATCATCTGGGTCGTGGCGATTTGGCCATTGATTGCGGGGCCAATGTGGGTAAAATCACGGTTCAATTGGCCAGAACCGGGGCGACGGTGCTTGCTTTTGAGCCGAATCCCCATGCGTTTGAACAGTTGAAAGCGGCAACCGCCGACTTTCCTAATGTGACCTGCCTGCAAAAAGCGGTGGGAGCGGAAGCCGGAATGGTCAAGCTGTACATGCACCAGAACGCCGCTGAAAATCCGGTATACTGGTCTACGGGCTCCTCTTTGCTGGAATCCAAGGGGAATGTGAACCCGAACGACTTTGTAGACGTGGAATGCGTTGATTTGTGCGAATTCATCCGCGCCCAGGGACGTCGGGTCAACTTGCTGAAAATGGATGTGGAAGGTGTGGAATGCGCCATCCTGAAGAAGATGATGGAAACAGATTTGATTCTGGAGATCGATCAACTGTTCTGTGAAATGCATGATAGCAAAATCGAGTCGCTGCGCGAGCCTTCGGATGAGATTCGCCGCATGGTGCGGGAACGTAAGCTGGATTATGTGGACTTGAACTGGATTTAGCCCAGGTGAGCCTCCAACCAGTAACGGTAGGCTTTCAGTTGCCACGGGTTCAGGCGAATGGACATTTGCAACTGCTGGCGGGCTTCCTTGTGCTGGTGATGCCGCAGGCTGCGTCTGCCCGTTTCCAGAAACAGGTGGCTGTAATGGGCATGGTTTTCCCGTAAGTCCTGTTGCATAAACCGTTCAATAAACGTTTCCTGGGCCGTGGCATCCGTCAATTGGGCCAGGGTATCCAGATGATCCGTGGCTTGTTGGCGCTCCCGGTACAGGGTCAGCGCCAGACTTTTCATCTGGTGCTGCAACAGTCGTTTCTGGTAGGAGATGGACCATCCATGCCGACGATGGCTGTACAGCACTTCCGGAATGTTGGCGAACTCCCATTCCGGCGGGATACGCAACCATAAGTCATAATCCTGGGCCACCTTGAAACAGGGCCGGTAGCCATTTACGGCGGTTAAAACCGATTTCCGGATCATGACTGCCCCGTGGCAAAGCGGGTTGCCGCCCTGTAAAAACCGCCGAATCCCGGCGTCATCCAGTGGTAGATTGGTCTGGGTTTCCAGGGTATGCCCGTCGGCGTCTATCTTCTCAAAAAAGCAGCCTGTCACGCCCACTTGCGGATGTTCCCGCAGGAAGGCGGCCTGCCGCTCCAGCCGCTGGGGGGCGGAAAGATCATCGCTATCCATGCGGGCAATCAGGTCGCCACGGGCATGTGAAAGCGCCTGGTTCAGGTTGGCGGTCAATCCCTGTTGCCTGTCAGGGCGAAAGACCCGGAATCGCTCATCCTGGGCCTGATACTGCCGTAACAGTTCGGTGGTGCCGTCGCAAGAGCAGTCGTCCATCACGATCACCTCGAAATCGGTTTCGGTTTGCGCGCGCAACGAATCCAGCGCCAGCGGAAGAAAGCGCTCATCGTTGTATACGGACATCAGGATCGAGATTTTTGGGGAGCCTGGCGGCATGGCGAGAGGTCGAATCAAGATTGAACGAAACGGATAACCGGGTTTTGCGCTAGTATTTTTGAAGCGGGCCTTGGTTTTGAAAAAAACGTTGCCAAGGTGGCGGCGCATCGCCCTTAACAGTAGTATAGGTTTATTCTGGCGTATAGGATAGCTCCAAAAACAGCCTATGGTCAAAATCGGTTTTGAAACCTCCGCGAAAGGCGGGCCGGGCATCTTTCTGAATCGGCTGCGGGCCGAGATGGAAAGCCTTGGCGCGTTTTCCACGAGCGGGGCGGATGTGTGGCTCCAGTTGTCGCACAAGCCCCTTTCGCCGGATCGGCCGAGCGGTAGCAAACTGATGATGCGTACCGCCGGGGGCTACTATTATCGCCATTACCTGCTGAAAAAGCCCGCTCTCCTGCCATTACCCTGGCCCCTGCATTGGATTGACAGTCGGATCAGCCAGCGGCGCAACGATCGCCTGAACGCGCTGATTCGGGAAAACCTGGCCCTGGCGGACGGGATTGTGTTCCAGACCGAATTTACCCGGCGGATGGTACAGCATTTTGTTCTGCAAACCCCGCCCGGCGAAATCATCCTGAATGGCGTGGATGTTCAGCACTTCAGCCCGCCAGCAGAATCGGATCGCGTCGGGAAAAAAGGGCTGGATATTCTGGTGTCCCATCAGTTCAGGCCGCATAAGCGGTTGCATGACGTGGTGCGCCTGGTGGCCCGGTTGCGCTTGGCGCTGCCCCAAAGCCAGCCGATTACCCTGCATGTGCTGGGTGGGGATAGCCGAAACGCCTTTGCTCAGGCCAAAACCGTGATTGATCGGGAAGGCATGGAGGATGTGGTGAAATTCTGGGGGCTGCAACCGCCGGAGTCGTTGCCCGATTTTTACCGCCGCTGCGACTTGATGATTGCGCTGCCCTTGTGGGATCCCTGCCCCAATACGGTGGTGGAGGCGGTCAGTTGCGGGCTGCCGGTGATTACCACCAGCGCGGGCGGCATTCCGGAAATTATCGGCCCGGCGGGGCGGGTCATTCAAGAGGATTTGCCCTTGGTGTATACCGATCATCACCATAAGGGCAGAATCCCGGCGGTGGATATCAATGCGGCCCTCCATGAAACGCTGATTCTGCTGGAGCGGCTTAGCGACTACAGGGCGTTGGCCCGCGAACGGGCGCTGGAACGGCTGGATATTCGCCTGACCGCCCGGAATTACCTGGCTTACGCCGAGCGCCTGCTGGCCGGGAAAGGCTGATCGGGCGCTCGCGCTTGACGCGCTATGGCCGGGCCTGTTTTGACAAAGCCGAAGCGATTCGGGGATAATGGAATTCGGCAGTAAAGCAAGGGAAAGTATCGGGTTTTGGCCCAATCGCCTTGGTTTTTGTCTATCGATTCAAGGCCCAGCCCGGTTGGTTTCCCAAGTAGGAAAAGCGCTTTGCCCGCACCCGCAATGAAATTCAGGATGTTGCAACTGTAAAAGATGAAAGTCGTCGTCGCCAGCGCCTTTGAAGCATCCAGCCTGAAGGCCCACGCCATTAACACGGTTAAAATCGCGGAAGGCTTTGCCAAGCTGGGGCATCAGGTTCACCTGCTGTGCCTGGCGCCGCGCACCGGGCCGGTGCAGATCCCTCAACTGGAGGCCCATTACGGCATTAGCGCCCCAATGGTCTGGCACCAGTTGCCTTCCGCCGTACTGGGCCTGAAAATCACCCCGCACTGGCCGTTTTTCCTGCTGGCGCTGCCGTTGATGCTCAGGCTTTCCCCGGATCTGGTGTATTCCCGCAATTATATTTTGCCTGCCATGACGAGCCGCCTGGGCGTTCCCACGATCGGAGAAACCCATGCCTGGCCGGATAACCGGACGCCCCAGTTCCGTGCCTTTGTCCGGGCCACGCATCATCGGGCGTTCCGCCGCTGCGTGACCATTTCCCACCGGCTGGCTGAGCAATACGCCCAATTGGGCGCGGATTCCGCCAAGCTGATGGTGCTGCCGGACGCGGTGGATTTGGACATGTTCATGCGCCCCGATGTGTTGCCCGCCGAAGCCTCGCCCTATGCGGGCAACGGCCCCCACGTGGTGTATGCGGGCCATTTATACGATTACAAGGGGATTCCCACTATTTTACAGGCGGCAGCCTTGCTGAGCGATGTCCATTTTCACCTGGTGGGCGGCCTGCCCGCCGATATTCAGCGCCACCGGCAGACGGTGGATGCCTTGGGCCTTCAAAATGTGACCCTGCATGGCCTAAAACCTTACGGAGAAGTGCCACCCTACCTGTGGTACGCCGATGCGCTGCTGCTGCCGCCTTCTGCGGAACACCCCAGCGCGGCCTGGACTAGCCCCGTCAAGCTGGGCGAGTATTTGGCCTCAGGCGTCCCGGTGATCGCCACCCGGATTCCGGCATTGCTGGACTGGCTGAGCGAGGAGGAGGCCTGTTTTGTGGCCCCCGATCAACCTGCCGCCATGGCCGACGCGATTCGGCGCTTGCTGACGGATGCCTCGCTGGCCGCCAGGTTTTCGGCTGCGGGTAGGCAAAAGGCCAAAGATTTGACCTATGAGGGCCGGGTGGCCCGCATGCTGGCCGATTGGCCGGGAAAGGCGGCTTCATGAGCGAGACGGTTGAGGCGACTATGCCGGAAAACAAGCCCTGGTTCTGGGTGCCGGTGCATGCGGCCACCATGCGGCGTATTCTGGGGATTATGGGCATTGACCCGGAAGCGGACAACAGCGCCTACCGCCTGCTGGATTTTGGTTGCGGGGCGGGACGTTATTTGAGTTGCTTCGCCGATTATTTCTCGCCGGTGAACCTGTACGGTGTGGATACCGATCCGGCGGCGCTGGAGAATGTGCGTAAGCTGGGTTTCCAGGGACTTATCCTGAACCCTGAAAAAGCCGCTTTGCCCTTTGAGGACGCGCAGTTTGACTTTGTGTTTTCCTCCAACGTGATTGAGCATATTCCCCGGCCCATTTATCTGCAATACCTGGCCGAAATCCACCGGGTGCTGAAGCCGGGCGGCGTCTTTGCGGTGGGGGCGCCCAATTACCCGTTCAAGCGAGTGTACGACATGTTTAAGGTACTCAAGCAGAAAACCCCGGAAGAGCGCCGATATTACCTGTTTGACGATCCAACCCACTGCAACAAGGCGTCGGTGTTGCGGGTGGAAAAGGATCTGGCGCGTTATTTCGAGCAGATCCACTTGATGCCCAGCGCCATTCTGGGGCAGAAGAAATTCCGTTTCCTGCGCAAGCCCGAAGTACAGTATCGGTTACGCGTGTTGGGCGACAAATTTTTTGGCGTCTGCCGGAAGCCTTTGGGGTAGCGCGCGATGTGTGGCATTTTAGCCCTGATTAATGCAGATGTGAACCAGGAGCGCAAAGACCTGGCCCTGGAGCGCATGTGGCGACGCGGGCCGGATCAGGGCGGTCAGTGGAAAAGCCCGGATGGTCGGGTCTGGCTGGGGCATCGTCGCCTGTCTATTGTGGACATGAGCGATGCGGGCAGACAGCCCATGCATTCCCCGGATGGCAGGTTGTCGCTGGTGTTTAACGGGGAAATCTACAATTACCCCAGTCTTCGGGTGGAACTGGAAGCCAAGGGCTACCGCTTTGTCTCCCATTGCGATACCGAGGTGCTGCTTCATGGCTACCGGGAATGGGGTTTGGACCTGTTGAATCGGCTGCAAGGCATGTTCGCTTTCGCGCTATGGGATCAGCAGGAACGGAAATTACTGACCGCGCGGGATCATCTGGGGATTAAGCCCCTGTTTTACGCGCCGGTGGGGCAGGGCATGGCCTTCGGTTCCGATCTCAATGCGCTCAAGGCGCTGTTGCCTCAATCAACCACGCCGGATGCCATGGCGGTGTCTTACCTGATTACGCTGGGCTTTATGACCGAACCCCATACCATCTGGCGGGAGATTAAACGCCTCCCGCCCGGCCATTACCTGACCATGGCCCTGGACGGGGCGACTGAGATCCGCGCCTATTGGGAGCCGCCCCGGCACATCGCGGAAAAAGCCGCTTACGACCCGGATGAATGGGCCAGCCTGTTTGAAACCGTGATCCGGGAGCATCTGCTGGCGGATACCCCCATTGGCCTGTTTTTGTCCGGCGGGCTGGACTCCACGGCGGTAGCCGCCTGCCTGCACAATCTGAACGCACCCCTTGAGGCACTGACCATCGGTTTTCCGGGCAGCAAGCGGGATGAATCTTCTATTGCCGCGTTAACCGCCGAGCATTTGCGTTTGCCGCACCGCATTATCCCGTTGGATAAGCCTGATCCGCTGGATTTGATCCGCGAAGTGATGCATGCCGTGGATGAGCCAATGGGCGCTTCCGGCCCGTTGTCCAAGTTTAAGATTTGCCAGGCGGCCCAAACCGCCGGGTACAAGGTGGTGTTTGGCGGCGACGGTGGGGACGAGGTGTTTTGCGGCTACCCTCGCTTCTGGAACTTACAGGGGCCTCTGTCTCCGGTACAAGCCGCAATGCGCCCCCTGCTGCGCTGGGCGGTGGGGCGTTTCGGGCAATCTGCGGCGCTGGTGAATCTGGCGGCGAAGAATTACGCCGGGCAAAACCCGCTGGCGCGCCACCACTGGCGTATGTATCCCCGCTTCCTGCCGGAGGAGGCGCAAGCCTTGCTGGCGCCCATGGGGCATCGCTTTACGGATGCCGACATGTTGGCTCCCTACTTGAAGCATTATGAACCCACCTTGCCCATGCAGCGGGCCATGCAGCGGATTGACCTGATGACCTACTGCGCCGATGGCGAACTGGCGCGGGTGGATAAGGTGAGCATGGCGCATTCGCTGGAATGGCGGGTGCCGATGCTGGATCGTCGGGTGGTGGAATTTGGCATGAGCCAGCCCTACCGCGTGGACGCTCGCGAACGGAGCAAGCCCGTGGTGCGGGATTACCTGCAAAGTCGGGTGCCTGGGGAAATCCTCGCCATGAAAAAGCAGGGCTTCAGCATCGATAACATGGATCAGCTTGATTGGGCGCAAGTGAAGCGACTGATTGACGATGGCCCCTGGGTGAAGCGGGGTTACTGGCGAAAAGATTGGCATAAAATGGTGGACCCGGCCATGCCGTATGCCCTGGCCCGTCTTTCAACACTGCTAATGCTGTCCCTGTGGGCGGAAAATCAGGATATTTAACCCTGTTAACGGGTTGGCCGCAGCCGTGGCGGATTTTATTTCTTAATGCTAGGATTTTTAAAAATCGATCTGGATTGAATGGTGTTTTAAGTGTTTTGTCGATCTCAGGCCGATCTCAGCATGACGCTTCAAAGCAAGTAACTGTTCTGTTTTTAAGTGCATAAAGGGCTGAAACCATGGCTGTTGCCACCATCCAGCTTACCGAGACTTTTCACAGCGTTGAGGAAGCGATTGAGGCTTTGAAAAACGGTGAGGTGATTATTGTCGCGGACGATGAGAACCGTGAAAACGAAGGGGATTTTGTGTGCGCGGCTGAAAAAGTGACACCCGAAATCATCAACTTTATGGTGACGCATGGCAAAGGTTTGGTGTGTCTGGCCCTCAGTCCGGAAATTTGCGAGCGGTTAGCTTTGCCGCTAATGGTGCCTACCGAGCCTGGCGATTTGGAAGCCACCCCGTTTACGGTCACGATTGACGCAGATGCCAGGCTGGGTTGCGGCCCGGCATTTCCGCCCGCGATCGTGCCCTGACCATTCAGACGGCCATTCGCCCGGATTCCAAACCGTCCGATTTCAAGCGGCCGGGCCATGTCTTTCCGCTGCGGGCCAGATCCAACGGGGTGATGGAGCGCGGCGGCCAGACCGAGGCCAGCACCGATCTGGCGCGGTTGGCGGGCTTTTCCGCCGCCGGTGTCCTGTGCGAGATTTTAAATCCCGATGGTACTTTGGCCCGGCGCAACGATTTATTTAAAGTGGCCTGCCAGTTTGGGTTGAAGTTTATTACGGTTCCCCAGATTGTGGAATACCGTAAAAAACTTGCCGCGCCGGGGGCGGTTCATTAAAAAACGCTGATGGGCGGTTGCAACTCGCTGATGTCGCCGGTACTGTCCGAGCGGGCCTGAATTGGCAGCGTAAAGCTGAAAGTGCTGCCTTGGCCGGGTACGCTGGTGACGCTCATGGTTCCGCCGTGGCGATCTATGATTTTTTTGCAGATGGTCAGCCCCATGCCGCTTCCCGGGTATTGGCTCAAGCCGTGCAGGCGCTGGAACGGCTCAAAAATCCGTTCGTAGAATTCGGGGGCGACGCCAATGCCGTTATCTTCCACCATGGTGCGGTAACAGGGTTCCCCGTCCATTGCCTGCCGTTCCGCGCGCCCGTAAATTTTGATGAGGGGCGGCGTGCCTTCCTGATGGTACTTTAAGGCGTTATCCACCAGGTTCTGGAATAACTGGCGCACCTGCCCCTCGTCGGCGAATACCTGGCCCAGTGTCTCAACCTGCACGGCGGCGCCCACTTCCTCAATAGCGACCTGCATGTCTTCCAGCACGGCTTCCAGCGCCTTGTTGAGATCCACCATTTTGAACGGCTGCCCTTTGCGGTTGACGCGGGACAGGGCCAGCAAATCCGAAATCAGCGTTTGCATGCGTTTGACGGACTTTTGCATGCGCAAAATGTAATCTTTGCCCTCATCCGGCACCAGGTTGTACAACATATCGCTGAAAACCTGGATCTTGCGCAGGGGTTCCTGCAAATCGTGGGAAGCGATGGTGGCGAACTGCTCCAGTTCCCGGTTGCTTCGCTCCAGCAGCCAGGCGTATTTCTTCAGATCCTCTTCCACTTTCTTGCGATCGGAAAAATCGTGGCAGGTGCCTACAAAGCCCACAAAGTCCCCGCTGGCGGTGTATCTGGGAACGCCGGTGGCCAGTATCCAGTGGTACTTTCCGTCGTAGCGCCGGAGCCGGTATTCCACCTCGTACTGCTCCCGGTTCCGAATCGCCTGCTCATATACCGAAAACGTGTAGGGCGCGTCCTCCGGGTGAATGGGCGACACCCATCCGGAACCCAGGCTTTCCCCTTCCTGTTGGCCGGTAAAATCGTTCCATCGCCTGTTTATGTAGGTGCAATCGCCTGTCGTGTCGCTTTGCCAGATAATAATGGGGGCTTGTTCGGCCATCAGCCGGAACCGCTCCTCCGATTCCTTTAACGCCTGTTCCGTCTGCTTTCTCTGGCTAATGTCCACAATGACCACCAGGAAATAATCGAATTCATCCGCCTCGTTCCAGACGATGGAAACAGTCTGGTTTACCCAGATCAGCGAACCGTCCTTGCGGATATAACGCTTTTCGGTGGAATAGTTGCTGATTTCCCTGCGGAGCAGTTGCTGGTACGCTTCGTCGTTTTGGCCCAAATCGTCCGGGCAGATCAACTCTTGCAACGATAAGCCAATTAACGCGTTGTGGTCGTATTGCAGAATCTGGCCGAACTTGTGGTTGAATAATCGCAGTTGGCCTTCGGCGTCTACGTGGGCAAGCCCCACGGCGGCCTGCTCAAACGTGGAAAGGAACTTTCTTTCCATAGTTCTGGCCGTGCGGCGGCCTTCAGCTTCGCTCAGTTCCCGCATAACCGCAGGCACCAGCCGGGAATACTGCCCTTTCACCAAAAAATCGTTGGCTCCCGCCTTGAGCGCCGCCACGGCGGTTTCTTCCCCTACGGTTCCTGAAACGATGATAAAGGGAATGTCCAGCTCGCTTTGCTTCAGGACTTCCAACGCGTCCGGGGCGCTGAACCTGGGCATGGAATAATCCGAGAGGATCAGATCCCACGACTCGCCGTAAAGGGCGCTTTCCATTTCGGCATGGGTTTCCACGCGCTTAAAAACAGGCGCGAACCCCCCGTTGCGCAATTGCTCGATTTCCAATTCCGCGTCATCTGCGGAATCTTCCACCATCAGCACCCGCAACGGGCGAAGGGCGTTATTTTGTGGCGAAATCGTAAGCTGACTCATTGTATACCGTCCAGAATAGGCCCACTGTTTTTACCGCATCGGCAAAACGCTCAAAATCGACAGGTTTGCGAATGTAGGCGTTGCAACCGTAACTATACCCCTGTAATCGATCCTCCTGCTCCTTGGAAGAGGTCAGGATAACGATTGGCACCAGCCTGGTGCGGTTGTCCGCGCGAATTTGCTGCAATACTTCCAGCCCGTCCACCTTGGGCAGTTTTAAATCCAGCAGAATTAACTGGGGCAGATCATTCACGCTACGCCCTTCGTATTGCCCGGCGCCGAACATATAGTCCAGCGCTTCCTCGCCGTCCCGCGCCACAATAATATCGTTTTTAATCTTGTTGTCCCGAAAGGCGGTAAGCGTCAACTCCTGGTCGTAGGGGTTGTCTTCCACCAGTAGAATCACCTTATTGGGCGTCATGCTCCCAACTCCTTACAATGAAAAATAAAAAGTCGCTCCCTTGCCCACTTCGCCTTGCGCCCAGGCTTTTCCCCCATGGCGGTGTAGAATGCGCTGAACGGTGGCAAGACCGATGCCGGTACCCGGGAATTCATCCATGCGGTGCAACCGCTGAAACGCCCCGAAAAGCTTGTCCACGTATTTCATGTTGAACCCGGCGCCGTTATCCTTCACGTAATAAACGGGTTTGTCGCCCTGCCGGATTACGCCCACTTCAATTTCCGCTTCCGCGACTTTGCCGGTAAACTTCCAGGCGTTGCCGAGCAGGTTTTCCAGCAGGATTTTCAACAGGCTGGCATCGCCATGCACCACCATACCCTCCGCCACCTGGAACCTGACATGCCGCTGCGGTTCCTGTTTCTGGCAATTTATCAGAATGGCGGCGGCCATTGCCCCCAGATCTACGTCCTCATAGGCCATTTTCGCGCGGCTTAACCGGGAAAGCTTGAGCAGGTCGTCAATCAGCTCGCCCATGCGCTGGGTATTGTCGCATACGTTGCGCAGGTAACGCTGTTCCTCTTCGGTAAGCCGATCCCCGGTTCTGTTCATCAATATTTGGCTGAAGCCGTCAATGCTGCGTAACGGGGCGCGCAGATCATGCGAAACCGAATAGGCGAACGCCTCCAGCTCCTTGTTCAGGGTTTCCAGTTGATGGGTGCGTTCATGCACCTTGCTTTCCAGCGTCTCCCGCGCTTCGCGGATTTCGGTAATATCCAGGCAGGTTCCCACCTGGCCCAGGAATTCCCCGTCATCCCTGAAGCGCGCCGCCCCACGGCTTAAAATCCACCGGAATTGCCCGTCCGCCTGCTTCATCCTGAATTCCAGGTTGAAATCGCTTCGGGTTTCAAAGGCAGTTTCCAGGTGATTACAGACCTTCCCCAGATCCTCCGGGT
Source organism: Candidatus Melainabacteria bacterium (assembly GCA_902168245.1). Lineage (GTDB taxonomy): Bacteria > Cyanobacteriota > Vampirovibrionia > Vampirovibrionales > Vampirovibrionaceae > Vampirovibrio. Next base: position 77,334 of record CABHPA010000096.1, read on the forward strand.
GAATATACGGCTCCCAGCCCCGGTGGGCGAGAATGTCGAACGGTTGTCCGAAAAACGCCAGCAACCCTTTGTTGGCGTAAATCAGGTTGGCCTGCTCATCATTCAGCCAGATCATGATAGGGGAAACGTCAGCCAGGGTGCGGAAACGGGCCTCGCTTTCCCGTAGCGCCAGTTCCGCGTTTTTCCGTTCGCTAATGTTCTGCATCAGGTAGAAAACGCCCAGCAGAACGCCCTGTTCATCCCGCAAGGCGAGCGCCATGGCTTCCACCCAGAAAGGGCGGCCATGCCGGTTCAGTAAGCGCAGTTCCTGCCGGGCTTCGTTGGCCGCCTGCAGCGTTTGCGTCAGTGTCTCGATTTCCGGAAAAAAATACGCCGCCCGATGCCCCGACACTTCAATGTCCCGATAACCCAGAATGCGTTCGGCCCCGGAATTCCAGCTCACAATCGAACCTTGCGGGTCTGTCAGGAAAAAGGCCGCGCTTTGCATGCCTTGTACGGCCAGTTCCAACAGCGTCCCGCTTGACCCCGTTTGCCCCGGCCGGGCCTTGCAGGGTTGTTCTTCTGCTGTGGGCGGTTGGGGAAAGGGCATGGGCGCTACAGGATCCATTCACATACCAATTCTTACAGTCGGGGGACTGGCGTACCTTATCAATAAAGCCGGAAACAAGCCAACTTAAATTGTAATTCGCTTCTTCCTCGATTCGGTATTGCCCGCGCTACTATTTTTTGGGGCGCGCAATTGCTGAATCGGGTAGCTTGACATTTACGGAACCTGAAAAATTAAATTGGGCCTGGTCGACTTTTCGGGCTGGGGTAAGACAGATGCCGCAACCATCCATACAGATTATTGGTCAGATTGTTGGCAGGGTTAGCCTCGGTTGCGGGGACGTGTTGCCCAATCTGGCCCAATCCCGTTCCTGCAACCGGGGCGAATTGATTAATTGCTTCTATTCCGTCCAGGCTCTGCCAGCCCATGGGGTTCAGCGGTCTGTCTTCGCCCAGCAGGAAGTGTTCCGCCAGGTTGAACAGTTTTGCGGATTCGGGGGATGGCCCTGCCGTCGTGTTCTCCGCTGAGGGGGTATCCCGCAAGGCCAGTTGGCCCAATAAATCCGAAAAACCCCGCTGGTTTTGCAGTATTCATTGCGCGGCAACTTGATCCGGACGGTCTTTCAGTTGCTGAAATTGGCGGGTATGGGGGCGATCCAGGCCGCCTCCGCTTTGCGGCAACAAGTTCATTAGCCGGGTATGGCCGTTTCGGCTCGCCAGTTTCATGGGGGTGTCGTCCGCTGTGTCCGTGGCGTTCAAATCGGGTTGGGGGGCATGGCTAATGAGGGTTTTGGCAAGCGGGTACAGATTTTTTTCATTGGCGATGTGAGATTCCTAACTAAGAGGCCGTCTGAAAAGTTTAAACAGGGGCGAATCGTTTGAGCATAAGCCGGATCAAAGCAATGTAAATATCGCTCTGACTACTTGAAATGGTTTTCTCATACTCTTTAGCCAAGAGCCGACAAGGATTGAGCCAACCAAAGGTTCGTTCCACAATCCAGCGATGAGGCAGAACTTTAAATCCCGCTTCGTTGCGTTTGACAATTTCTAAATCGATTTTCAAAACTGTTTTGGCCCAATCTTGCAATTTGCCACTGTAAGCTGAATCAGCCCATATCTTTTGGATGGAATGGGCTTGGTTTTTGAATGGCAACAGTAACAGCTTTCCACCATCCCGATCTTGAATATTGCCTTCATGCACCAGCAATTTTTGAAGCAGCCCCAAAGTATCCACCAGAATATGCCGCTTTCGGCCTTTTACTTTCTTTCCTGCGTCATACCCGCGAAGCCCCCTTTTTCTGCCGTCTTAACGGACTGGAAATGGCATAGTAAAAATGCGCAGAAAACGGAGCGCATGACGGAGCAAAAATACGCAACTTCCCCGAAAGTGATTACGGCCTCATAGTAGAGGCTGTGAGTGATTCTGGGGAGGTGGAGGAGCTTGAAAACGGTGCACGACAAGGACGAGGTCCGCCGGGCCTACTTTCGGAATGGGCAAAACAAGAGCCAGATCGCCCGGGAAATGGGCATGGACCGCCGGACAGTCAAGAAATTACTGGAGATGTCCCCGGATGAAGCACCCCGGTATCGCCGTAGTCAGCCAATTTCCCGTCCGGTTCTGGGCGATTATATTGCGGTGATTCACCACTGGCTGGTCCTGGATGCAGACGCGCCTCGTAAGCAGCGCCATTCGGCGCAACGCATCTACGAACGCTTACGGGAAGAGCGTGGCTATTTTGGCAGCTACAGCGCCGTTCGGGATTATCTGCAACAGGTACGCAAAAAGCCGAAAGAAGTCTTCCTGCCGCTGGCCTTTGCCCCGGGCGAAATGGCCCAGGTGGATTGGGCGGAAGTGACCATCCAGCTTGCCGGAGTACCCACGGTGGTGTATCTGTTTGCGCTGACCCTGAATTATTCAGGTGCGGTGTACTTTGAAGCATTTACCCGGGCCAACCAGGAAGCCTTCTTCCAGGGTCATGTGAACGCATTTCTATTCTTGCGCGGCATTCCGCTATGCATTACATATGACAACCTAAAAAGCGCGGTACAAGCGATTCTTAAAGGCAACAAACGGGAAGAGAACGCTCATTTTGTCTCGTTCAAGAACGCCTGGCTCTTTGAGAGCCGCTTCTGCAACCCGGCCAGCGGCAATGAAAAAGGACGAGTGGAGAACATGATTAAATTCGCCGAGCGAAACCTGTTTACCCCGGTTCCGCAAGTTAACAGCCTGACTGAGCTGAACGTGTTATTAAAAGAGCGCTGTGTGGCTTACCAGGACCGCGTCCAGGCTCGACAAAGACAAACCGTGGGAGAACGGCTGAACCAGGAATTGCCCCATCTCTTGCCCCTGCCAGCCCATTTACCACAGCCCTGTAATCTGGTGCCGGTGAAAGCGGATAAATCCGCCCTGGTCCAGTTTGAAACCAACCGCTATTCGGTTCCTTGTGAGTATGCTTACCAGTCTCTCTGGCTGAAAGTCTTTGTGGACAAGATTGAAATCACCAACCAGCAAACGGTAATTGCCACCCATACCCGGCTAAAGGGTCGTTACCAGGAAACCATCCGCTTTGAACATTATCGAAAAGCCCTGGAGCGTAAGCCTGGCGCTCAGAAACATTTCCGCAGCACGGAACCCGTCGTCCTCCCCTTAAAAACTCGGGAGCCCGGGGCAGCCACCTTTCCAGAGATGACTGTCCAGGCTCCCAACATGGACGTGTATAGTCAATTGGAAGGAATCTCGTATGACACCACAATCGCACATGTTACTCATGGAAACGTACCTGAAAAAACTGCGTTTGCCCAGCGTCGCCCGGCATTATCATAAACTGGCCTCTCAAGCCGCTCAGGGAAACCAGACCCACGAGCAGTTTTTACTGGCCTTACTGGAACAAGAAGTGCAAAGTCAGGAGGAAAACACCCGCAAGGCCCGAATCAAGCAGGCTCGGTTCCCCATGCCCAAGACCCTGGAGCAGTTTAATTTCTCGGCCCTGCCCAACCTGAACAAGCCCTTGATTCTCAAACTGGCTCAGGGCGAGTATATGGCCAAGGCTGAGAATATTGTCCTGGCCGGAAATTCCGGCACCGGCAAAAGTCATATCGCCGTTGCCCTGGGCATGGAAGCTTGCGCTCAGGCCAAACGGGTAGGCTTTTATACCGCTGCAGAATTGGTGAATACCTTGTTGGAAGCCAATGCCGAATACCGCCTGAGCCGCGTGGCGCACAAATTGCAAAGTCTGGATCTGCTGATTGTGGATAAACTGGGCTATCTGGCCCTGGATGAGAAAGGCGTCAAGCTGCTGTTTAACGTCTTTGCCAGTCGGTATGAACGGAAAGCGACCATTGTGACGACCAACCTACCGTTTAAACAGTGGGAAACGGTTTTCAAGGATACGGCCATGACCGCCGCTCTGGTCGACCGGCTTACCCACCATTGCCATATCATTGAAATGAACGGCGATAGCTACCGGTTCAAGCAAAGCCTGAAAGGGAAAACCGCTTAAGCACCCTCCTCATTCTGTAAAAGCGTTCCTGATTGCCGCTCAGGGACGCTTTTTGGCGTTCAGGCCAGAAGATTGCCCCTTTTCCTCACCCTCAGGATACGCTCCAGCCAAATGGCGTCAAGGGCAGTTCACTAATCAGTCCCAAACCAACAGCTTCCCACCAGCCCTTGACCCCATTCGACTTCCGCGTACTCAAGCAACCAGAGGAAAAGTGCCCGAAAAATGAAATTCAGAATCAAGGCCGGGATCTGTACATTTTTGCTCCGTCACAACTGAGCATTTTTCGATTGACATTTGCACTCTGTCCTTTTGAAGCTGCTCTTGCTTTTTCTCTTGCTCTATCTTTTTTTGTTCAAGCTCTTTGTAACGACTATCTCGATACTCCTGAAAAAACTTAAAAGCCGCCCATAAAATGCCACCTATACTAAGAGCTGAGCCAAGAGCGCTTAAAAAGAGATCTTCTGTCCAATGCCAATGACCCAACAACTCGGTTAAGCTAACCGGATTCTGCACAAGGCTAGATGCCATAGTATTCTCTCTCTCCCGCCAGCAGCAACTTAATAAACTTCGGAATATTATACACAAATACACCCTATTAGCAGATTAAAGTAAAAAGGATGTTCACAGTTTGCCAAGTGTCACAAAGCTATTATTCCGTGTCGATAAGTCACCTATAATAGCTTTATTAGTTGAGCTTGGTTAACCATGATTCAAAGATTTCTTTCCTTTTTAAATAACCTGCCTGCCAGACTCCCTTTCACATGCAGCTTCATCCTGATTTATCTATTAGTGATGACCTTCTGCTCGACAGCAATGCTTCAACTTGGAAAGGCACCAGGTACTGCCGCAGACGCAGCCCTATTGCCGTTTCTTTTCGGTATATTGGTTACCCAAATCTCAGTTGTAATTACTGTAATTATATTTGCTATTGAGATGATAATTTCAAAGCAGAAAGCCCCCTTAGAACGGCAGAATCCCTTATCTTATCTGTTCTGGCTACTGCTCTTACTAGGCTTGTTACCTATTGTAGGCATGTATGGCCCATTTGTATTGGCTTTAACAGGTGCTAATAAGCAACTAGCAGAAGTACCCTACCTATTTGCCACTCCCACTCAAAAACTCAAACATGATATTACCTTAGGGCGCTTTAAAAATATTAAAGAAGATCTCGCACAAGGAGCAGACATTAATGCTCAAGACCCTGATAGACACCAAACGGCTTTAATATGGGCTATATCAACAGCTCGATACAGCTTTGCACACGACTTAATAAACAATAAGGCTAATATCTATCTAAAAGATGCTTATGGTAAAGACGCTCTAGCAGAAGCACTTACAGCAGAGAAAATTTCAAATTCCATAGCCTGGACCCCTCATACAAATCCCCAAAGAGCCCAAATAGCTTTAAAACTTATCAATATGGGAGCAAAAATCCACCAAGTAAAACCTGGAGAATGTTCTGAACTTCTAAGTGGTGCCGTTATGACAGGTAATCAAGAATTAGCCAATAAGGTGCTACAAGCTGGGCTGAATGTAAACAGGAATAAGACTTTTAAGCCACCTACAGCGCCAAATCATTTAGGCGATTATTATGGTACAACTCCCCCTTTATCTATTGCAGCAATGGAAGGGAACAATGCCATGATTGAGTTTCTGCTAAAACAAGGAGCAAATGTTAACGCAATTGATGATGCAGACGGTACAACACCATTAATGCATGCAATCCAGCAGCAACATGCTGATACTGCCAAACTACTCATCAGCAAAGGCGCAAATGTCAATGCTCAAAGTCACAGTAAAGAAACCCCTCTGATGATAGCAGTAATCTATAGGCTGAATAATGAACTAATTACTAGCCTCATCCAGGCTGGAGCAGATGTGAATGCAAATGTAAAAGAAGGTTCACCAGTGCTCGCTCGGGCCATTATGACAGGTGATATAGCAAATGTAAAAACATTGTTAATACATGGTGCAAGGTTGAATCCTAAGAGCAAATATGGAAGTGAATTACTAGAAAACGCAATATATGGGCACAATCCTGAGCTTGTTAAGTTCCTGCTTCAAAAAGGTATAAAACCAACAACTGATCATCTTGTAACTGCTCTAGAAAAGAATCAGCCTGAGATCACCGAGTTGTTTCTAAAGGCAGGTGTTAATCCCAATACTCCTGCCGTCCTTGAAGGTAATCGCTACAATCAAATAGCATTAGCTCCTCTGTTTCAGGCAATTTGGGAAAACAACCCGGATCTTGTTCGACTATTACTTAAGCATGGAGCCGATTCCCATGTTAGAGGCAGTTTATTGGAAGGACCGATTGAAGCAGCTGTAATGTTGCCCGCCACAGAAAAAACGCTTATTATTATACAGCTTTTATTGGACCAAGGAGCAAATATAAATCAGCTGGATTATTACGGTAACACGGCATTAGATGTTGTAATGAGCAGAAAAGTACAGTTTAAAAACATAGAGTCAGAATATAATTTTCTAAAAAAAATCGAAGCGCTTCTCAAAGAACATGGAGGAAAAACAAACAGGCCACAGCATTAAAGTTTTCATTGTGACGTGCTCTCCAAAAATGTTACCAGAGCAAAGTAGAGATTTCCATAGCATCATGGTCTTGCCTAGAAAAGAAAATTTGCTAGTGATGCATAGGAGGGAGCAAGAATGGAGGGGGAGATAGTTTTACAATAAAATAGAGGTCAATAAAGCCATCACACTCATATTACCCCGGTGTATGAAAAGAGCGATTTTCAGGAGTCAGCGTAGCGCACAGAGGGCTTTTGGAAGTACGCCTGAACCTTGTGGGGTTGTTTCTGAATGGAACATAACCGCGCTTTCAGCTTGCGT
>CABHPA010000097.1 GCA_902168245.1 Candidatus Melainabacteria bacterium
CGCAAGCTGAAAGCGCGGTTATGTTCCATTCAGAAACAACCCCACAAGGTTCAGGCGTACTTCCAAAAGCCCTCTGTGCGCTACGCTGACTCCTGAAAATCGCTCTTTTCATACACCGGGGTAATATATCTATTATTAATGCGGCACAAGCCAGAAGGGGGAATATTATAAGTGCAAGCCCCATCCCTATGATGATAAACCACCCGCCAACAGGATCTGCTGGATGAGAATTATTCATAGGCGGGAAAGATGAAAGGCAAATATCGTTCGTGAGGAAATATAAAAAGCCGGTAATAGTGGTTAATGGCAATAAGAGTGGTAGTTGGAACAGAAGTTCAAATAGAGATTGAGTGGACTGCAAAAAATGTCCAGAGGGAGTTGTATTCGATTGATTTGTAGTCATCACTAGAATCCTAAAGGCTTTGACAGGCGTATTTATAACTTGCTTACTGTAGGGGTATTATAAGTTTGCGCTTTAGAAAAGATGAGTCTGAATGTGACAGTTGTGGTAACTGTATAAAGGCAGTGTCTAAGCTAAGTCCTGCAATCGGCAAATAGGCTATCCGTAAACCCAAGGGTATTTTTTATGCCGCTTGCAAATGCTAGGGTTATGCTCAGCGCCATTGTTGTTAGATTACGCAAGAAGGACTTACCGATGCTTTCCGAATCGACGCGCTATTCCCAAGATCAGGCTGCCGGGCTGGCGGGTGTGGAAGTGGAGGACGTGCGTCCCGGTTATGCCAGGGCCAGCCTGATTGTTGGGCAGAATCACCTGAACGGGATGGGCATGGCGCATGGGGGCATCGTCTTTTTACTGGCCGATACGGTATTTGCCCATGCCTGTAACGCCAGAGGCGTTAAAACCGTGGCCGCCCAGTGTGAGATTACCTATCATCTGCCCTCCTGTCCCAACGATCGCCTGACCGCCGTGGGGACGGAAGTTTACCTGAGAGGCCGAAAAGGTTTATATGATGTGGTGGTGACGAACCAGAGGGATGAAGTGGTGGCCCATTTTCGGGGGCATTCGGTGGCGCTAAGGGGGTGATGCCCTGGATTGAAAGGCATGGGGCATCCGGGGCTGGCTTGAACCTTTACCGGGTTGCGCTAATAAGGAAGCGCATGCGGCAGAAATTTACAACCCGGCTTCCGTGAGTAATAATATGGGGCAAGCATCCCCTTTTACAGAAACGAAGGAACCGAGATGAACAGCCAGTATCTTCCCGGCGACGCCGACCGTCACTCGCCGAATACTTCCCTTAGGCCCGTTACCTTTACCGTGGATGAGCATAACCAGCCGCTGGTAGGCGGTATGAATCTGGTGGAGCTGGCCCACGCTTACGGCACCCCGCTGTATGTGTTGGATGAAGCCACTTTGCGGGCCTCCGCGCGGGCTTACAAGGAAACCCTGAAGGCTGTCTACTCCGGCGATAGCCTGCCGTTATACGCTTGCAAGGCCAATATGAGCATGGGCCTGGTCAAGCTGATGGAACAGGAAGGCATGGGGCTGGACGTGGTGTCCGGCGGGGAAATTTATACCGCCGTGCAGGCCGGTTTCCCAATGGAGCGGGTGCTGTTTAACGGCAACAACAAAACTTATCAGGAGCTGGAACTGGCCATTCATCATGGGGTGGGCCGTATTTCCGCCGATAACTTCCATGACCTTGAGCTGATCAACAAAATTGCCAGCGCCAAGGGCAAAAAGGTGAACCTGTTGCTGCGGGTCACGCCGGGCATTGAGTGCCATACGCACGACTACATTAAAACCGGCCATATCGACAGCAAGTTCGGCTTCGATCTTAGCCAGTTGGCCGCCGCTGTTGATATGATTCAGGAACAGTACAAGGACACCATTGTGCTAAAAGGCTTGCATGCCCACATTGGTTCCCAGATCTTTGAAACCAAGCCTTACGAAGACCTGATCGAGATTCTGCTGAACATTTATTACAACATTCGCGAGCAATACAGCGGCCTGGTGCTGGAAGATCTCGATTTGGGCGGCGGTTTGGGTGTTACCTACACCGGGCAGGACGATCCCCCGGCCGTTTCAGCCGCCGTGCAGCGGATTGTGGAAAAACTGGTGTTTTACGCCAAGCGCCTCAATTATCCGTTGCCTCGCCTGCTGATGGAGCCGGGCCGCAGCATGGTGGCTACCGCCGGAATGACCCTTTACACCGTGGGCAGTATGAAAGACGTGCCGGGCCTGCGTAAATACGTAGCCGTGGATGGCGGCATGGGCGATAACATTCGCCCGGCCCTTTATCAGGCGCAATATAGCGCCTTGGTGGCCACCAAGGTGAACGCTCCGGTGGAAGAAACCGTGACCATTGTGGGTAAATACTGCGAATCCGGCGATATCCTGATTAAGGGGCTGCCGGTTCCCTGCCTGGAAAGCGGCGATATTCTGGCGGTATTTGGCACTGGTGCTTACAACTACACCATGTCCTCCAATTACAACCGCTTCCCTCGCCCCGCCACGGTGCTGGTGGAAAACGGCCACGCGCACGTGCTGGTGCAACGGGAAACCTACGATACCATCATCCAGCAGGATCTGATTCCGGCGCATTTGCGCAAGGTTTCGGAACCCGTTCCCGTCCCGGTGCCTTAATTACAAGGCTCAGGCAGTTTGCCCGGCCCATACGCTCAATCCTAAGAACAATGGCGATCTGGCCTTTGGTAGGTTAGAATGGAATTAGCCGTGCGCAAAATCAAGGAATTATTTTTAATGTGCGCCGCTTAATTGGGATCAATTGAGACGGGAACGATGAGATGCCCCTAATGGATTGGATCATTCATGAATGGACGGCCCAGCATGTGCTGGTCAACCAGATCATGAAGGGGCTGATTCAAATCGCCATCCTGACCGGCATTATTTATTTTGCCTACGTGCGTTTTATTCGCAAAAGCTATGCCGAACAGTTGCTGAAGGGGCTGTTCATTATGCTGCTGCTGTTTGTCAGCATGTGGTTTTTCTCAAGCGTATTGCAGTTGCCCATGCTGGAACATGTGTTTGCGGCCAGCATCCAAATTCTGTTTATCGGCCTTATTGTCATTTTTCAGCCGGAATTGCGGCGTATGCTGCTGTTTTTGGGGCAGGGCGAACTGTTTGGCAGTACGCTGGCGTCCCAGTCTCCCGAAGACGAGAAAGCCGAATACCTGATTAATGAATTGACCGAGACTGTCCACTTTTTAAGTAAGGCCAAGCGCGGTGCTCTGATTGTTCTGGAATCCGCCACCAGCCACGGGGGGGATTACCTGGAAATGGGAACCCTGCTGGATTCCAAGTTAAGTACGGAGCTGATGCTGACGATTTTCCACCACAATACGCCGTTGCACGATGGCGCGGTGGTGATTGGCCCTGATAACCGGCTGGTGGCCGCCGGCGTACTGCTGCCTTTGACGGAAGATCCCAAGCTGAGCTGGCAGTACGGTACTCGGCACCGGGCGGCCATTGGCCTCACGGAGATTTCCGACAGCCGGTGCATTGTGGTTTCCGAGGAAACCGGGACTATTTCGCTGGTGGAAGACGGCAAATTGGAAAAAATGGCCAATGCGGAAGAATTGAGAAAGGCGCTGGCCCAGCGCTATGAAGTTTCCATGGATCAGGAAGCCCCGCTGCGCAGGGTGCCGTTGGGGGAACGCTTGTCCGGTTTTTTTTCCGGCGACAGTAAGTTAAACCGAATTTTCTACGGTAAGCTTCAGAAAGATCGGGGGAAACTGCCCAAGTCTGGAACGGGCAGTTAATCACTTATATATTTCTTGGATATTTCCACGCTGCTGAATATTCGGTTTTGGTAAAACGTGCCAAATTTTCCACGGGAATGGCCCCAAGTGCTGGGGTTTATGTGGTTTTAGGCTTTAAACAAGGGGATTGGACGGACGGGATGGATTGGAGAATGGGGCAAGTAATTGGATGGGACGTGATGGTGATGGAACGGAGGGTAACTGTTTAGGCGACCGGCGGTGTCATGGGCATGGCCGGGTACTGGAAGGAAGGCACAATCTGCTGCGGGGCAGGGGCTAAGAACGGATTCGACAGCTTTGGCAAGGGCGGCAAGCTGGGGAACATGGGCTTGTGCTGGGCCGCGTTGCGTCGCTCCACGTTCTTTTGGGTTAGATAAAAGTTCAGGAAGTTAATCCCGATGCCCAATAGCAGGATGGTGCAACCAAGTCCCAGGCCGGTAGCCAGGTTGCGGTGCTTCATCAGCTCCTTGTAGTATTGCTCGGTTGTCAGGAAAGCTTTATCCGTAGGGCGGGCGCCGGTTTGTCGCAAGTCGTGCAGCGCCTGCTCCATCTGGTCTTTTACCTGTTCGCTGGTGGGTATGTTCAGGCTGGTGAGCGGGTTGATGGCTTTCAGCATCCCTTTCAGGGTTGAAAAGTCCCTGGCATCCGGGTTTCTTTGGATGAGCGCTTTTCTGAGAGCGGGGTTATTCCGGGTGGCCATTTGCAGGTAGGCCCGTTGCAGCAGCGGTGTGCCAAAAAACCAGAAGGCATAGCCAAGAGAGTCTCTTAGCGCGCTTTCTCGGATTTCATTCCAGCTCTTGTTCGGGCTGGCCTTGCGGCGTTCGTTGGCTGCTATTAGCCGCCAGAGGATGCAGGAGGCATAAATAATCTGGATTTGATTGACGTGCGATACGCCCGCTTCACGGAAATCGAAGTGCCGCAGCATGCGCTCGCCAAACGAATGGGCATTGCCAGCCATACCGCCAAACCGGGGAGGCTCTTGCCGGAGCGCAACCTTTTTGGTGGGAGGGGTAACGCCAAATACGGAGGTTGTTGAGTAAGCTGTTACGGGCTGTGGGGATAGTCGAATCATGCGATAATCCCTCCATTGGAGTTCCGTAGCTGGGGAAAGCCCGGAAAGTTGCCGAAGTTGCGGTAAATGGAGGTAGAGGGCAGCTTGTTGACTGGCGGGCCAATGCTGAAGGGTGAGTTGTTAAGGGGCTTGGTTCCTTCCACGGGCGGTACGCCCTCTCCTGGGAAGAATATTTTTCCCCCATGCTTTTTGGTGGTGAGGTACATGTTGTAAAAGGTAAACGCGCCTGCCGCCGCAATGCTGAAGCCGATAGGCACCCAGGTGTAAGCTGTTTTGGACTTCATGGCGGCTGTTACCAGCCCGTCTTGCAGGTTGGGGATTAACTTCCGCCAGCCCGCGCTGTTTTTTGCATAGAGTTTGCGCTGGATAAGCGCCTGTTTTTTGCCCCAATCGCTGACTTGGGGGTACTCTTTCTCTACCGCGTGGACGGATCGATCCACAAATTGCTCAAGGAAGTGCTTCATTTCCTTGAGCATGGCCCGGCGGCTCTGGTTCTTGGAGAGCAGTTCCTCGCCGTCCCGCAGGTTGACGGTGCCGGTTAGCCCGCGAATCAGGGCTTCATGATCCGCCGCCTTGGTAAATGCCTCTTCGTGGTGGTTCAGCTCGGAAATGCTTAGGCTTAACCGTTGTCGGGCAAAGGCTTTTTGCCGGAAAGCCTCTGGCGAAAGCTTGCTTTTGGCCGCCTCTTTGGTCAGGCTTCGCTCTTGCTCGCTGAGTAGCTGCTCGACCTGCTCATCAAACCGATTGGTGCCTTTGATGGTGATATCGCCGGGCTTTTTATGGTTGAAATACAGGGCAAGCTGGCCTTGGGAGTCTTTGGAAAGCTTTCCCCACCGGGCTTTCAGTTTATCCTGCAAGCCTTGCAAGTTGCCTGCTTTCAGCAGTTGCTGGTATGTTTCCAGGTGTTTTCGGGCTTCTTCCTTGCCGTAAGTGGTTTCCAGCATTTGTCCCAGTGCTTTGCGCTGTTCTGGCTGCTGTTCGCCGAGTTTTTTCAGGCTGGCCAACCGGCTTTCAATGCTGAAGTCCCTATCCCCGGATTCCAGCCCCCCTAGAACGGACTGAATGAAATTCCGGCGGGCTTCTTCATGCCCCGATGAACTTGCCAACGCCTTGTTGTAGAGTTTTTGGAACGCCCCCATATTTTCCGCGCTGATCCAGGCGTTGCCCGGTATGCCGTGCGGGTTGTAGGGATTGACGGAGTTGCCCAGCATTTTCAGCATGGCGTTGCCTGCCCAGCCTGCCAGCAGGACGTTGCCGACGAGGCCGAAGAATTCCCGCAAAAACGTTTCCCTGCCGTCGTCTGTACCGCGTATTGCAAATGCCATGGTGCTGCGGGGCAACACAAAGCCAATGCCATCTGACGCCAGCAGCTCAAGGAGCCGATTGCTGTCAATCGCGCCAACTACGCTAGAAATAGCCTCGCCTGCCCCCTGGAAGCGGGGCGGGTGGGGGGCTGCTTTGCGAGTCAGGACTGGATTCGGGCTGTAAAAGTGTACAGGGCTCGCTTCCATCACATCACAATCTGGCATACCACCGTTCGATCCAACTGGGCCGCTTTTGAGCCGACCCATCTGTTTCCGGCATGCCTGTCCGCTAGTATTAAAACCGCGCAAAAGTTCCGATGTTAGTTTATTACAAAATGTTTCCACTTTGCGATCTGGAATCAGGAAAACTCGTGTGAGAGTATTGGTGAACTCAACCGAATTTTATTCTTAACGTTTCTTAACAAGTTAACATCACATGTTTTTGACCCCCCTTTATAAAACCACCTCGGATATACCCATATTTAGCAAGTGGACGATTCGATTTCGGCTAGTATGACCTATTACCAGGTTGCACAACGAGGCGGACAGCCTCTTTATTACGCCTCCCAAATTTCACGCCGTCCGGCGGAAAGAGCCGTCCGCCCGCAGGGTAACGGCGTGAAATTTGGCGGTGGGGTGGGAAAATCGGCCATCGATAGTTCAGTGGCTATCTTCCAGAAGATTAACGAGGTGTTCATCTGGGGGTTCATGGCGCAGGATGTGGTTGGCATGTGGCTGCCGAGGGTGGGAACCTCCCTGAAGGTGGGGCGGGAGCCGTATGATCCGAGTGAAGATCCGGAGGCTAAGAACCTGCCGTTTAGCCAGCAGGTGAAAAAATGGATTATTGGTAATGTCCGAGGCTTGAACTGGGTTAACTTCAGCGAGGGAACCAAGCGGGAGTCGGCCACTGGCCCCGGCTTGCTGGCGGTGCCTGCGCTCATGTTCCTGGCTAACCGCTATGTGGGAGATCCGGCCCAGGAGTTGTCTTACACTTCCCTGAAAAACCTGGGCGCTGGCTTCAAGGCCCACCTGGCCACGAAAGAAAAGCAAGGCCAGCCAATTCGCACCGAGGCGGCCTTCCGTCGGGAGGTTCAGGACTATATTCGCAGCATGTTTGTGGATCCAGACCTGAAAGGCGTAACGCTGGGCAAATCTAACCTGGATGATTGGTGCCAGCAGTGGGCCAAAACCCAGTTTGAGGAAACCGCCACCTCCGCCTGGGATCGCGTCAAGGGCAATTTCAAGAAAAGCGCGTCCGCCAAGACGCTGGACGACATGGCGGATGCCTTGCAGGATGGCGTTCGTTCGTTCAACCGTTCGGAGCGGGTGTTGGCGTACGCCAAGCCCAAGGGAGAATCGAAGCTGGCCCAATTCATGAAGGATTCGGCCCCGCTGCACCATGCGGATCATGCGTGGGTGTCGTATCGGCCCCATTTAGTTGGGGAAGAGGCAGGCAAATACATTGCCCAAGTGCCGGTGTCCAGGGTGACTGAGGATTTAAAACGCTTTGGCTGGTATGCCAGAACGGTCTGGAAGAATCATGAGGCGAAAAAGGCGGGTTATACGGTTTTATCCGAGGCGGTGGAGCAGACCATGAAAGATCTGGTCGGCAAGAAATTCCTGCTGGGTCTTGGCACTACGGTTATTTCGGCGCTCTACCTTATGAAACTGGCTTTCTGGGCGCAGAACCACGGCACCTACCAGGCCGTCAGGCTGTTTCAGGAAAATGGCGGCAAGCACGGCAAACCGGCGGTCGGCGGCAAATCGCATCCAGATGCCATGCAACAAGCGTCGGGTTTACAGCCCAATACCGCTCAACCTGTCCAGTCTTTCGCCCCTCAGCCGGGTTTTTCCCATTTTTCTTACCAGCCTGTCAGCAAGCCTTATAGCGGCATGGCCTTCCCATTGCCCGGCATGACGCCTCAAATCCCTGCGGCGGCTTTCCGGGGGCAGCCCGCTTCCCCGGTTGAGTGGAGGCAGCAGCGATGACCAATATTGGGCAACGGTTCTACCCTGTCGCCGAAAGGTTTTACCAGATTCCCGACAAAGTGGGACGGGCGATCAATATTGATAACCCTCAGTCCGGCAGGGTGTCCAAGTGGATCAAGAAAGAGGCCAAGGCCGCCTTTGATTACGATTTCAGCCATTTCGCCAAGCTGGATATGGGCAAGGTCAAGTCCTTGCTGGCGGAACCGCCCAAGGGTGCGCTGCTTTTGCTGCTGTACCCGGCAACCGTCGGCCCCCGTATGTATCGGGCCTACCAGCGTGGTAAGGAAGAGAACGACTACCGCGAAGTGTGGGACGTTGTACGTCGGGATATACCCGCTATTACCCTGTTTGTCTATGCCTTGCCCATTATTGTGCGTAGCCTGAGCGGCCTGGTGCAGAAAAAAAGCAAGGTGAACCTGATCGACTCCCATTCCGATCAGGTGTTGGCATACTCCCAGTTTAAGAACTATTACATTGAAAACGAGAAAATCCTGCGCGGCATTCTGGCGGAAGGCAGTGGGCAGGGACTCAAAAAAGCCGTCAATGCGCTGCACGACAACGGCCTGAGCAAGTTGCTGCCCCATAAGCCCCAGTTTACTAACGAACTGAAGGCTTTGAAGGAAGCCGTTAACAAGCTGGTGGACAGCTATAAGCACGATGTGCCGGGTCATGCCGAATCGCCGGAAATTCAGAAGCTCGCCGAGCAAGCGTTCAGCAAGTTTACCTCTGCCGATAACGCAGCCAAGCAAGCATTAACCCACGCTTATGAGGCTGGCTCCCGGCAGGCGATGACGGCGGCCAGAAACATGCAGGGCGAAATCAAGGGCGTATTGCAAAATTACGCCAAGGTGCGCCGCCTCCCGTCCGATATGGTGAGTTTCGCCATCATCATCGGCCTGATTGGCTGGTTCCCGGTGTGGTTCAACAACATCTGGAACCAGCGACAGTTTGAGAAAAAGATGGCCGCCAAAAACGCGGAGCAGCATAACCAGCCGCCGCAACCTGTTAACGCCTTCCAAAATATAAATATGCAGTTTAAAGCGATGAATATGGCGCCCCCACCCGCGTGCCCAATGGCCGCCGCAGACCCGTCGCCTCCATATCCGGGCAATATGGCGCCCAATCCGTTTAATCGCTTCGGGTTGCGTTAGACAGTCCTTTAAACAGGCGTTACTGGTTTTTAACCTGCTGGATATGGGCCAGGTTGCTGCGGGCTTTTTCGTGCAGGGTATCCAGGGAAAGCACCTTTTTGTACATTTTAATGGCCTTGTTGAAATCTTTCTTGCGTTCCAGCGCCACGCCCAGGTTATAAATGGCGTCCACATCCTCCGGGTTGATGCTGATGGCAAGAGTCAGGTAGTGAATCGCCTGATCGATATTGCCTTGCAGCCCATGTAGGGTGCCTAGCCCGAATACGGCGTCAAAGTGGCGGGAATCTATCGATAAAACACGTTCGTAGTTTGTCTGGGCCTCTGCCATCATGCCTTTTTCATCCTGTAGCAGGGCCATTTCGTAGCAACTGCCCACATCATGCGGGTTCAGGGTCATGGCGGTCTCAAAATGCTGGAGGGCTTTGGGGACATCGTGGGTGCGGGCCAACGCCTTGCCCAGGTTATAGTGGATATCGGGGTTGGTGTTGTCGTACAGCAGGGCTTCCTGGTAGTGGCTAATGGCGGTTGTAGAATCCCCTGCCTGGAAATGCTTGACGCCCTCGTTGCAAATGGCCGCCGCCAATTGGCTTTTGATGTGCAGCAGGTATTCTTGATCCTGAATGAAGTTCTGTTCCTGTAGCACCATTTTGAAGTAGTCGATGGACAAGCCGTATTCGCCCTGATCAAAATAAGCTTGGCCTACTTTGCCCTGGTACTCCAGCCGGTTGCCGAAATCTGTTTCAATCAGGCTGGTATATTCGGAAATGGCCGCCTCGTACTCGCCCAGGCGGGTTAAATAATCGGCCAGCATGGCCTGGTACCGGGTGGGGGAATTGGCCACTTCAATCAGCTGCCGCATATAGGGCAGCGCCTGGCGGTAATCCTGGGTTTGCTCCAGCAGCTTGATTTTCATTTTTAGCGAGTCTTCATGCTCAGGCTTGAGATGAAGGGCGTGATCAAGTTCCTGGTGGGCCATGTCAAAATTCTTCTGGACCTGGAACAGGCGGGCCAGCTCAAAATGGGCTTCCAGCATGTCCGGGTTCAGGTTCAGCACGTTGCGAAAGGCGCTAATGGCGTTTTTGTAATCCTCTTTCTGGGTAAATACCCGCCCAATCTTAAAATGTACCGAAGGGTCGCTGCTCTTGATTTTCAACGCCGCCTGGTAATTTTCCAGCGCCTTGTCGTAATCAAACAGACTCAGGGCGGTATTTCCCTGGTTGATATAGTCCATAAAACTGGCGGTTTCCTCTTTCGATACGACTTTGACGCCGCCACGCCCTTCAAACAGGCCCGTTTGATTTTCCTTGGGGTTTTTCATCAGAATAAGAATCACAATAATGCCTACGCCCACGATCATCACGATCCCAAGCGCGGTGGATTGCAGGTTGATTTCGAGCAGATACAAATTGCAGATCCGTTAAATCACTTTTTTGGCCATTGTTTTCATTATAAGTTACATTAGTTAATACTAGCTTCAGGCAACATGATGCATCCCGCTTCCCCCTCATCCCCACCATTTCATGACAGTCCCCGGATTCTGATTGTCCGGCTCAGTGCGCATGGCGATGTGATGCATACGCTACCCCTGCTGAGCGCCATTAAAAAGCACCATCCCCAAGCGGTAGTGGGCTGGTTGGTGGAGTCTTCCGCCGCATCCCTGCTGGAAAACCATCCGCTGATTGATCGTTTGCATGTGTCGCATCGCAAACGGTGGCTTAAAATGCTGCTGAACCCCCTTCAATGGTTCACACTGCGGCAGGAGGTGGGCGGCTTTGTGCAGTCGGTGCGAAACGAGGGCTATCACATCAGTTTTGATGTGCAAGGTTTGCTGAAAAGCGCCATCTGGCCGGTCTGGGCTAAAATCCCCCGTCGTTACGGCTTCAAGGCCACCCGCGAAAGCGCGGACGTGTTTTACACGGACAAACTGCCGCCCATGGTCATTCGGGACGGCAAAACCCCTGCCGTGGAGCGTTATCTGGATTTCGCCCGCGTCGTTGGCATTCCGGTGGAAGCGCCGGAGTTTGTGGTGTCGCCGGTTTCGGATGCGGCTATTCAAAAAGTGGATGGCTTACTGGGGGACGAGAATTCGGATTTGCCGCTGGTGGTGCTGGCCCCGTTTACCCGCTGGCCCAGCAAGCACTGGGAGCCGGATTATTGGGCCAAGCTTCTGGCGCAACTGCAGCAGTTGCAGGTTCGGGTAGCCATTCTGGGCGCGCCTGCGGATTTATCGGCCACGCAGGCCATGCTGGCCCCTTTGGGTGAACTGGCCCGGGCTGGGCGGGTGTTGAACCTGGTGGGCAAAACCGACTGGCCGGATTTATTCGCCCTGTTTTTGAGAACCCGCCTGCTGATTGGCCTGGACAGCGCGCCGCTGCACATTGCGGATGCGGTGGGCATACCGGAAATTATTGGCTTGTATGGCCCTACTGCGCCGGGGCGCACCGGCCCCATTGGTCGCCAGCATACCACGCTGACCACGGCGCTGGCTTGCCAGCCTTGCTTTGAGCGGGTCTGCCCCATTAAAACCCATGCCTGCATGAAGCAGCTGACCCCCGAAGTGGTGCTGGGCATCGTTCGTAGAACCCTGGGCTGCCTGGAACCCGATGGGGCCATAACACCATGAAGCGTCTGCTGGTGATTCGGTTGGGAGCGCTGGGCGATTTAATCCATGTTTCCACTGCGCTGGACGCCGTGAAGCGCGGCAACCCGCAAATGGAAATCCACCTGCTGACCAGCCCCGCCTATGAGGCGCTGGCAGAGATGATACCGGCGGTAGATACGGTGTGGGCGTTCGATAAGCGACGGGGCTGGGGCGGCTTCTTTCGGTTGGTCGGGCAATTGCGGCAGGTGGGGGTTGATGGTGTGGTGAACCTGCACCCTTCTTTTAAAAGCTGGTTGCTTACCCGGCTGATTGCGCCCGTTAAGGCGGCCACTTACCGAAAGGAAAAGCTCAAATCCAAAGGGAAAGCCCAGCGAGCCGTTTCTCGGCGGCATGCGGTGGCGGATTTTTACCGACCCTTTGCGGAATTGCTGGCTGCCGCGTTGCCCGCTTCCCTGGTTCCGGCGTTGGCTCTGCCGGAAACCGAAAAGCTGTTTCCCATGAAGCCACAAGGCGAACAATGGGTGGGCTTGATTCCCGGTGTGGGGGCCAAGCGTTCCAACCGAGCTTGGGAACCTGCGGCCTATGTGGGGTTGGTTCAAAAACTGCTGGCGAAACCCGGTGTTAAAGTGCTGCTAATTGGCGGGCCGGATGAAACAGCATTGGCCGATAGCCTGTTAACCCAACTTTCAAACCTGGCGGAAGCACAGGAACGGCTGGAAAACCATTGCGGTCGGCACGATATCCCTGGTACGGCCCGCCTGCTGGTCCAATGCGACCTGGTAATTGGCGGCGATACCGGCCCCATGCATTTGGCGGCGGCTATGGGCGCAAAACTGGTGGCGATTTATGGCCCTACCTCGCTGCAACGAACCGGCCCGGCAGCCCATGGGGCCATGAAGGCGTTTACCCCGCCGGAAGATCTCGGTTGCTGGCCTTGCGAGCTGCCGGAATGCCCTTATGGAGGCGAGCAGCATCTGGCCTGTATGCGGCAGATTTCGGTGGATTCGGTTTATACGGGCTGCGAAACGTTATTGCGCTAGCGTTTTAATGGGGAACGGGAACTTCTCGATAGGTGTTTCTGCGCCTGAAAATAGCGCGTTTGCCTATACAAAAAGCCCATCCCGAAACCGGAATGGGCTTTTTAAGACTGTGGAGACAGGGATCTGTCTAGGCGCTTTTTTTGACGGCAAGGGCTACTTTGGATTTGTAGCGGGCGCCGGTGTTTTTGTGCAGAATCCCTTTCAGGATGGCTTTGTCGATTAAGCTGTAGGCGATTTTCAGGCTTGTTTCACGAACAGCTTCATCGGTACCGTTCAGCACTTTTTTAATGGCAGTGCGGATGGCGGACTTGGCGGCCATGTTGCGCTGACGGTTGCGTTCTGCGACGTCTACACGTTTTTTAGCGGATTTAATTCTAGGCAAGATGCAATACCTTCTAGGATTGGTGTACTAAAACTTGAGGGGACACACTAAAAATGTCTGTGGAAAATCTATGGCTCCCATTTATAGCACCAACAAATAGGCCGATCAAGTATAGGGCTTGCTGAGCGCCAGGCCAACTTTTGCGGCATGTTGGTTCAGGCTTACCATTTTAATACGGGCAAGGCGTTCCGCCAATGTTTGGGCCTTGTACCGGCTGATGGCTTTAGGCCAGAGGATGGATGCCCGCTTTGCATCCGATCGGGTATGCTGGAAGTGAACCGAGGTGGAAGAAGAGTCTTTGTGGTCCAGAATTCAATGGAAGCCAGTGTGGAAAAACGACAGGCCGTAACGGCCGAATCATCCGCCAGGGCAAAAGCCCGGTTGGCGACTGCCGCCCATTGGGAGCCGGTGATACGTGCCTGTGCTGCGTTAACGCCCACGCTGACCGAAACGTTGCAGCAGTTTTGGGGTGTGCCGGTGCGGGTGGTGCTTTTGGGAGCTGGCTATCACACGCATTATTTCTGGCGTATGGATGACTTCCACGTGTCCCAGCTTTCCCTGGCCGGGGCGGAGCAGCAAGGCTTGCAGGCTCCAGAGGCCATGGCGCTGCTGAAAATCTCCGATACGGCCTGCGCTACTTTTTTGAACAGGGTATTGGGAACCAAGCCCGCGCAGTTCAGTTTTAAGCGGCTTAGCCCGCTGGAAGCCACCATTTTAAACGAGTTGGGGCGGGACTTGATGGGCTGCTTTATGAAAAGCCTGCTTAAAAATCCCGCCAAATCCGGAAAAAACCGGCAAGTTCACTTGATTTGGGCGCTGCAACTGGAAGAATCGGCGGCCGGGGCTATAAACTTGCCCGATAACGCCCAACCATTTCCCGAAGAAGTAGGCAAAATTGTGTTGAGCCTGCCTTCCAATGCCCTTCAGGCGCGTAAGTTGCCCCATTCCGGGCCTGCCGCGCAAACCGTGCCGGATGAGTTCTTTTTCCATGTGGATGGCGTGGCCCGCATTTACCTGGGCAATACCCGTGTGGCCCTGTCCGACCTGGACAACCTGGAGCCGGAAGACCTGATTGTGCTGGAAGACAGCCATGTTTCCCGCATGTTCGTGGTGGAGCCGCTTTCGGGCGCGCGGATTCCGTTTCAGGCCCAGATTCGCCAGCACCAAAGTATCACCATCCCCTACACACAGGAGCTTGCTACGATGGACATCCAGCCGCAAAGCGCGTCAGCCCGGCAAACCTTATGGGACAACCTGATGATTGAGGTGGGGGCGGAATTTGAGCCGGTTAAGCTACCGCTTAAGCACCTGAAGGAAATGACCGAAGGTTTGGTGGTGGAAATGGGCGATCTGGTGCATAACCGGGTGTGCCTTCGGGTGGAAGGCAAGGTGCTGGCCTGGGGCGAGCTGATTATTGTGGGCGATAAATTCGGGGTGCGGGTGTGCCAGGTGGAAGCCAGCGAACAAGGCGGCGCGTCTGCCGAGATGCCGCCCATGCCGCAGGAAATGCCTGCCCCGGTGCCGGTGGAGCCGCCGCCACAGCCCATGCCGCAGGAAATGCCCCCGCCGGTTGAGGAGGAGGCCAATTTGGATAACTTCTTAAATGAAGACTTTGATGAAACTTTTGATGAAGATGAAGAAGAATGGTAGACGAATCAGCTAAAAGGAAAGCGCGATGTTGAGTCATACAGGCACACTTTGGCAGTATTTGGGCAGCTTCGTATTCTATACGCTGGCAACCGTGGGCGTTATTTACGGCGTGTACTGGTACACTCGCAAAAACGCGGGTGCAGCCGCCGCTGTCGCCGCTGCCAAGGCGGAGGAAGGCCAAATCAAGCTGGAGCTGGAATCCACGCTGGCCCTGGAGCCGAACAAAAACCTGTATGTGGTGCGCAATGGGGTGGAACGCTTTTTGCTGGTGACTTCCGCCGAGGGCACCCAGTTGCTTTCCCGGCTGGACAATGTGCCTGCCCCGGTAGAGGAAGTGGTTGCTGAACCCGTGGTGGACTTGCCGCTTGCGCCCAAGCCCTGGTACGCAACTGAGCCGCCGCCCGCCATCATCCAGAGAAAAATTGGCTTTGGCGAGCGCTTTGTGCAAAGCGTGCAATGGCTGGTGGCCTCTCGCACCAAGTGACGTAACGTAAGGAGAGAACCCGGTGGATATGATGTTCGGGAAGCTGGACCCGGCGCTTCAGCTCATGATCCTGATGGCGTCGCTGTCGCTGGTGCCTTTTGTGGTGGTCAGCATGACCAGTTTTTTGCGCTATATGATTGTTTTATCAATATTAAAGACTGCCCTTGGGACGCAACAGGTACCCCCCGCCATTGTGTTGGTGGGTATGGCTTTGGTGCTGACCATGTACACCATGTCTCCCGTGTTTGGGGAAATTTACACCAAGGTGAACCCCATTATGCAAAAGAATGGCTCCGTGGTGCAGATTCTGGGGACGGCTTCCGAGCCGTTGAAAAACTTTATGATGCGCCAGACCCGCCAGAGCGATGTGGCCTTCTTCGTTCAGATGAGCCACGATAAACCGCCCCAATCGGCAAAAGATATTACCTTGTGGGAGGTCGCGCCCGCCTTTATGATCAGCGAGCTGCGTACGGCCTTTGAAATCGGGTTTATCATCTTCATTCCCTTTATCGTGATTGACCTGGTGGTGGCCAACATCCTGCTGGCGCTTGGGATGATGATGTTATCGCCCACTATTATTTCTTTGCCCTTTAAAATCCTGATTTTTGTGGCCGTAGACGGGTGGAGCCTGATTGTGAACGGCCTGATCCAGAGTTTCAACTGACCGGATGCAAACTTGATTCACGAGTCCCTGACGACTGGGAGCTGAATATGGAATTACTGATTGAACACCTGGCACACGGGCTCCTGCTGAGTCTCCTATTATCGCTGCCTTGTGTGCTGATGGCGGCTGTAATTGGTTTGGTTGTGGGTATTTTGCAGGCTGTTACCCAGGTGCAGGAGCAAACCATTGCCGCTGCGCCCAAAATCATTGCCGTATTCGGGGTTATTTTAGTGGGAGGAGGATTTATGATGGGTCAGATGTCCGATTATGTCAGGGAGTCGTTCCATGTGGCCTTTAACGAGATTCCCCAGGACGGCCTGTTCATCCTGCCGCCGCTCAGGTCCCAAACGCCAGGACAGGCTCGCGCCCGACGGTTTTTTGAATTACAGACCACTGCCGGGCCTAAAAGCGACAAGCTTCGCCAATACGCCGAACAGTGGGAAATGCCGGACAGCAAGAATGGTTCGGCCGCCATGCTGAAAACTTCGCGGCGCAAGAACCCGGACGGCGCGCTGGGCTTATCGGAAAAAATGGCGCTGGATAAGCAGAAACACCGCTAGGGCAATTTACCAAAGGCGATTTTGCCGGGGAAACTCCAGAAATGATGCAGTTCGATGTGGCAATGCAGTCATTTGCAACCATTCACAAGCAGTATGGCCCCATGCTGGACGGCCTGCTGCTCCTGTTCTTCCGTATGCTGGCGTTTGCCAGCACCGGCCCCATTTTTAACCGCAAAACCATCCCCATCCTGATTAAAATCAGTGCGGCTTTTTTCCTGACCGGCACCCTGGCCTGGATGATCCCGCCGGATACGCAGGGGCCGCTTTCCGCATCGGGTCTGTACGGGCCTTTTGTGCTGCAATTGGTTATGAATATTGTGGTGGGCGCCTTGATTGGCTTTATTGCCGATATGATTCTGCAGGCGGCTTACGCGGCGGGCAACACCATGAACAACCAGATCGGCCTTTCTTCCGCCATGATTATGGATCCGGCCAACGGCAAGCAGGCCATGCTGCTGGAAATGCTGTTTAGTTACATTACTGTCCTGATTTTTATTTACCTGGGCGGGATGCACTGGATGATTGCAGCCCTCAAGCGTAGCCTGGAGGTTTTCCCGCTTTATACTATCCAGCAGCCCATTGCCCAGGTGATTGACTTGTCCTACCTGGTCGATTTGTCCGGCAACGTGCTGTTGGTGGGGGTAGAACTGGTCTCTCCCGTCATTGTGGTGACTATGGCGGTGGATGTGATGCTGGGCATTGTGAACCGAACCGCCCAGCAAATGCCGGTGTTCCAGCTCAGTTTCGCCCTCAAGCCGTCGATTGGGGTGGCGATTATGTGGATTACCCTGAGTACTTTCCTGCAAGCCCTTAGCGATTACCTGAACGAGCATTCCAAAATTTTCTAGCAAAGCGCGGGTATACCCGGCGCGTTTAAGGGGCGGATTTTTTAACAATATAAACCGTTACACATGCCCATGCGGGGGCGGGCAATCTGTTATGGTACTGCCATGGTGGAGCTTTGCCGGAGCGCGTTACAACCCGGAAACATTTTCTCGATCCGAAACCGCAATGCTCTATAATAGTTGAACAATTTATTTGATGCTTATACAAACAAATAACCTATTTGTTTGTTGGGTAGCGTCAATATAATCTTTCGATTTTAGCGTTCAACTGGCAATAAAAAATCCCAACCCGGTAGAAATAGACTGGCAGAAACAGACTGAAAGAAGAGGAAAGGCATTTACGCCTTGCCATGCCTTGCTCAGAAAAGGGGTTTCCCGTTGCGGCGTTGTTCGCCCCCAATCGCCAATCGTCGAAAGCCGAATCGAGTCCATAATCCCGCATCCCAAGTGCCGGAACAGTACAGTAGAGAGCTAACTTGAAACACAGATAGGGAGTTCGCAATGAGCGTAATTGAAAGCCAGGTTAATCAAAGCCCTGAAAAATCAGGAAAAGCAGGTAAAGGAAAAAGCAAGGCGCAGGCCGCCAAAGGCAATGCGCTGGAAGTCAATGCCAGCGGGCTGGCTTTCAATCGGCATTTTACCCGGCCTGAAGTCCATCCTTTCGATGCGATTGAGTACCAGTACCGCACTTCCAAAATTACCGAGCCGGATGGCACCGTGATTTTTGAAATGAAAGATATCGAAGTGCCTGCCTCTTGGAGTCAATTGGCCACCGATATCGTGGTGTCCAAGTATTTCCGCAAGGCGGGTGTACCCCAAACCGGCAGCGAGCGCAGCGTAAAGCAGGTGGTCTATCGTCTGGCGCACACCATTCGCTCGCAAGGGGAAGCCTTTGGCGTATTTGCCAGCAAAGCGGATGCCGATACCTTTGAAATGGAGCTGAGCCACCTGCTGATTACCCAGAAGGGCGCGTTCAATTCCCCGGTGTGGTTCAACTGCGGTCTGTGGCACGAGTACCAGATTGAAGGCAGCGGCGGCAACTGGTTCTGGAACCCTGAAACCGACAAAATCGAGATGACCCAGGGCGCATACGACCATCCCCAGTGTTCGGCCTGCTTCATTCAATCCGTCGATGATGATCTGATGAGCATTTTCGACCTGCTTAAGAACGAAGCTCGCCTGTTCAAGTTCGGTTCCGGCACCGGCACCAACTTCTCTCGTATTCGCGGTCGGCAGGAAAAACTTTCCGGCGGCGGCACTTCTTCCGGCCTCATGTCCTTCCTGGAAGTTCTGGATCGCGGCGCGGGCGCTACCAAGTCCGGCGGCACCACCCGTCGGGCGGCCAAAATGGTGTCCCTGGATATGGATCACCCGGAAATCGTGGATCTAATCGATTGGAAGCAAAAAGAAGAGAAAAAGGTCAAAGTCCTGATTGATGCGGGCTATCCGGCGGATTTTAACGGCGAAGCCTATCACACCGTGGCCGGGCAGAACTCCAACAACTCGGTGCGCCTCAGCGACAAGTTCATGAATGCGTTCCTGAACGGCGAGAAATGGCAAACCACCTTCCGCACCACCGGGGAGGTCTGCGATACCTACGAAGCCACCGACCTGATGCAAAAAATCGCGGAAGCGGCCTGGGCTTGCGCCGATCCGGGCGTTCAGTACGATGACCTCATCAACGAGTGGAACACCTGCCTGAACACCGATCGTATCTATGGCTCCAACCCTTGCTCCGAGTATCACTTCCTGGATAACACTGCCTGTAACCTGGCCTCCATCAACCTGTTGAAGTTCGCCAACGAAGATGGCGCCTTCGATGTGGACGGCTTCCGTCACGCCTGCCGGGTATTCTTTACCGCGCAAGAGATTCTGGTGGATTTTGCTTCCTATCCCACCCAGCAAATCGCCCAGAATAGCCACAACTACCGTCCGTTGGGCCTGGGTTACGCCAACCTGGGTACCATGTTGATGGTCAACGGCATTCCCTACGATAGCGAAGAGAGCTACGCTATCACCGGGGCCATTACCGCGCTAATGCACGGGGAAGCCTACCGCACATCCGCTGAGCTGGCCGCTGTAAAAGGCCCGTTCCCCGGCTACAAGCCCAATGAATCCTCCATGCTGCGCGTGATGAATAAGCACCGCGCCGCGACGCACGACATCAATGAAAAAGCCTGTCCTGCCTACTTGCTGGATGCCGCCAAGCAACTATGGGACGAAACCGTGGAGCTGGGCGAAAAATACGGCTATCGCAACGCGCAAGCTACCGTGCTGGCCCCTACCGGAACCATCGGCCTGCTGATGGATTGCGACACCACCGGGATTGAGCCGGATTTTGCTCTGGTGAAATGGAAAAAGCTGGCCGGTGGCGGTTACTTCAAGATCGTCAACCAGTCCGTACCCCGCGCCTTAGAGAAACTGGGCTACGATCCTGCCGAAGTCGACGCCATCATCAAGTACATTCTGGGTCATGCGACCCTGGAAGGCGCGCCGTTTGCCAATGAAACCACCTTGTTGGAGTTGGGCTTCAGCAAAGAGGACATTCAGGCCGCTTACGACAGCGTGAAAGCCTCCAGTAACTTCAACGAGTGGACGGTGGGCATTACTCCCGACCTGTTGAAGCAGAAAGGCATGACCCGCGCCGAAGTGAACGCCATTGTGGACTACGTGAACGGCACCGGCACCGTGGAAAAGGCTCCCTTCTTGAAAGAAGCGCATTATCCGGTTTTCGATTGCGCCAACAAGTGCGGAAACGGCCAACGCTTCATTGATCCGATGGCCCACATCAAGATCATGGCAGCAGCCCAGCCGTTTCTGTCTGGTGCGATCTCCAAAACGGTGAACCTGCCCAACGAAGCCACCGTGGAAGACATCAAAAAAATCTATGTGGATGCCTGGAAAATGGGCCTCAAGTGCGTGGCCTTGTACCGTGACGGTTCCAAGTACTCCCAACCGCTAAGCACCGCCAAAAGCACCGATACTGAGGAGGCCCTGGCTGAAGAAGGCGTGCCCACGCTCACCTGGGGTAACAAGAAGGAACTGCCGCGTAAGCGCAACGGCTTTACCTTGGAAACCACCGTTAGCGGCCACAAAATTCACCTGCGCACCGGCGAGTTCGAGGACGGCCGCCTGGGCGAAATCTTCATCGACATGTTCAAGGAAGGTGCCGCTTACCGGAGTATGGTCAACTGCTTCGCGGTGGCCGTATCGCTGGGCTTGCAGTACGGCGTCCCGCTGGAGAAGTTCGTGGACTCCTTCACCTTCACCCGCTTTGAGCCGTCTGGCATGACCGATCACCCCAACGTGCGCCAGTGTACCTCGCTGGTGGATCTCATCTTCCGGGTGCTGGGCATGGAATACCTGGGCCGCACCGATTTTGTGCAAGTAAAACCGGATGGGACGCGGGAAGAAGCTATTCAGAAGCAACTGGAGCTGAAAACCGAAGTCGCCGCCGCTGCCAATAGCGCTCCCAAGAAGATTGTGGACACGGAGCTTTCCAGCAGTGAGCTTAGGAACGAGCAACTTCGCGGCATGATGGGCGACGCCCCGTTCTGTAGCAACTGCGGCAGCATCACTATCCGCAACGGTGCCTGCTATAAGTGTGATAATTGCGGTAATTCGGAAGGCTGCTCCTAAATCTACGGCGAAATAAAACGTAAAATGCCCGGTATGAAACTATACCGGGCATTTTTGTATGGGATTCATATTGCTCAGTAATTTGCCCTACTATGCAAAAATCCCCGATCTGGAACCAGATCGGGGATTTTAAGTGTTTCAGATTACCTAGATGACAAACTCGGCTGCCGCTTTGGACAGGTCGGTGTTGGCAATCATGGTCTTTTTGTCGTAGTAGGGCAACTCAACTGGCGCAAACTCGTTGAGCAGCGGCAGGTTGGTTTTCTGGATGTCTTGGAAGGTGGGACGCTGCACCTGGTAGTACACACCCAACGCCACCCGCTCCTCAACGCGATGGGCGCGCTCAAAGCACTGAGCTTGCTTCTCGTTGATTTCGTGGATGTTGTTGGAGTCTTTCACCACGCCGTCGTACCCATCGTTTTCCAGGTAGTACACACGTGGTACCTGGTTGCCAGCCACTTCAACCATTTCAGCAAAGTAATCTTTGGTGTGCAGGTTGTTGTAGGTGGGGCAGGGTTGCAGCACGTCTACCAGGGCCATCCCTTTGTGCTGGATGGCTTTCATCAGGGTTTCCTTCAGATGCTTCGCGTCAAACGCGTAGCTCCGGGCGATGAACGTGTAACCGCAAGCCAGGGCCAGGGT
Source organism: Candidatus Melainabacteria bacterium (assembly GCA_902168245.1). GTDB lineage: Bacteria > Cyanobacteriota > Vampirovibrionia > Vampirovibrionales > Vampirovibrionaceae > Vampirovibrio. The sequence goes on from CABHPA010000097.1 coordinate 21,766, forward strand.
AATCGGGTTCAACGCAGTGGTCGGGTTCGGCAACGCCAGGGACTTGGGTTGCGCACCCTGGGCCAACGTGGGGGAGGCTTGCCCTTTGGTCAGACCGTACACTTCGTTGTTGAACACCACATAAGTCATGTCCATGTTCCGGCGACCGGCGTGTACGAAGTGGCCCGCGCCAATCCCGTAGCCGTCACCGTCACCACCAGCGGCGATGATGGTCAGGTTGGGGTTGGCCAGCTTGGCCCCTTGGGCGAATGCCAGGGAGCGGCCGTGCAGCGTGTGCATCCCGTAGGTGTGGATGTAGTGCGGCACCTTGCCGGAGCAGCCTACACCGGAAACGATGAAAGTTTCCCATGGCTTCATGGACAAACCGGCGATGGCTTGCTGGATGGCGTTGGTAATCCCAAAGTCGCCGCAGCCGGGACACCATTCGGAGTGAACGTCGCTTTTCAATTGAGCGCCTTTTAAAGGGGCTTTCAGGAGGCTGGGACTAGAGGCCATAGGACAATACCACCTTTCTGGACTGTTTTTCGTTAATTTCGCGGATGGCGGCAACCAGTTCGGTCTCGGAAATGGGACGACCGCTCCATTTCAGCACTTCATGCTCGATCTGGATACCGGTGCGCATGCAGATCAACTGGGTGATTTGGCCGCCGAAGCTGCTTTCCACCACCACAGCGCGTTTTACCTTGGCCATGGCTTTTTTCAGTTCCTCAGCCGGGAACGGGCTGAGCATGCGCAACTGGATGTAGTTCACATCCAGGTTGTGCTCTTCTTTTAGCACTCGCAGGGTGTCCAGAATCACGCCCTTGGTGGAACCCCAGCTCACGATGGTGATCGGCGGGTTTTCCGCGTTGTACGGGTTGTGGACGACCAGTTGGTTTTCCAGCGCGATTTCGCTTGCGGCCAGATCCAGCTTTTTCATCCGCTTCTCTTGCATCGGAATGCGGATGATCGGATCTTCGGTAATGTGGCCGTATTCGCAATGCTCGTCACCCGTCATCCAGTAGATATGGCCGGGCATGCCAGGCAATGCGCGCGGGGAAATACCGTCCTCGGTAATTTTGAAGCGTGGGAACTTGGTAAGCGCCGCTTCCAGGTTGTCTTCGTCGAACTTGGCATCGGTGCCAGCCATTACGCCCAAATCGATTTTCATGTTGCTGTCATCGAACTTGGGAACGCAGATGGTATTGTTCGCCAGCAGTTTATCGCTGATGAAGATAACCGGGGTCTGGTAACGATCCGCGTAGTTGAAGGCTTGGAAACTGTCGTAGAACTGCTCTACGGCATCGCCAGGGCACATCACGATGCGCGGGTATTCGCCGTGGCCGCTGAATACGCAGCTCAGCATGTCGGTTTGCTCGTGACGGGTGGGCAAGCCGGTGGACGGGCCGCCACGCTGGTAGTTGAACACCACCACGGGCACTTCGTTGATGCCGGCCCAGCCTAAGCCTTCGGTCATCAAGTCCAGACCGGGGCCGGAAGTGGACGTTGAAGCGCGAATCCCGGTGGTGGCGCCACCGATTGCCATGTTCACAGCGGCGATTTCGTCTTCGCACTGCACGACAGGCAAGCCGTATTCGGACTGATCTTCCAGGTAGATACACTCATCGACCGCAGGGGTGATGGAGTAGTAGGTTTGCAGACGGCAACCGGCCTTCAGCTTGGCCAAGCCGGTAGCGATGGCGGCGTTCAGGATGTAGCGAGAGCCTTTTGCCGGGATTTCGGTGGGCTTTTCCATGACGTAGTTGAATTTGTCGAAGTCCGGGTGGGCCTTGATGATTTCAAACGCGCGGGTGGCGGCTTGCATGTTCAAGGAAACCAGCTTGGCCTTGCTGCCGGTGAAGATGCCGGTCAGGGCTTCTTCCATGGCGCTCAGTTCGATTTTGCACAGGGCCAGGGAAGCGGCAACCGCAACGCTGTTCTTGATGATGGCGAGGCTGGTGGCTGTTTTGCCGGTGGCCTGGGCGATTTCTTCCAGAATTTCGGTAAAGGGGATGGGGAATAGCAGTACGCCCGGTTTCAGGTTCAGTTTGGTGGGATCGGTTACTTTGGGGTCGTAGATGAAGGCCCCATCGTCCACCACTTCAAAGGCATGCAGCTCGGCGGTGGAGTTCTCAAAGGTAGCCAGCAGATGAACCGGATCGACGTGGCAGAAGACGGGCTTTGTCTTGACACGGACCTGGAAGTAGCTATGCTCTCCCTTGATATTGGAGTGGTATTCGCGGCGGCCGTAAATCCAGTAGCCGGCAGCGGCGCAGGATCTGGCGAACAAGGTAGCCGAGGAGTCAACCCCTGTCCCTTGAGGACCGCCGATCATCCAGCATAAATCATGCGTGCGATTCATCTTCGTGCTCTTTCTTCTTTATCTTTATTATTGGTTGGTTTTGCGGTCATGTCCGGGGGCATTGCGCAAAACCGGGAGTCAAACTGAACGTTATGGGGCGATGAAGCTGTGCTTTCTTGCGAAATTGCTCGCAAGACGCTTCAAAGTGTGCATATTCTAGCAAAAACCAAATAGCGCGTTAACATTTTTATGCCGCACCGGCATGGATTTCAAGCCTTGCGCCGAATCCTTGCTGAAATTTCAATTCCAACCCGGTATCAAAGTCTGCGGCTGCCTGTATGTCAGGCTTTCTAGGTTAAAAGGCTAATGGGGCCATCTGTAGGGATGGGATCGCTGCTCTATTCGGCTGGTTTGGGTCTGGCTGCCTCCTGCTCCAGCAAGGATTGTTTGCGCACAATTCCCCAGCGATAGCCCCTTAGGCTTCTGTCTTTGGCGATGACCCGGTGACAGGGGACGATGATGGCGATGTGATTGGTGGCGCAGGCTTTAGCCACTGCCCTGAATGCTTTGGGTTGCCCGATTTTGGCCGCCAGTTGGGTATAAGTAACGGTTTGACCGGGGGGAATGTCCTGCAAGGCTTGCCATACCCGGCGCTGAAAGGCTGTGCCCCGGATATCCAGCGGAAGGCTCAGGCTGCGGCCCGGTTGCTCGATACAGGCCAGCACCTCGGACACCCAGGCGGAGAATGCCTCTCCTCCCTCTTGCAGGCGCGCTTTTGGAAAACGCGCCCGGAGGCGTTCGATCAGTATGGTGGGGTTGTCATCCAAGTCGATTCCGCAAATGCCTTTTGGAGTGGCCGCAATCAGTACCGGGCCTAAAAATGAAACGGCCAACGCGTAGGTGACGGTAATTCCTGCCCCGCCTGAACGGTATTCGGTGGGTTTCATGCCCAGTAAGCGATCGGCGTTTTCGTATAGGCGGCTGCTGGTGTTGAATCCGGCCTCATAAATCGCCTCGGTTACGGATGTACTTTGTTGCAGGTTGGCTTGCAACCTTTGTCGGCGGTATTCAGCCCCGTATTGCCTGGGAGAAACACCGATGACGGCCTTGAACAACCGCTGGAAGTAAGACGGGCTCATGCCCGCTGCCTGCGACAGTTGTTTCAGGTCTGGCATATCCTTGCTCTGGTGAATCTTGTGGCAAGCTTGCTCAATCAGCGGAAGATGGCTATCCTGCCCTGGTTCCGCATCGGGACGGCAACGTTTGCAGGGTCGGTAACCTGCCTGCTGGGCCTGTTTGGGCGTATTAAAAAACGAGACATTGCTGCGGTTGGGTTGCCGAGAAGCACAGCCCGGCCTGCAATAAACGCCTGTGGATCTCACAGCATACACAAAGTCCGGCGCATCGGCATGTTTTTGCCTGGCAATTACTTGTCGCCAGCGGGTTTCGTCCGGGCTTGGGCGGTCATCATCGGGCATGGGATACCTGTGGGTTCGGTTGGGGCTACTGAGTTTTTATATAAAGCAGAGCGTAGCCGCTTTTGCCTGACGCCCGCACTCCGTTTCTTGCGATCTGATTTTTAGGGCTTAACGGCTGGGGTGTTCCTGAGGAGGGTTGAGGGGTTCGCTTAGTGGCGGCAAATACATGGGCCGGTTGGGGCTGGGAATCAGGAAAAACACGATGGCCAGCGTATTAATGGCCAGGCTGACCGGATACCAGGCAAAGGTGACGATAAAGGCGGCCCCGAACAGCACTGGCCCCAGCAGATAACCACGGGTCATGTCCTGAATCGCCTCCGGGTTGCATTGTTCGTTGATGAGCCCTTTTTTAAGCGCATAGAGCCATATGGCGTTGAACATAAGCCCCATGCCGAGCAAGGTTCCATTATAGAAAGCCGTTGCGATAACCTGGTTGCCGCCCTCGTTTAAAAATTGCCCCAGAATGGAGGTGGAAAAGGGCATGAGCGTGATAAACATCAGGAACAAGATGTTGATCAGCAAAAAAATATGGTTGGAGCGCCGGATAAAACGGAACATTTCGTGGTGGTTGGCCCAAGTAATGCCAAGAACAATAAAGCTGAGCAGGAAACTAAGGTAATGAGGCCACATGCGGATCAGGCTTTTCAGCAGGGAATCGTTGAGTGGGTCTGCTAGCTTGGGGACGGTCAGGTTTAATACCAGCAAGGTAATGGCGATGGCGAAGATTCCGTCGCTGAAGGCTTCCAGGCGCTGTGTGCCTTCTGTCGTCCTTAAAGGTTGTAAGTGGTTGTTTTGGGACATCGCTAGGTTCCGGTCGGGTTTTAAATGTCGTCGCTGTCCGCTTCCAATGCGCTGCGGGGCCATTGACCCAGGTTGGCTGCCGCCTCGTAGGTGCTTTGCAAAAAGCGCAACAGGACGCCAGCCGGATCATTATAGGCGCGAAGCGCCTCGTAAGGCAAAATAAACTCTCCGAGCGCGCCATGGAAATAGGCTTCCGGCGGCTCTATCGGGGCATCCTCAAATCCGGCGGGGGTGGGATAGGCATAGGCGTAAAACAATGGCTCCGGCAGGATCGGGCCTCCGGGCCAAAAGCCGCAACTGCTCACCTCGTGGGAATAGGCGGTGCGCACCACTCGATCGGGAATATGGGGTACGCTGGCATGTGGTGGCGCCATTCGGCCTGAAAACCGGGTGACGGCAAAGTCAAAGCCTCCCCAAAAAAGATGGGCCGGGCTAACTTTGCCGGTAAAACGCGCCCGGAATTTTGTGAACACCTGTTCCGCCTGCAACAGGATTTGCCAGTACCGTGCGGCATATTCCAGCTGGTAGGCGCTATGCTCCTCGTCTTGCGTAAAGGGGATGGGATCGGGTATTTCGGACGGCATGGGATGGATGTGAACCGGCATGCCCAGTTGTTCCAGGCTGTTCATTACCTGTCGGTAGAACTCGGCAACTGTTATGGGGTGTAAGCCGATGCTTTGTTGCTGTCCATCGCTGCTTTGCAAGTGCAACCGATGGCTCAGGAAGTCGAAATCAATTTGCAGCATCCGGCTGCCGTAAGGCATGGGAGAAGTGGTAAGCCCTCGACAAGTGGGGTACAGGGTTACGTGCCACCAGTGGTTGGTTCGCGTGGCCAGGGCGAGCCGGATTTTGCCGATGATTTGCATCCATAATTGCAAGGTGGCGGCGGTTTGGCGCCATTCATCCCAGGGGAGCGGCGGCCAGTTCGCTTCGGTGGCTGAATCAACGCACTGCCCCGTTTGCGTAAGGGCATGGCCCGTCTGTGGAATGGACGCCATAAAATCCCCCTCTCTGCTGATTGGCGGTTCTGCGGTAGGGCTGTGTAACAGAAATGGATGTGAGGATTATACTGCTTGTGGTGTCGCCTGAAATACTGCCCCAGTGGGCTATCTGCTGATATCTCAGGAGATAGGGGGAACGCTTCGGGGAATGTTCCTGCTTCCTGATAAATCATTTGGCGTTCAGGCTATTAAACCTGTAGAGCCGGGTTGCAATTGCCCAACGCCTTGCTCGACGAATCCGTCCTGTTTGTGTGAAAATCCATATTTGGGATTTCTTCTTGTTCATCATCTTTAAAGGTTGCTTTAAAACCAGCAACTTCAGTGTAAAAGGTAAAACCAATATGAATATTTCTTCGGTTCTTTTTACAGGCCGTTATAATTCTCCTAGAGCTGCCGCGCGTTCTCAGGATTCGTCTGATGAGGAACGCTCGTCCAGCCCGATGCAAGGGGAATCTGCTGATACGTTATCGATCAGGGGCGCTCAAAAAAAGCCTGAAACATTTGAGGCCTATGAGCAGGCTGATGTTGAGGAAGAGTCGCCGTTTGCTTTTTCCGCGCCTTCACCGCCACCTTCAAATGACCAGCCTGTTCAGGTGCCGGAGCCAGTGCTTTTTGCCGAACCTGAGCGTCCTAGATATAACCCTAATAAAAAACCCCTATCCTTTGCGGAGCAGTTAAGACAGCAAAGAGCTGAGGAAGAAGCCCTGGATCAACTTGCCAATACGTCCCTGGGCGGGAGCAAAGCGCGTAAGCAGGATTCTTCAGGGCGTAAGGAGCGAAAGGCTGCAGCCCCTTATCGAAAACACGCAGGTCTGAAGCCATCGAAACTTAATCCGGAGCAATCGCCAGAGCCGTCTACTTCTGCTGCTCCTGCGTCTGATAATTCTACCCACAGCCATACTGCGTTTTCATTGCCATTTGCAATATTTTCGAAGCAGCCTTGAGTCGGATTTAGATCAAGGCTTTGGCATGCGTTTGAAAAAATAGAGATTTTTTCATGAGTACTTTGTGGAAGCTTTTTGTAGAAAGCGGCAAGCGGCCTTTTTTGGCTGGATTGAAATAAACGGAGTGCAAGCTGGATGCCCAATTTTCTGACAGATTATGGCAGCGAAGCAAGAACTTAATTTAGATAGATAACGCATTGCAGCAATACCAGTAAGGTAAGCGATGCTATCGGGCAATTGGCATTTGTCTTCTCGAGCTAGCGTAACGAAAAACGCTCACGCTCTGTATTTGGCAGATTCTGGCCTGGAAAAACGCCGGATTCTGGATTTTGTACTCTCGACCTACACTATGAAGGCCGCAGATCAATTCCGTCTAAAAATCTGAAACCGCTATAACTTTGGAAGCTTTACGCCTTCGATGCTCTGGAACAAATGAGGTAAGGCTTCATAATCCAGGACGTATCTTTTGTTTTTTGTATCGTGCGGATCGATAATGGTTACGGTCTTGCTTTCTGCATCGGGCAAAAGTGTATAAGCGTGTTTAAGGGGAAGGCGGATGGTCTGGCCGGATTTCAACGTATAGGAAATAGCCTGGTCACTGCCGTTATGGAAGCTCGGTGTTCCGATTGTTAAAATATAGCTAAACTCTTTATCTTCGCTCATTTCTGTAAGCAATTCAGACACATTCTTACCCTTGAGGGAACGGCTCACTTTTTCGCCCCCAATCATATCCAACAATGCATTGGCAGGGTGACCGCCGCCGACCAGCTTGAAGGTGTGACCAGCGCCTCCGTTCGGATATGGGAGTGGCCTTTGCTGGTTTCGATAATTGCGTACACCCTTTGCATAGGCTAGTTCCATTGCCTGAATTAGCCAGGGGGCTTTTGCGGGATTTTTACCCGCCCTGTTTTGTCCCAGTTCAGTTTCCTGCATTTCGGCGCTTAAGCCGGTTGGGAATTGGAAATGATAGGTGACGGCGCCATCATGCGAGATCTGTTTTTCCAATGTTGAGGAGCATAGCTTCGCGCGTCCTTGTGGACTCTGGAGTGCTGAATAAAGCGCGGCCAGCATGTAACAGTTTCCAGTATTACGTTGCTCAAAATGCAGACTAGGTGTCAATAGGGGGTGCAGAGATACGTTTTCCCGCTGGGGATTGAACACATTGGCAAAAGCAGCTAAAGACTGACTGGATTTACCGCCAGCCTTGGCAGGCGAGGCGCTGGTAGTGGTTGGGATGCCGAAGATGTCCTGAGCGCTTTGCCTGGCTTTTACTCCATGGGGAATCTTGAGAGCACCCCCGGCGGCCCCTGCATTCTCGATTCTGTCGAATCTGTCTACTTCTTCTCTGCGAAGCCCGATTCGACGTTCCAGCCGGTCTGCAGGATCTCCATTGTTTTTGAATTGGCTCAATATTGATACGGCGTTTTTTGATTGGGTGCGGGACAAGAATACTCTGGTCGGGGGAATTTTTATGCTGCTCAGCGAGGGCAGCACATTTTTGGTTAGAATCGGTGTAATACCCATACAGGGGTACCTTTTTGTTTATTACAGCTATACTATAGAAACTGGTGATGAAAAAAATGTGCCTGACGTTTTTGCAAGACCGTCAATAGAGTTTTTACGGCTACAGCCACCCAAAACTCTAATTTTGTCAATATTAACACACAAGAATAGGCCGGCTTACAAGGGGTGTTTTTGTTACAACTTATCCTCAACTGCACCATTTGTGTACCATGGAGCATTTTTATCTTTTGCCTGAAACCCCTTGGGAGAGAGTGGTGGCAGATAATAGCCGCAGTTCGAACTGAAAACTATAATGAGGTAATCGAACTGGCAGCGTATATACGTCAGGCATCTTTGTCTTTTACCCAAGCCGTTTAAAAAGGATTGCTTCAGGAAAAGCCCGGTTTAAGGCCGGGCTTTTTTCATTTTGTGACGTTTGCTAGGGGGGTGGGCTTTGAGCGATTACAATAAAACCGAAGGCAGTAAATCATGAAAAGCCCATGATAGAGCAAGATGAAACCCAAAAGACTCTTGAAGCAAAGCCAGCCTCCTATGTATTGGCAAGTAAGCCTATTTCCGAACTGCAAGGCTTGAATGAGATCAGGTTTGCCGTTTGGGAAATGCTGGATAGTTGCTACCCTTGGAGTGAAGACACCCCAAAATTTCAAGAGCGGCCCTCGTTTTGCCTAACGGCTGAGCAAAGAAACGAGTTTATCAGGCTACAAATAAATGCCCATAATCGAAATAGCCCACTGATTTGGCGTGAAAGCATGGTATTAGAGTCAGATCAGTCTAATGAGTGGGTAGAAGGCAAGATCGGACAGATTGAAAAGGCTTTCCTGAACAAAGATGAACTTGCGACAATAGAAAATCTCTGTACGCCCTATGCAGGCGGTAAAAAATGGCCTTTAAGAGGACGGTTTGCCCGTTGGCAATTGTATGCCCAGCTTTTTAAGCTACTAATGATGAAGCCTCCTGCTTCTTTCCAGAAAGATGAAGTCATATTGCCTGTTAGTGATTTGCTTCAAGTGGCGGCTCAGCTTGGAAAACAGATTGGAGCGCCTCTTAGGGAGGTTGCGGAGTTTGCCCAGAAAAGGGTAGAAACTTGCCTCTATGGTAGGCCTCTAACGCCTCAAGAGCGAACGCTTAAAGCAAAACAGCAGGCACAACAATGGGAACAAAATCGCCAACAGTATGAGCTTCAGCGGTATGGTCAAGTTCTGGATCCGGTTAGGCGGAAGCAAGCCCTACGGAACGAAGAACTTGAACGCGCGGAAAAGGCAGCCCATGAAGCAAAGTTGAGGGCTTTGGATGCGGAGCGTATAGAGGCGCTTGAGCGGGCAAAGGGGCCACTTGAAAGAACCCAAATGCTGAAAGATAAAAACAGGCTCCTATTGACCGAAATGCGAAAAGAGCAGGCTGAATCAATACTGAAAAAGGCAGCGGTGCGCCAAAAGGCTTTGAATCCGGGCGAGAATAGAACTTTGGAAGCGTTAAGGAAAGTCTATCCTGAAGGTTTTACGGTTCATGAGCTTTCTCCCAGAACGAAAAAAGATGATTTAGCGGAAGAAACACCTTCTGGTTCATTGGGGGCTTGGCTTAAAAGCCTGGAAAGAAAAGGTTTGGTTCGGGCAAATACTGAAAGACCCAAAAAATGGTTTTTTGTTAAAGATTATAAAGCTTAGAAATTCTTATTTTAGCCTCTAATACTTGTACCAATGGGCTTTCAAGCTCTTTTATTCCTGAACTCTTATATAAGACACTAAGAATTCCCGATCCTGAATCATTGGGGTATGCAAGATTTAACGCTTACCCCAATTGTCGATAGCCTCTCATCTCTGTATGAGGGTGAATCGCTGGATGCTTCGGAAATGCTGATGGCGGCAAGACGGCTAACCGACTTTGTCAGCTTGCTAGTGGAAATCGAAGTTGAAAGGCAGGGGGAACCATGACGCTATTCAGCGGGTGAAGTGCATATCACTTTGATTAAGCCATCGGGCGGGCTAATCGCCATGGCCAGGGTGGTTCTGAATGATGCCTTGGTGTTAGACGGCATCGGTGTTCATATCAAGTTGAGCGGCGGCTATCGGTTGACCTACCAAGCCGAAGCTTGCCCAATGGCGTAAAGAAGACCCTATTCCACCCCATTAAAACCGGCTTGAGTGAGGCTATTGAAAAAGCCATTTTCCAGAAAGTTGCCACTATTCAGAAGGATGTAGAGCAGAATGATCGACACTATCCGCCTGATATTGGATGAAGGGACTTTTACGATCTTCGAGCCGGATCGTTTCCAGCCTAACGCAAAGACAATCCTTGACTTAAAGGACAGATTTGCCGGTAGGGGTGTCATGAAGGCCGTGCTAAACCCTTCCAAACAAGAAAAGCAGGAAGACGGCTATGCTCCAAGGCTTACACTCAGACGCCGCCCGCCGAATATTGTTGAACTGGTCATCGAGTTTTCAGTCCCCAAGCTGATTTATGGGAACAACTTCGATGAAATCACCGAAGCAGACTTTTCCAAGGTGATTGAAGCCCTGCAAAACAAGCTGACGGCTTGGGGTATTTATGTTTTTGCCGATTTATTGCGAAAAGCGCCGGTTGGGGCTGTCCATTATGGAAAGAATATCGTGTTACCCCGTTATACGCTTTGTAAGAGCGTCATCAACCTACTTTCCAAGGCTCCCGTCAAGCAATGGCTGGATCATAACAAGGTCGATTTTCGAAACGGCGGCCATCTCTATAAAGTACATACCGATAGCTTTGAACTGGCCTTCTATGACAAGGTTAAAGACTTGCAACAAGTAAAGCGCGGCGCTAAACGGGCTTATGAGCAGGAGGCCAATACCCAAGGCGACTTGTTTGAATATTTTGAGGTAGCGACCGGGATTCAGGTAATGCGAATGGAAGTCCGCTTAAACACACGGGCGCAAATTCAAAGGATGTTAAAATCGGTTGGCCTACCGGATGACGATTTGCGCTTCTTTGCCCTATTCAGCCAGAAGATTGCCCAGGCGGTTCTTTTACATCATTGGAATCCTTATAAATCGGCCATGGCGCTGATTGTGATGGCTCAAAAAGACGCGCCATCCGCCCTCATGGATTATCTGGCAACCCATGAGCCGGAGTCTTCCATGGGAAACCGCCTTCAGCGGTTGGGGGCGCTGATGTTGATCGGTGAAATCGGCTGGAACGGCTTGCGCTCCTATTGGGATGATCTTCCTAAAGGCTTCTATCGGTTGAAAAAAGAGCTTGAAAGTATGTCGATTGGAGATAAAAGCCTGTTATCGGATGTTGAAGCCATTGATGCTACCCTTCGAGCCTTTGAACCCGTTAAAATAGAGCAACTGAGCAATTTAAATACGAAGGCTGTAACATGCTAAAGACAAGTAGTAAGGTCACGAGCTATATAAAGGCTCTGGATAGGGAAATAAAGCACGGTAACTCTACGGAACACACGTTACGCCCTGCCTTGAAGGACTTCATAGAAGCCATTGGGGGGAAAGAGTTTCTGGCAACCAATGAACCCAAGAGGGTGAAGTGTGGCGCTCCAGATTACATTGTGACCCGTGGCATTACCCCAATCGGTCATATCGAAGCCAAGGATATTGGTGTGGATCTGGACAAGATAGAGACAACTGATCAGATGCGCCGGTACTTGGAAAGTCTGGATAACCTAATTTTGACCGATTATCTTGAGTTTCGTTGGTATGTACTTGGACAGCCTAGGCAAACAGCCAAAATAGGCGAAGTGAAAAACGGCAAGATTCAAGTTTATACTGGGGCGGATGATGGCTTGGCTCTTTTGTTGGAAGCCTTTTTGACCTCCCAAACTCCAACCGTATCTAGTCCCAAGGAATTAGCCCAACGTATGGCAGGCATTGCCAAGATCATCAGAGACGCAATCAAGGCAACCTTTGAGGAAGAAAAAGACGGCGGCCCACTGCATGATCAGTTGGAAGGCTTTCGGGATATCTTGCTGCATGATTTGAAGCCTGAGCATTTTGCTGACATGTACGCGCAAACCATTTGTTATGGCTTGTTTGCGGCCCGTTGCAATCATCAAGGGGCAGAACCCTTCACGCGTCGGAACGCTGGCCGAGATTTACCAAAAACCAACCCATTTTTGAAGAAACTGTTCCAGCATATAGCCTTAGAAATCGATGATGATGGCGATCTCCCCTTCGTTTGGGCGGTTGACGACTTGGCCGAACTACTGAACCGTTCCCGAATGGATGACATTTTGGCCGATTTTGGCAAGCGTACCCGCCAGGAAGATCCGGTGGTTCACTTTTACGAAACCTTCCTGAAGGCATATGACAGTAATTTGCGGGAAATGCGCGGTGTTTATTACACGCCTGAGCCGGTGGTCAGTTATATTGTACGTTCTGTGGATGAGATTCTGAAAACCCGCTTTAATTTGAAAGACGGGCTTTCAAGCCGGGAAAAAGTCACACTGACTCTAACGCCTGAAGCAAAAAGTAAACAGGCTGCAAAAGAAGAACATAAGAAAGAGTTCCATAAGGTTCAAATTCTTGATCCGGCCACTGGAACAGGAACTTTCTTATACAGCGTTATTCAGCATATTTACAATACGGTTGGCAGCAAAAATGCCGGGATGTGGAGCGGGTACGTCCGAGATCATCTTTTGCCTCGTTTGAACGGCTTTGAATTATTAATGGCCTCTTATGCCGTGGCACATTTGAAGTTAGGTTTGTTACTAAAAGAAACGGGTTATGACTTCAAAGACGATGAACGTCTAAACGTCTTTCTGACCAACACGCTGGAACCGGGCCGCCCATTTGCAAACCTCCCCCTCTTCTCCACCTTTCTGGCCACGGAAGCCAACCAAGCCAGCCGTATCAAAACCCAAGCTCCTGTAATGGTTATTTTAGGAAATCCGCCTTATTCTGGGCATTCAGCCAATCAAGGGGAATGGGTTAGAAATCTGCTTCATGGAGATACGGAAGATGCTACTAAGGGCAGATTGCAAAACTATTTTGAAGTGGACGGCCATGGCTTGAATGAGCGCAACCCGAAATGGCTAAATAATGACTATGTCAAGTTTATTCGATTTAGCCAATGGCGTATTGAATTGACAGGCTATGGAGTGTTGGCATTCATCAGCAGTAACAGTTATCTCGCCAGCCCCACCTTTCGGGGTATGCGACAAAGCTTGATGAAAACTTTTGATGAAATACATGTGCTAGACCTGCATGGCAACGCTATGCAAAAAGAAACCGCGAGTGATGGGAGTCCTGATAAAAACGTATTTGATATTCAGGAAGGTGTTGCTATTGCAATTTTCATAAAAACCCAACCTACTACTTCTAAAAAGCCACCTGCCCAAGTCTATCACTCTGATTTACTGGGGCCACGCGAAATAAATGATGAATCAGGTCAGCGTATAGGTGGAAAATATAAATGGTTAGAGGAGAACAATCTTGCGACAACCAAGTGGCAAGAACTTCACCCTGTGAGCTGTCTCTTATACACATCTCCGAGC